>NZ_JBIVIR010000003.1:0-447720 GCF_044749825.1 Streptomyces sp. NPDC088915
GGAGGACAACCGGCTGGCGTTTCTAGACGCGGCCCGCACGGCCATGGGGTAGCGCATCGCCGACCTCGAAGATCTTTTACGGGACACCCCTTAGGTGGCGGTGCGCGACGAGTGCATCGCCAGCTCGGTGGGATGGGTTGAAGGCGTGGGCATGGCGTTGCTGTGCGCGCTGGGTGGCGGTGCGCTGGGCTGGTTTCCGGAGGTGATGTTTCGGGTCATGGACACGGATCGGAGCAAGCGGCGGGCGCTTGGCCGTCATGTTGGCCCAGTGGCTGACGGGGTCGTTTTCATGCTGGCCATAGCGAGGGTGCCGCAGTCGTCGGGCGATTTCGGCGTTGAAGAGACGGCGGTCCCAGGCCGTTCTCTGTGCCTGTTGTCTCCAGTAGGGCGATGCTAAGAGTGTGGCCAGAGCGACGGCTTCGGGATAGACCGCGGCGCAGAGGCGGGCGACGGAGAAGGTCGTTTCGGCTGTGCCGGGAGGGATGAGGATGTTGGCCCTGCGGATCCAGTCGCGCCGCGCTTCGCCGTTCTCGTTCTCTGGGAGTGACCAGAGCTGGCCGCAGATGAGTATGGCGCTGAGGACGGCGTCGTAGGTGATGGCCCAGCCGTAGCGCTGGAGGATACGCAGGTGTCGGCGTTGTGCCTGGACGATTTCTGGGAGAGCGTCGAGGGGTGTGGTGTGCCCGTCGGCGTCGGACGGGCAGAGCCATAGCCGGTGTCGGGTGCAGACATAGCGGTGGTGCGGCAGGACCCTCGTGACCTCGCCGCCGGGGTGCTTGGCATTGCAGTGCTGGCAGCCGCGTTGTGGCTGGTGACGGAACATGGCCCACTCGGGCTGTGGAGTGCGTAGTTCGGGCAGAGCTCCGGCGAGGGAATGGACGGTCCGGCCGGTGATGGCAGCAAGGCGTTCCGGGACGACGACGCGACGCATGCCGCCGGAGGCTTCGCGTTCGGTCACGCACCGCCAGAGGGCGTTGATGTCGAGACCGTGGAGGCGGGCCAGGCGGCCGATGTAGGAGGCGGCGATCTCGTGCTGTGCGGGCGGGACGGGGTCAGGCAGGCGGGGAAGGAGCATCAGGCGATGCGCTTCCGGCGGGAGCGGGGTCTTTCCGGGGCTGTGAGGGCTTGGGAGCGTTCGGCGGCGTAGTCCACCGGGACCGTCTCCAGAAGGTCTTCTGTGATGCGTTCGCTGCCGTCCTCGATAGCGAGGACGGCAGCGCCCCGGACGAGCTGCGACAGGCTGCCGATCATGCCGCCGGAGCGGTGGTAGAGATACTCGCTCAGGCCGGTCAGCGTTCCGGGCTGGTGGTGGTGCAGCCGGAGCATGGACTCCAGGGTGCCGACCAGGGACTGCCAGGCTTCTCGGTCCGTCCCGGAGGCGTAGGAGAACGGGGCGGCGGGGATGACGGTGAACCGTCCGGCGATCTGGCGACCGCGGGTGCCGGCGAACAGGCCCTGGTCCTCGACGTCGATGCCCGCGTAGGCGAAGGTGGCGGGCAGCCGTTCGGCGAAGTACTTCAGCTGGTCGGAGGCTTCGGCGCCGCTGCGCGTGGCGAGGTTCAGGTTGTGCAGCTCGTCGACCAGGACCAGGTCGACATGGACGTGAGCGCCTGTCGCGCAGACCGCGTTGACGACGTCGGTGATGTTGAAGCGGGTGGGGAAGTCCAGGCCGAAGAACCGGGCGAACTCCATGGCGAGCATCTTCGGTGTGGCGGCCGGCGGGACGGTGACATAGACGACCGGGAGCCGGGCGCGGTCGCGTGGGTGGCGCTTGCGGACCGCGATCTCGTGGGCCCGCCCGAGTTGGGAGAGGGCGGTGGTCTTCCCTGTGCCGGAGGCGCCGCTGATGATGACGCCCCGACGGGCGGAGATCTGCTGCCGGTTGAGCTGGACCAAGAGCCGTGAGGTGGCGATGACCTTCTGGATGGTCGGGGTGTTCACCAGCGGCAGGTCGGCGTGGTAGTTCCGGCGCACGTCGTCGTGGTGCAGCTTCTCTTTCTGGGACAGGACGGCCTGCTGGGCTGCGGTCAGCAGCGGGGGCGGGGACGGTTCGTGCTCGACGAAGCGACGCCATCCCTCCTTCGTGGTCAGCGGACTGTCCGGCGGCGGCTCCTGCCCCGTGGCCTGCTGCGGGACTAACGAAGTACGGGAGGGCCTGGTCATAGCCACCTTTCGGCTTCTGCGTGGGCGTCGAAGACACCGAACGGGATCACCTCGGCCGGTTCGGTACTAGAGTCGGGCGGTGGTGGTTCTGCGGCGGCGCGTGGTGCGGGCGGCCGGTGGGAGGCGGCTGCGACGCGTGTGCGGCCGACGACCTTCGCAGTGTGGGTGTTCGGGCCGTGTTCGGCGCGGGTCAGCAACTCGTCCAAGACCCGGGCGACCGCCGCTTCGTTGGTGTCGTCCAGCCCGGCCTCGGCGGCCAGTCGGCGGGCGTGCTGCCAGGTGAAGTCCGCGAACGGCGCGTTCACCAGCGGAAGATGCACCCAGGGGACGGTGACCCAGCCCCGCTGGGTGCGTACGAACACCTGGGACAGGTCGTAGGGGTCGTAGTGGATCTCCCAGAGACCGCGCTTGGCTGCATACCCGGAGTGCTGGCGCCGCAGAGGCCCCAACTCAGGGCTGTCGTAGGTGCGGTAGTTGATCCGGATGCCGTAGCCGTTGATGGCCCGCCAGGTCACCGGCAGCAGTTCCAGATAGTCCTCACCGCGTAGGACCAGCGGCAGGTAGCCGCAGGCCGCGACCAGGGAGGTGTACTTGTCGTTCGGCGACATCGCCTTCTTCGGGCGGAACGGGTCGCGCAGAGCATCATGCGCTCTGGCTTGCCACCCGGCCAGCAGCCACTCGTCCAGCAGGTCCTGGAGTTCGGGGACCGTCCATACGGCCCGGACCTCGATCCGTTCGCCGCGGCGGGCAACCTCCCGCCCGGTGTAGGCGGGAAGGTGCTGGACGAACAGCGTGTTGATCGCGGAGAACGTCGCCTCCACGATGGCCTTGTCGGTGGGCGTGCGCGGACGTGCTCTCTGCACCGAGATGCCGAGCCGGTCGCAGGTCCGTACGAAGGTGTCGGAGATGAACACCTTGCCGCCGTCGATGACGACGGTGTCCGGCACGATCACCGGTTTCGCCGCAGCCTGTTCCATCCGCGCGTCCACGTCCAGCAACCGCAGGTGCGGCATTCGCGACGCCGCCATCCGCAGCGAGGCGGGCCAGCCGGGCCGCACGGGCTCGGGCACCAGCATCCGGGCTAGCAACAGCGAGGCGTCCACCGCCTTGGTGCCCACCGGCCGCAGTACCGCGGCGCAGATCGTCCGCGTCGCGACGTCGACCGCGATCGTCAGATCCGCGCGGGCGGTCAGCCCGGAATCGAGCACCACCATCACATCCAGGGGGGTGGAGTCGATCTGTACTTGTTCCCCGGGGCGGTCGGCGAACGTCGGGGTAAACGGGCCTTCGGGTCGGTTCGCCGTCTGCCGCCGCGTGACCGCTGAACCGAAGGTGTGCCTCCCCGTGGACAGAGCGTCGATCAGCTTGTAGAAGGTCCGCTGACTCGGCAGCGGCACCACCCCCTCGCCGTGCGTGGCCTCCACCAGCTTGACCACCCGGCGGATCAGCCGCGACCGGGTTCCTGTCGAGGTGTGCGTCTCCGCTTCCAGGGCCTCCTGCACGGCCGCGACCAGCCGGGCGTCCGCCCGCCCCGTCGCCTTCCAGGCCTGCGTCGCCCGCTGGTCTACCAGCCCCCAGACCCCCTGCCGGACATAGCGCGACCGTCGGCTCTGCACGGTCCGAACGGTCACCCCCAGCTCTCGCGCCTTCGCGGCCATCCGCTCCATCAGCGAGAAGGCAGCCGGGTCATAGCCGGGGCGCGGCGGCGTGCCCGGCACGGTGCCGCGCAGCAGCCCGGTCTCGACCTCCACCATGTGCCGTTCCCACTCGCGCGCCGCCTCCAGCACCGGCTCCGGCAACGTCGCCAGCAACCCGGACGGCTCCACCGCGGGCAGCGGCTCCGTGCCGGTGACGGCGAAGTCCGGCGCCGCCATCAGATGCGACGCCAGCACCACCGATTCCGCCCCCGTCGCCGAGCGCAGCCGCACCGACGTGCCGGCGAGCGCCACCACCTGGTGATCCCCGTCGTCGTAGGCGACCCAGTCCCCAGGCCGCAACACCGGCTTGCCCGGTCCAGCCGTCACCATCGCACCCCCGCTGACACCAGCGAATGGGCATGCAGAGGCACCGACACATCTGCTGTCAGTTCGTGCGACCACAGCAGGTGGAACAGCACGGGGAGAACCCGGATCGGATCCCCAACCGCCGAGGCTCCCTCCATCAGTGGCTGTGGCTCGGCATACGTTGTCAGCAGCTCGGAGGCCACCAGTTCCGGCCGGTGCCGGGGGTGGCGGTAGCCCGCCAGCCAGCGCACATTGCGCACCACGATCGCGTCCGGCGCCCCCACCAGCCGGAACTCCCACCCCACCTGAGTGCAGGCTGTCTGCGTCGCTTCGAACTTCGCCACATCCCGGGGCTTGCGCCGATCCGCCGGACGGCAGTCGACCACCACCGCCGTGCCGTCGTCGCGGCGCGCGAAGTAGTCCGGCGCGTGGGAGATGCTCTTGCCCGCGTCCGATCGCCAGAACAGCCAGAACGGCTGAGACGAGATCCCCACCACCGACGGGTCGAAGTCCAGCAGCATCACGTGATCGCGCTCCAGCCAGGACTCGTACCCGATGTGCCCGCCCACCGTGGACGACCACCACAGACCCGGCAGATGCCGCTGACCCTTGTACGACTTGAACGCGCGTACCGGCGCGACGTCCTCGAACCGCACTGCCCAGGCATCCACCAGCGAGCGACGGAACTCAGATCCGCCCTGGTCGGTGTACGCGACCTCGAACCCCTTCGCCGGTGGCCCAGAGACACCACCCGGCACCACCCCTAACGAACCTGCCACGACTCACTAACCCGAGCCCGCGACGAAAGGTCACTCTGCAAGACGAAAGGCCAGACGAAGGGTGAAGCTGCAAAACGAAGAGATCCACGTCAAAGGACAGCGCGAGAGTGATCGCTCACAGCGAACAGGCGTCCGGGAACATTCATGGGCTCACAAGCATTGAGTGCATACAGCTCAACTTGACTGCCGAAGGGGAGATCATGGCTTCTGAGTCCATGGCGTCCGCGCCGCTCACTCTGCCTGTGCTGCCGCTCGACGACGAGGTCGTGCTGCCCGGAATGGTGGTGCCGCTGGACCTGTCCGACAACGACGTACGGGCCGCCGTCGAGGCCGCCCAGGCGGCCGCGCGGCCGGGAGGGGGAAAGCCGCGGGTGCTGCTCGTGCCCCGCGTCGACGGCACCTACGCCGGGACCGGCGTCCTCGGGACCGTCGAGCAGGTGGGACGCCTGTCCGACGGCGACCCGGGCGCCCTCGTGCGCGGCCGCGGCCGCGTCCGCATCGGCGCCGGTACGACCGGCCCCGGCGCCGCCCTGTGGGTCGAGGGCGCCGCCGTCGAGGAGACCCTGCCCGACCCGCTGCCCGGTTCCGTGACCGAGCTGGTCAAGGAGTACAAGGCGCTGGCCACCACCTGGCTCAAGAAGCGCGGAGCCTGGCAGGTCGTCGACCGCGTCCAGCAGATCGACGGCGTCGGCGCCCTCGCCGACAACTCCGGCTACTCGCCCTTCCTGACCGTCGCCCAGCGCGTCGAACTCCTGGAGACCGCCGACCCGGTCGCCCGGCTGCGCCTGGCCACCGCCCAGCTCCGCGAGCACCTCGCCGAGCAGGAGGTCGCCGAGACCA
Source organism: Streptomyces sp. NPDC088915 (assembly GCF_044749825.1). Lineage (NCBI taxonomy): Bacteria > Bacillati > Actinomycetota > Actinomycetes > Kitasatosporales > Streptomycetaceae > Streptomyces > Streptomyces sp. NPDC088915. The sequence continues at coordinate 5,786 of NZ_JBIVIR010000003.1, forward strand.
TCGCCAAGGACGTCCAGGAGGGCGTCGACAAGCAGCAGCGCGAGTTCCTGCTCCGCCGCCAGCTCGAAGCCGTCCGCAAGGAGCTGCGCGACCTCAACGGCGAGGCCGAGGGCGACGAGTCCGACGACTACCGCGCCCGCGTGGAGGCCGCCGACCTGCCCGGGAAGGTGCGCGAGGCCGCCCTCAAGGAGGTCGAGAAGCTGGAGCGGTCCAGCGACCAGTCCCCCGAGGGCTCCTGGATCCGCACCTGGCTCGACACCGTCCTCGAACTGCCCTGGAACGAGCGGACCGAGGACCGGTACGACATCCGGGGCGCCCGCGCCGTGCTCGACGCCGAGCACGCGGGCCTGGACGACGTGAAGGAGCGGATCACCGAGTACCTGGCGGTGCGCAAGCGGCGCGCCGACCGCGGCCTCGGCGTGGTCGGCGGGCGCCGGGGCGGAGCCGTCCTCGCCCTCGTCGGCCCGCCCGGCGTCGGCAAGACCTCCCTCGGCGAGTCCGTCGCCCACGCGATGGGCCGCGCGTTCGTCCGGGTCGCCCTCGGCGGCGTCCGGGACGAGGCGGAGATCCGCGGCCACCGCCGCACCTACGTCGGCGCCCTGCCCGGCCGGATCGTCCGCGCGATCAAGGAGGCCGGGTCCATGAACCCGGTGGTCCTGCTCGACGAGATCGACAAGGTCGGCTCCGACTTCCGCGGCGACCCCGCGGCGGCCCTCCTCGAAGTCCTCGACCCGGCGCAGAACCACACCTTCCGCGACCACTACCTGGAGGTCGAGCTCGACCTCTCCGACGTGGTCTTCCTGGCCACCGCGAACGTCCTGGAGTCCATCCCGGAGGCCCTCCTCGACCGCATGGAACTGGTGCGGCTCGACGGCTACACCGAGGACGAGAAGGTCGTCATCGCCCGCGACCACCTGCTGCCCCGGCAGCTGGAGCGGGCGGGCCTGGAGCCCGGCGAGGTCGTCCTGGAGGAGGCGTCGCTGCGGAAGCTGGCCGGCGAGTACACCCGCGAGGCGGGCGTCCGCACCCTGGAGCGGTCGATCTCCCGGCTGCTGCGGAAGGTCGCGGCCCAGCACGAACTGGGTGACCGCGAGCTGCCGTTCGCGGTCCGCCCGGAGGACCTGCGGGAGCTGATCGGGCGTCCGCACCACGTGCCCGAGTCGGCGCAGGACCCGGCCGAGCGCCGGACGTCCGTGCCGGGCGTCGCCACCGGCCTCGCCGTGACCGGCGCGGGCGGCGACGTCCTCTTCGTGGAGGCCTCCCTGGCCGACCCGGAGACCGGCGCCGCGGGCCTGACCCTCACCGGACAGCTGGGCGACGTGATGAAGGAGTCGGCGCAGATCGCGCTCTCCTTCCTCCGCTCGCACGGCGCGGAGCTGGAGCTGCCCGTCACCGGCCTCAAGGACCGGGGCGTGCACATCCACTTCCCGGCGGGCGCGGTCCCCAAGGACGGGCCGAGCGCGGGCATCACCATGACGACCGCCCTCGCCTCCCTGCTGAGCGGCCGGCTCGTCCGCACGGACGTGGCCATGACCGGCGAGGTCTCCCTCACCGGCCGGGTCCTGCCGATCGGCGGCGTGAAGCAGAAGCTGCTCGCCGCGCACCGGGCGGGCATCACGACGGTCGTGATCCCCAAGCGGAACGAGGCCGACCTGGACGACGTCCCGGCCGAGATCCTGGAGAAGCTGGAGGTCCACCCGGTGACGGACGTCCGGCAGGTCCTGGAGATCGCCCTCGCCCCGGCGGAGGTGCCGGTGGGCGCGGCGGCGTAACCCCCGGTCAGGAGCGGGGCGTTCCCTCGGGGACGCCCCGCTCCGGCGCGTCCGGGGACGGGGTGAGGAGCGGGTCCGGGGCCGGTCCGGGGCCGGGTCCGCGATGTCAGTCCCGGCTGTCATGATCGTACGCATGAACGAAGACGCCTTCTGGGCTCTCATCGACGAGTTGAGCAGCCGTCCCGGCACCCGGGACGAGCGGCTGGAGTGGCTGGAGGGGGAGCTGCTGCGGCGCCCGGCCGAGGAGAGCGTGGCGTTCCAGGTGCGCCTGGAGAAGGCGTGCGGCAAGGCCGACACGCACGCGCTGTGGAGGGCGGCGGACCGGATCGAGGGCGGCCGCTGCACGGACGACGGCTTCCACTGCTTCACGCTCTGGCTGGTGGGCCAGGGGCGGAAGGCGTACGAGGCGGTGCTCGCCGACCCGGACGAGCTGGCCGACCTGCCCGAGGTGCGGGCGCTCGTGGGACGGCACCACGACGACTGGGACGACGACGAGTGGCCCGAGTGGGAGGAGCTCGACTACGTCGCCCAGGACGCGTACGACGAGCTGACCGGCCAGGAGGACGACGACGGGGAGGAGTTCCTCGACGCGGTCGAGGAGGCGGAGGAGGCCGAGGAAGCGGACGAGGAGGGGGAAGAGGACGAGGAGCGCGGGGCGTCCGGGCCGGAGGGGTGGGCCCTGCCCCGGCTCGCCGCCCTCTTCCCGCCCGGGCCGTCCGGCTCTTAGGGGCTGTCCGGCGGATCAGGGCCGAACAGCCCTTGGGCGCCGCCCGGCCCCGTCGGGCCGGGCCGCGCCGCCGGTGACGCGTGGGGGCGCGTCAGGAGCCGGACGTGTTCCGGCGGCGGCCCAGGAGCAGGCTGCCCGCCGCGAAGGCGGCGAGGGCGCCCGCGCCCGCGAGGGCCGGCGTCAGGGGGGAGGAGGTCCCCGCGGCCTCGGCGGAGAGCGCCGGGGGCCGCTCGTCGCCGCCGTGGCCCGCGTGGCTCACGGTGGACAGGGCGGCGCCCGCCGCGATCTCCGCCTCGGTGGGGGCCTGCGCCTTCGCGCCGGTCGCCCGGGCGGCACCGGCCCGGGCCGTACCGCCGAAGGTGACGTCCGAGCAGCTGTAGAAGGCCTCGGGGCTGTCGCTGCGCTGCCACACCTTGTAGACGACGTGGCGGCCGGTGCGGGCCGGCAGGGTGCCCGTGAAGGTGTAGTAGCCGTCGGTGGCGGTGCGGGTGGTGTTGTACACCGCGACCGGGGTCTCGTCCAGGTCCGACCACTTCAGGGGCTTGGTCGGGTCGAAGCCGGCCTTGGTGATGTAGACCGTCATGGTGCCCGAGTGGGCCGCCGTCGCCCGGACCTTGAAGTCGAACGACCCGGCGGCGACCGCCGTCGCCGGCCAGTCGGTGCGCGCCCAGTCCAGGGCCCGGTACTTCTCGCGGTTCGCCGAGCAGAGCTTGCCGTCCGGGATGAGGGCCCGGTGCCGTCCGTCCGCGTTGGCGATGTTGACCTCGTTCCAGTCGTAGAGCGGCTGGGTGCCGGAGTCGGCGACGAGGTCCTTGCACACCTGCGACCTGGGCGTCTCGGGGCCCTCGGCGTAACAGGCGGCCAGCCTGCTCACGGGGTTGAAGACGGCTCCGTGGGCACTGGCCGCCGTGGGGGTGAGACCGACGAGCGCGGCGGCGGACAGGGCCGCGGCGGCGGCGGTGCGGCGGGCGGAGGGCCGGACGGAGGGCAGGGAGGGCATGCGGGGGCTCTCTCTCGTGCGTGGGGGAGTACGGAACGAGCAACGCGCGCGGGACGCACGGAAGTTGAAACCCGGGCGACCGCCGTAGAGCCTCGCATTGGTCCATACCAATGAGCAAGGGGGTGGAGGGAAAAAGCCGGAGCGGCCCCCGGGAGCGCGCGGTGCGCTGCCGGGAGCCGCCGGGAAGGGGGGTGACGGGGAGGCGTCAGCCGTTCGCGAGCGCCTGCACGCGCGAGAGGTCCCCGTTGAAGTGGTTGTGGTCGCCGACCGTCGGGCCGGAGGAGGTGTACTGCCACATCGTGTGGTACGCCCAGCCGGCCGGGAGTTCGCCCACCGCGGAGGCGTACCGCGCGACCCACAGCGGGTTGGTGGCGCCGAAGCCGGAGTAATTGCCGGTGCACTGGGTCCACCAGCTCGTCGCCGTGTAGACGACGGCGTCCCGCCCGGTCCGGGCCTTGTACCGGTTCAGGAAGTCGCGGATCCAGGACACCATCCCGGCCTGGGTCTTGCCGTAGCAGGTCGCGCCGTACGGGTTCCACTCGATGTCGAGCACGCCCGGCAGGGTCCTGCCGTCCCTCGACCAGCCGCCCCCGTTGTCGACGAAGTAGTCCGCCTGGGCCGCGCCGGTCGTCGTGTCCGGGGTGGCGAAGTGGTACGAGCCCCGGATCATGCCGACGTTGTACGAGCCGGTGTACTGCTGCGTGAACGAGGTGTTCTTGTAGTAGGTGCCCTCCGTGGCCTTGACGTAGGCCCACCGGACGCCGCTGTTCCACAGCGTGGACCAGGCGACGTTCCCCTGGTGGCTGGAGACGTCCACGCCCTCCGTCTGGACGGCCTGGACCGACGTGCCGCCGGACGCGTCGCCGCGCCCGTCGTGCGCGAGGACGCCCATGCCCATGCTGGCGGTGCCACGGGCGGGCACCTGCCGGGCGCCGGCGGATCCGGCGAGGGGCAGGAGGAGGGCCAGGGCCGCCAGGGCGGCGCCGGCGAGGGTCGTTCCGGATCTGTGCACACGCATCGCGTGCCTCCGAAAGGCTCGTGGGGAGAGGGGACGACAGATCCTGGTGTGGACATGTCATCAGGGGGTGAGGGGAACGACGCTACGCACGTAGACCCGCCCGTGGAAGGGGGCCCGGCCGCCGCCGTTGGTCTATGCCTGCGAAATACTGGAAGAGCTGCGGAAACGGCCGCGACGGGAAGAAACTTTCAGCGGCCGAAAGGCCGCCGGTGTGGCGGAGGTGCGCCACCGGGAACGCGTGGGAGGCGCTGACGTGCACGGAAGCGGTACGGGAAGTGAGGACGGGCTGGCCCCGTCGGCCCCCTGCGGAGCCGGAGGCGTTCCGGTCGTCCCCGTCGACCGGGAGTTCCTCGCCCTCGAACGCGAGCTGGCGGTCTTCCTGCGTCGTGCCCGCGCCCAGTCCGGCGAGATGGCCCGCGAGGTCCATCCCGAGCTGGAGCCCGCCGCCTACGGCCTCTTCGTGCGCCTCGACGACGCCGGGCCCCAGCGGGCCACCGAACTCGCCGGGTACTTCGGCGTCGGCAAGGCGACCATGAGCCGCCAGCTCCGGGCCCTCGAAGACCTCGGGCTCGTCGCCCGCGACCCCGACCCCGCCGACGGCCGCGCCTCCCTCGTCCGCCTCACCGAGGAGGGCCGGAACCGCTTCCGCCGCGTCCGCGACGCCCGGCGCGAGCGCTACGTCCGCAAGCTCGCCGACTGGGACCGCGCCGAGGTCGCCGAGCTGGCCCGGCTCCTGAACCACTTCAACGTACGGTCGGAGGGCTGAGGGTTCCGCACAGGGGAGGCCCCGAGGCCCGGCGGTCCGGGACCCCCGTACCCCCTACGGCCCCGGCTCCACGTACGCCGCCGTCGCGTCGTCGTGCAGCTTCCAGCGCCGTACGCCCCCCGCCGCCGCGTCCGCGAGCTCCCGCTCCCGCACCCGCCGGAGCAGGCCGAGCGCGCCCTCCGCGCGCAGGACGCCGAGGCAGTCCGCCCAGTCGCCCGCGCCGAACAGGTCCACCCAGCGGCTCGCCCCGTCCGTGAGCGCCGCCAGGGACCGGACCTCCGCGCGCGGGACCGTCCCGGTCACCGCGAGCCCCGCGACCGCCGGATCGGCCGCCGTCGTGAAGAAGCCGCCCTCCCGGTTCCGCAGCCGGTCCGTCGCCGCCACGGACCGCAGCACCTCGACCGGCACCCGGTCGAGCCGGTCGTCGAGGACCGCCCGCACCGCCCCGTCCGGCCCCTCCAGGAGGAGGACCGAGTCGGAGAGCACGAGGTGCTCGACCACCGCCCCGTCCCAGCGGGCGAGCACCACGGTTGCCTGAGGCGTCCTGACGTGAGAAAGGTCACAGGTCCCCCGATGGGCTTCCGCGGTGCGCCGGATTGCCGCGGAGAGGATCTCGGCCAGGGGCACGTCCGGACGGGAAGCGGACAGTTCGGTCAAAGTCCCGCCGAGGCGGGCGGTGAACCACGGCACCCCGTGCACACAGCCGTCGTCACCCACGGGCGGCGTGACCCCGTCGAGGAGGACCAGCGTCCCCCTGTCCTCCGTCGCGGACAGGACGGTCGTCACCCAGTCCTCATTGGGGCGTTCGGGGCTGCCGGGAAGGGAGACGACGTCGCTGCGCATGGAGCCCAGTGTGCCCGGCCCCGCACCCGCCCCCACCGGACCCTTCACCGGACCCGCGAATGACGCGAAAAGGCCTGTACCAACGCGGCGGACGTGGCGGGAGGGGCGGAACGGCCGCCGCCGCGGAGCTGCGGGCGGGCATCCTGCCAAAGCCCGCGCGGAAGATCCAACCGGGGCCGCTCCGGGGCCCCGGGACCCCGCCCGGGGAAGTTGTTCGCCAACTCCGGAGTGTTGTTCACTCGTTCGGGTGGCGGAGCGGCCGATGCCCGTCCCCTTCCCGGAAGCGCTGGAATGGTCGGAAGCCGTATCGGGGGTGGGGGCGCTCCATGTGATCGGCCGTCACCTCTGCTTTGTGGCTGGACGAGTCAAGAATGCGAGCACCGGTGCAGATGAAGCGGCCTCGGAGCAAGAACGGCACGCGGAGCCAGGGCCCCGGTGTCCCGCCGGCCCAGGACGGCACCGCCGCGGCTCCCGCCGGAGGCAAGGCCGCCGACCCGGCCCGGGGCCAGTCGTCCGCCCAAGCGCCCTCGTCCGCCCGGACCCCGTCGTCCGCCCCGACGCAGCCGACCGTCCCCGCGCAACCCACCGCTCCCGCGCAACCCACCGCGCCGACGCAACCCACCGCCCCGGCCGGCCGTGCCAAGCGCGTCCGCAACCGCCTCGTCGTCGGCGTCGCCCTCGTGGGCGTCACCGTCCTCGCCGCCGGAGCCCCCGCGATCCTCGCGGCCTCCGCCGAGCTGACCGACTCCCAGCGCCTGGTCACCCTCGCCGAACTCGACCGGCAGGCCGTCACCCTCGCGCACTCCCTCGCCGACGAGCGCGACGAGGTCGTCGCGTACATCGCCGCGGGCCGCGACGCCCAGACCGGCGACGCCGAGAAGAAGCGCCGGGTCACCACCGTGCGCTCCACCCGCGTCGACCGGCAGATCGACGAGATCCGCCCCGCCGCCTCCCCCGAGCTCCGCCGCGACCTCGCCGGCGTCCCCTCCGTCCGCCGCGCCGCCCTCACCGGCAAGGGCACGGCCCTGGAGGCCCACAAGGCGTACTCCGACGTCATCGACAAGCTCCAGGCCCTCGCCGACGAGCTCGCCGACCGGACCCCGGCCCGCGCCGCCGACACCTCGCTCACCGAGGCCACCCGCGCCCCCGCCGCCCTCGGCCGCGCCGTCGAACAGGCCTCCGCCACCCGCGGCCTGCTCCTCGCCGCGCTCGCCGTGCCGCAGCCCGAGCCCACCGGCGAGTTCCGCTACGACGCCACGACCGGCACCTACGTCCCCGAGGAGCCGAAGGGCGCGGCGGAGGCCGACCGGACCCGCGACCGCCTCACCGCCGCCGCCCAGCAGGCCCGCGTCCGCGAACTCGCCGCCCTCGGCGACTTCGACCAGGCCGCCGGCTCCACCGCCCGCGACTCCCTCGCCGGCACCGTCACCGGACCCGACGTCAAGAGCGCCGAGCGCTCCCTCGCCTCCCTCACCGACCAGCCCCGGCTGACCGAGGCCGAGCGCGCGACCGACCCGGCCGCCCTGGAGGCCGCCCTCTCCGCCCGCGTCGAGCAGATGCGCGGCGTCGAGTCCACCCTCGCCGCCCAGCGCGTCGACCGCCTCTCCGCGCTCCGCGACGACGACGTCACCGCGCTCGAACTGCGCCTCGCCTACCTCGGCGGCTGCCTCCTCCTCGCCGTCGGCGTCTCCACCTACGTCGCCCGCAGCCTCACCCGGCCGCTCGCCGCGCTCCGCATCGGCGCCGCCCGGCTCGCCGCCGCCCCCGACCCGGCCGCCGAGGAGCCGGTCCGCTTCACCGGCCGCAACGACGAGTTCGCGCAGGCCGTCCGCTCCCTCAACACCCTGCACGGCAAGCTCGCCGGGCTCGCCGCGCGCACCGGGCACCTCACCGCCGAGCGGACCGACCTGGCCGCCGACAAGGAGGCCCTCGCCGCCGAACTGGCCGCCCAGCGCGCCGAGCTCCAGGGTCAGGTCGCCCTCCTCACCGCCGAGCTCGAGAAGCTCCGCGGCACCGTCCGGCACACCTTCGTCAACCTCTCCCTGCGCAACCTCGGGCTCGTCGAGCGCCAGCTCGGCGTCATCGAGAAGCTGGAGGAGCGCGAGCAGGACCCGGACCGCCTCGGCACCCTCTTCAAGCTCGACCACATGGCGACCGTCATGCGCCGCCACAGCGAGAACCTCCTCGTCCTCGCCGGCCACGAGCACGTCCACGGCCACGCCGGGGCCGTCCCGCTCGTCGACGTGCTGCGGGCCGCCGTCAGCGAGATCGAGCGGTACGAGCGGGTCACCATCCAGTCCCTGCCGCCGCACGCCCAGGTCGCCGGCTTCGCCGCGGACGACCTGAGCCACCTGGTCGCGGAGCTCCTGGAGAACGCCACCTCCTTCTCGCCGCCCGACGCCGGGGTCCAGCTCTCCGGCTGGCTCCTGGAGAGCGGCGAGGTGATGCTCTCCGTGCAGGACACGGGCATCGGCATGACCCCCGCCCGCTTCGCCGAGCTGAACGCCCGCCTGGCCGAGGCCGACCCCGACGCCTTCGAGGGCGAGGGGCTCGGCATGCGGGTCGTCGCCCTGCTCGCCGCCCGCCACGGCGTCCGCGTCGAGCTGCGCGAGCAGCAGCCGGGCGGCACGGCGGCCGTCGTGGTCCTGCCGCTGCCCCTGCTGCCCGCCGCCCCGCCGGCGGCCGTGACGGAGCCCGTACGGGTCGCGGGCACGGCCCCCGTGATCCAGCTCCCCGGCTCGGTCGCGGAGGCCAACTCCAACACCCTGCCGTCCCGCACCCGCGACCCCCTGGTGGAGGCGGCGGAACGCGCGCTCGCGGAGGCGGAGCCCTCCGGGGGGCGGCCGGAGGAGCCGTACGGGCCGGAGGCCGTCTCCGGGGAGGCGTACGCCCAGGAACCCCGCCGGACGGTGGAGGAGACGCACGCCCCCGAGCCGGAGCCCGCGCCCTCGGAGTCGTACGAGAGCGAGGGGGCCCACGCCCCGGAGTCGTACGGAAGCGAAGGGGACCGCGCCCCGGAGTCCGTCTCCGAGACCACGCTCCAGGTCCGGCTGCCCGCCCCGCCGCCCGAGCCGGACGTCCACGAGCGCGCCGCCGACGAGGAGGCCGGCACCGGCGTCACCACCGGTCCCGACGCCGTCCATCCCGCCCCGGCCGAGTCCGCCGCCCCCGAACCGGCCGTCGACCAGCCGCCGGTTCCCGGGCCGCGCCCCGCGCAGTGGGAGCGGGTCACCGACAAGGGCCTGCCCAAGCGCACCCCCCAGGTGGTGCGCCAGGCCGGACCCGCCGCCGCGCCCCGCACGGGCGGCGTGGACGCCGAGGCCCTGCGCCGCCGTCTCGGCGGCTTCCACCGGGGCGCCGAGGCCGGCCGCCGGGACGTGGAGGCGGAGATCGGCACGACGGGGACGAACGCGCCGGGAACGAACGCGACGGGGACGGGCGCGGCGGGGATAGCGAACGCAAGGACTGCACGTACAGAGGAGAAGACGGGGGACACAGTCGAGGAGGCACGCAGTTGACCGCGACGGGAACGTTCGGACTGAGTACGGAAGCCCGCAACCTGCAATGGCTGCTGGGGAATCTGGTCGAGGAGGTGCCGGGGGTCCGCTCGGTGGCCGTCGTGTCCTCGGACGGCCTGATGCTGCTGTCCTCCGACCCGGAGACGCAGCAGGACGCCCCGGCCGCCGGTGAGGCCGACGGGGCCGCTCGGGCCAGGGGGCCGCGCGGCTCCAGCGCCGACCTGGCCACCATCGTCTCCGGCATCGGCAGCCTGACCGTCGGCGCCGCGCGCCTGATGGACGGCGGCGGGGTCAAGCAGACCATGGTCGCGATGGACGAGGGCAGCGTCTTCGTCATGTCGATCAGCGACGGCTCGCTGCTCGGCGTGCACGCCACGCCCGACTGCGACATGAGCGTCGTGGCGTACCACATGGCCCTCTTCGTGGGCCGCGCCGGTCACGTCCTCACCCCCGAGGTCCGCAGCGAGCTGCGCAAATCGCTGGAGGGCCCCCGGTGACGGCGATGTCCTCCGCGGCCCCGGTTCCGCACGCCTTCAAGCTGCCGGTACGCGGGGAGGGGCGCCGCCCCGCGCGCGTGCGCCCCTACTCGCTCACCGGCGGCCGGACCCGCTTCGGCCACGTCCTGCTCGTCGAGACCTTCGTGGCGGCGCTCGAAGCGCCCGCCGCGCGCAAGGTCCTGACGGACGGCGGGTCCGGCGCCCGCGGCCTGATGCCGGAGATGCGGGCCATCGTCGAGATCTGCCGCCGGATGCGGACGGTGGCGGAGATCTCGGCGCTCCTGAAGATGCCGTTGGGGGTCGTCCGGGTGCTGCTCAGCGACCTGGCCGACCAGGGAAAGATCCGTGTGTACGGGACCGGTCACGGCACCGGCCAGCCCGACCGCGCGCTCCTCGAAAGGGTGCTGAGTGGACTCCGTCGTCTCTGACGCCTCCGCCGTCTCCGGGACCGTTCCCGTCCCCGGAAGCGTCGCCGAAGCCGACCCCGCCACCCCGGTGGCCGTCGGCATCCCCGCCCAGCCCCACCCCGATCCGCTCGAACCGGATGCCGAGGAGGGCGCCCAGGACTGGCAGCTCGACCACACCCGCGCCCCGACGGCGACGAAGATCGTCGTCGCGGGCGGGTTCGGCGTCGGCAAGACCACCTTCGTCCGCGCGGTCTCGGAGATCACCCCGCTCCAGACCGAGGCGCTGATGACCCGGGCGAGCGAGGAGACCGACGACCTCACCGCCACGCCGGACAAGCTCACCACCACGGTGGCGATGGACTTCGGCCGGATCACGCTCGACAACGACCTGGTGCTCTACGTCTTCGGCACGCCGGGGCAGCAGCGCTTCTGGTTCATGTGGGACGACCTGGTGCGCGGCGCGATCGGGGCGATCGTGCTCGCCGACACCCGGCGCCTCACCGACTGCTTCCCGGCCCTCGACTACTTCGAGAGCTGCGGACTCCCGTACATCGTGGCGGTCAACCACTTCGAGGGCAGCGAGTCGTTCGAGGCGGAGGACGTCAGGGAGGCGCTGACCGTGCCCCCGCACGTCCCCGTGGTGATCATGGACGCGCGCAAGCGCTACAGCGTCGTCGAGACCCTGCTGGCCATGGTCGCGCACGCCCTGGACGCCACCCCCGAATAGCCCGCCTCCCCCTCACGCACGTCACGCCAGGAGCACCACCCATGCGGAAGATACTCATAGTCGGGGCCGGACAGTCCGGCCTCCAGCTCGCCCTCGGACTGCAGTCGCGGGGGTACGAGGTCACCCTCATGTCGAACCGGACGGCGGACGAGATCCGTGCCGGCCGGGTCATGTCCACCCAGTGCATGTTCGACACCGCCCTCCAGCACGAGCGGGACCTCGGGCTCAACTTCTGGGAGTCCCAGGCCCCCCGGATCGAGGGCCTCGGCGTCTCGGTCGCGGGCCCCGACTCCTCCCGCCTCATCGACTGGGTCGGCAGGCTCGACGGGTACGCCCAGTCCGTCGACCAGCGGGTGAAGATGGCCGGCTGGATGGAGACCTTCGCCCAGCGCGGCGGCCAGCTCGTCATCCACGGCGCGGCCGTCGGGGACCTCGACTACTTCTCCCGCAACTACGACCTGGTGCTCGTCGCGGCCGGCAAGGGCGAGCTGGTCTCCATGTTCGAGCGGGACGCCTCCCGCTCCCCGTACGCCGAGCCGCAGCGGGCGCTCGCCGTCGCGTACGTCCACGGCCTCGGCCCGCGTCCCGAGCACCCGGACTTCGACGCGGTCCGCTGCAACGTCGTCCCGGGCGTCGGCGAGCTCTTCGTCATGCCGACCCTCACCACCGGCGGCCGCGCCGACATCCTCTTCTGGGAGGGGATCCCCGGCGGCCCGCTCGACGTCTTCAAGGGCGTCAAGGACCCCTCCGAGCACCTGGCTCTTACGCTGGAGCTGATGGAGCGGTTCACGCCGTGGGAGTACGCGCGGGCCACCAAGGTCGAACTGACCGACGCGGGCGGCACCCTCGCCGGCCGTTACGCCCCGACCGTCCGCAACCCGATCGGCCGGCTCCCCGGCGGCGGCCTGGTCCTCGGCGTCGCGGACGTCGTCGTCGCCAACGACCCGATCACGGGCCAGGGCTCCAACTCGGCCTCCAAGTGCGCGGCGGCGTACCTCTCCTCGATCGTCGAACACGGCGAGGCGCCCTTCGACGAGGCCTGGATGCGCGCCACCTTCGACCGCTACTGGCAGACGGCCCGGCACATCACCAAGTGGACGAACGCGATGCTGGCCCCGCCCCCGGAGCACGTCCTCGGCCTCCTCGGCGCCGCCGGCCGACTCCAGCCCGCCGCCGACCGCTTCGCCAACGGCTTCAACGACCCGTCCGACTTCGAGAACTTCTTCTACGAACCGGAGAAGACGGGCGCGTACCTGGCGTCGCTGACGGAGGACTGACGGGCCTCTGACCTGCTGCTGAAGGGGTGTCGCTTGGTGGTCGCCGACCGCCGGCGACACCCCTTCGTCGGGTTCGCCTGCGCCTGTCAGTCTGATTCGAAGCTCTGGTCATAGGTGCCATAGGTAGCCGTAGCCATTGCTTTGGTGCAGCAGAGAGCCTGCGGCGGCTGCCGCTGTTGCAGTACCGTGCTGCACGTGTCCGCACGGGGGACCGGCTTGGTGAGCACTCGCTCTGACAGCTGAAATCCGGCTCCTGAGCAGTCGAGTCGGTTGAAGGGGGTTCGTGCCTTACTTTCATGACACGGCATGGGGGGACTGCCGGATCTGCGGTTTTCGCATTCGAATAGATGAGGGCAGTGGACGGGCCCGGACTCATCCCGACGCCGTAAATATTTCCCAGTCGTGTCCAGGATCCGGGACGAAAGGTCATCGCGTCGGTCCGGCGAAGCCTCCTGTCGCCCCTGTCGCCGCCAAAGGGAAAAAGCGCGCGCCTCGTACCATCGTTCGTGAAGTGCCTGTGCCCCGACCGTCCTGGGTTCCGTCCTGGGGTGACGTCGATGCACCTGCGATCACTCTTCCCGCACGTGGCAGAGTTGGTTACTGGATCCCTGAGCACGGCCCGAGCGGGCACGAACGGTTTGTGCACCGGTATGTCAGCGGAAGAGTGCTTCCCGACTGGAATTCCGAGAGTGAGTCGTGGGGAGTTTCCTCGGATCACTTCATCGAACTTTCCAGATCTCTCGTCGGCGCGCACGGCCGAATACTGCTTGGGCGTGAATACAACAGTTCCGAGAAGTGCAACCATCGTTGTGTCACTGCGCGATTGCACAAATGTACCTGCTCGTGCCTGGCCCGCAATCACGGCGGAGGGCGCTGGATGGCCGGATGGCGCATCGCCGCAGAGATGACCAACCGCATCAAAGGGCGCGAATGGAGTTGGGTAGTTTTCGAGAGGGAGGCGAGGGGAGCCGCAAGCCCGAAGAAACCCGGAAGGTGATCCCCTCCGAAGCTGAGGAGGCCGACCATGTCGACGGCGCTGAAATGCGGGCGACATGCTCGATCGCGTTGTTCGGCCGGGGAGGTCGCCGAGTCCGGTCGAAATAGGGTCGAGATCCGGGGGCAGGGTGTTCGATCATGTGGGCATGTCCCTTTCGAACACCCTCGCCCGCGTGGACGCGGACCTGGCCGCCGGGCGTGTGCCCGTGGCGCGGCAGCGGCTGCGTGGGCTCGTCTCGTCCTTTCCGTGGGACCTGACGCTGCGGCGGCGGCTCGCCGAGGTGTACCGGCTGTACGGGGACGCGGCGGAGGCCGGGCGCTGGATGTACCTCGAAGAGGACCGGCGGGAGGACGAGACGGCCGCGTTCGAGGCGCGGTACGGGTCTGCCGCGCGGCGGATGAAGGCCCTCGCCTGGCGTGGGCCCGAGGCGCTGGCCGCCACCGCGTTCGCCGAGGGGCGGTTGGCGGCGGTGCGGGGCGCCCGGGCCGGGGAGTTGGGGCGGCCGGTCGACTGGGACGATCCCGCCTCGTACGAGGAGCGCTGGGACGAAGGGCCTCGGCCGGACGAACGGGGCTGGACGTTCATGGGTGTGCTCGTGGGTGGTGGCTGTGCGGTGGGGGTTCTTCTCAACGTCGCGATCTGGGTGATCGGGCTCCTCACGCTCGTGGACTGAGCGTCCGACCGGGCGTTCAGGCGTGGTCGAAGCCCTCGTCCCCGCCGTCCCCCGCGCCCTCCGGGAGGTCCGGTGGCGTGTACGAGGCCAGGGCCGTGCCGTCCGGGTCCGGGCGTACGGCTCCGAGCAGCGGGTTCGCCGCGACGGGGGAGACCTTGACCTTCGCGCCGGGGCGCGGGGCCTGGACCACCAAGCCCTCGCCGAGGTAGACCGCCACGTGCGTGGCGCCCGGGAAGTAGACCACCAGGTCTCCGGGGCGTAGTTCGGAGAGGGACACCCGGGGGAGGGTCGCCCACTGTTCCTGGCTGGTGCGGGGGATCTCCCGGCCCGCCGCCGCCCACGCCCGCTGCGTAAGCCCCGAGCAGTCGTACGCCTCCGGGCCCTCCGCCCCCCACTCGTACGGCTTGCCGAGCTGTTCCACCGCGAACCGCAGGGCCTCCGCGCCCGCCCGGGACGGGGTGCGCGGGCCGTCCAGGACCCCGGAGCCCAGCAGTTCGCGCTGTGCGCCCGCGGTCTGTGTCCGTTCCAGTTCCGTGAGCCGGGTCAGCTGGGTCGGGGAGAGGCCGGCGAGGAGTTTCTCGACCTCTTTCAGTTTCGTCCGGACCTCGTCGCGTCGGGTGCGCTGTTCGGCCGCCAGGCTTCGCTGCCGGTCCAGGGCCTTGCGGGAGGCGCCCGCCAGGGCGTCGGCCTTGCGGGCGGCCGTTTCGAGCCGGGCGACGGCGCCGGCCCGGTCCCGTCCCTCCCGGGCCGCCAGCCGCTCCCGGTCCATCGCCGCCCGCGGGTCCGGGGCGAAGAGCACGTCCAGGTACGAGGAGAGCTCCGACCTCCCCTGGTACTGCTCCCGGGCGATCCGCCCGGCCTCGGCGCGCTCCCGGTCGAGGGCCGCCCGCGCGGTCGTGAGCCGGGCCGCGAGCCCCTTCGCGTCGGCGGTCCGGAGCTTCAGGGCCTCCTCGGCGGCGTTGTAGCGCTCGGTGGCCTCCTCGGCCTGCCGGTAGAGCGTGCGCAGGCGGGTGAGCAGGCCGGTGACCGAGGTTCCGCCGGGGGGTGCGAGTGCGGCCGCGTCGTCGTCGGATTCCGTGTCCCCGGGGGCGGTCGGGGTGGTCGGGGTGGTCGGTGTGGGGTCCACCGGGCCCACCGGTTCCCGTTCCGGGTCCGGCCGGGCGATCGGGGCCTCCGCCGGAGATTCCGTCGGCGGGTCCGCCGGGTCGGCGCCCGCCGTGGCCGGGCCCGTGAGCGCCGTCAGCGCGGCGAGCGCTGCCGTGCAGACCGTGCGCAGCAGTCCTCGTGACACGTCACCACCTCCACGGGGATGATGACGGTTCACTTCATCCGATTACCGTATGAATGGGGGCGCGTCCGGTGTCCTCACCCGGTCGGACCAGGGTTCCCGGACCTCCCGCCCGGCTTCGACCACGGCCACCTCGGCTCGCGCCGCTCCCGGCCCCCAGGCGCGTACTCGTACACCCAGCCGCGCTGGAGGCCGAGCCGCTTCGTGTACCCGGCGGGCTCGCGCCGGTAGGCGTACACCGTCGGCGGCTTCCCGTCGTGCGCCGGGACCGGGACCTCGTACCACTTCGGCGGGTGGCCGGTCGGGCCGAGCAGGATCGGCAGGACCCGGCCGTCCAGGGGCCCGCCGCGGAAGGGGGTGTTCTCGCTTCTCACCCCTCCAGTCTCTCCCGCCGCGCCCGCGACGGGTCACCGTCCCCGCGTACGGCTCACAGCAGGTGTGCGGCCTCGCTCACCACCGGGATCGCCCGGCGGGCCAGGTCCGCCACCGGCCCCTCGGGCGTCTCCTGGGCGAGCAGCCGCCGGACGACCTCCCTCGTCTCCGCGTCGCCCGCCGCCGTCGCGGTGAGCAGGGCGACCAGGTGGTCCACCATCCAGTCGCGCAGCTCCGCCGCCGGGGGCTGCTTCTCCTCGCCCAGCCAGATGAGCGAGGCGGCCTCCACGGCGGCGATCCACGTCCGCACCAGCATCCCGAGGCGCAGGCCCGGCCGCTCCACCCCCAGGTGGAGGAGGATCTGCTCGGCGGCGGCCCGCCGCACCTCGTCCACGATCGCGGTGGTCTGCGGGGTCTCGACGACGCTGCCGCCGCGCAGCAGGGCGCTGAATCCCGCGTCGTACTCGTCGACGAAGGTCAGGTAGCGGTCGAGCACCCGGCCGAGCCGTTCCGTGGGCGGTCCGTCGAGCGGCTCGGCGAAGCAGCGGTGCAGGGTGTCGGCGGAGGAGCGCAGGGCGGCCTCGTACAGCTGCTGCTTGCCGCCGGGGAAGTAGCGGTAGACGAGGGGCCGCGAGACGCCGGCCGCCTCGGCGACGTCGTCGAGCGAGACGTCCTCCGGCGTCCGGTGGGCGAAGAGCCCCAGGGCCGCTTCGAGGAGCTGGCCGCGCCGTTCCTCGACGCTGAGCCTGCGGTAGGCGGGCGTGGCGGGACTCGTCATGCTCCGCAGCGTAACCGCGCGCCCTTCCGGCCGGGCGCGCGGTCCGGTTCCCGGGGCGATGGATCCGGCCCCGCGCCGACGGGCCCCCCTCACGCCAGCAGTCCCGACGCCTTCCACAGTCGCCGCCCCGGCCCCCGCAGGAGGCCCACGTCGTCGAGGAAGTCCGTCAGCCGCTTGGCGCCCGCCTGCATGACCTCCCGCCGGTGCCCGCTCGCCCGCACCTGGGCGACGGCCTCGTGCCGGTCCAGGCCCACGGCCTCGTACACCCCCGGGTTGACGAAGCAGACCGAGAAGACCCGGGCGGCCTCGCCGCAGCTCAGCCGGGTGAGCTCCCGCTCCCAGCGCGGGGCGGTCACCATCTGGCGGCGCAGCTCCTCGCGGGCGTACCGCACGTGGCGGGCCTCCTCCACCACGTGGATCCGCGTCACCCCGCGCACGAGGGGCTGCACCCGCTCGTCCGGGAACGTCAGGCGCTGCATCCAGTCCAGGACCTCCTCGCCGAGCAGCGTGGCGGCGAAGGAGCCCGGGGTGGTGGAGACGGTCTTCAGGACCCGCGCGAGGTTGTGGTGGACCCGCGGCACCGGGTACTCGGGCGTCCCGCCGCGCCGGATCAGCCGGGCGAACATCATCGAGTGCCGGCACTCGTCGGCGATCTCGGTCAGCGCGTACCGCACGTGGTGGCTGGTCAGCGGCTTGTCGTAGATGTGCCGGGTCAGGAGCTGCATGAGGATGACCTCGAACCAGATGCCGAGGGAGGCCAGCGAGGCCGCCTCGTGGCGCGAGAGGTCGAGCCGCTGCTCCTCGGACATCCGCCGCCACAGCGGGGTGCCGTGGAGGGAGACCAGCTCCGGCGGCCAGAACCACTTCCCCTCCTCGAAGGGCGCGTCCCAGTCCAGCTCGGTGTCGGGGTCGTAGGAGTGCCTGCGCGAGGACTCCAGGAGGCGTTCGGCGACCTGCTCGCGGTCGCGCAGGGGCCCCAGCGCGTCCCGGGCGAGGGTGAGGTCGGGCTCGTGGAAAGGGCTCATGCGGAGACACCTCGCAGTGCTCGCCGGCGCGTTGCCGGGGACACGGGTTATTGGACTGCTCGTCAGCAGAACCGTCAATCCTTCGCGCGTGAGCCCGTGCGACTTGTTGACGGTTCGTCAACAGCGTGTGAGCCTGCTTGAGGCGGACCGAAGCCGGCCGGAAGAAGGAGTCGTCCATGTCGACGCACGACCTCTACGCGAACGCCCCCGACGGAGCCGCCTGGGACGTGCCGGCCGCCGGCGCCGCCCGCTTCTCCTGGGACTACGACGACGGCCGCGACCGCCTCCTCGCCCTCTACCGGAAGGGCAAGGAC
Source organism: Streptomyces sp. NPDC088915 (assembly GCF_044749825.1). Classification (NCBI taxonomy): domain Bacteria; kingdom Bacillati; phylum Actinomycetota; class Actinomycetes; order Kitasatosporales; family Streptomycetaceae; genus Streptomyces; species Streptomyces sp. NPDC088915. The sequence continues at coordinate 23,785 of NZ_JBIVIR010000003.1, forward strand.
AAGCAGTGGGACGGCGCCACCCGCATCGACTGGGACCTGGAGGTCGACCCGTACGACCCGCTCGGCACCCCGGACGAGGCCCTGGACCTGCACGGCACCCGGTACTGGGACCGGATGGACGAGAAGGACCGGGGCGAGCTGCGCCGCCACTACTCCTCCTGGCAGTTCAGCCAGTTCCTCCACGGCGAGCAGGGCGCCATGATCTGCGCCGCCCGGATCGTCGAGTCCGTCCCCGACCTCGACGCCAAGTTCTACTCGGCCACCCAGACCATGGACGAGGCCCGGCACGCCGAGATCTACGGCCGCTTCCTCCACGAGAAGGTCGGGATGCTCTACCCGATCGACGACAACCTCAAGGGCCTCCTCGACGACACCCTGCGCGACTCCCGCTGGGACATGCCCTACCTCGGCATGCAGGTCCTCATCGAGGGCCTCGCCCTCGCCGCCTTCGGCATGATCCGCGACACCACCGACAAGCCGCTGCCGAAGCAGATCCTCGCGTACGTCATGCAGGACGAGGCCCGGCACGTGGCCTTCGGCCGGATGGCCCTGCGCGACCACTACCGGCAGCTCTCGGACGCCGAGCTCCGCGAGCGCGAGGAGTTCGTCATCGAGGGCTGCCACCTCATGCGCGACCGGCTGCGCGCCACCGACGTCCTGGTGAACTTCGGCGTCCCGCGCAAGGAGGCCGCGGAGCTGACCGAGCGCAGTGAGTTCCTCCGGCTCTTCCGCAAGCTCCTCTTCAGCCGGATCGTCCCCTGCGTCAAGGACATCGGCCTGTGGGGGCCGCGCCTCCAGAAGGCCTACCTGGACATGGGCGTTTTCGACCTCGGCGACTCCGACCTGGACCTGCTGATGACCCAGGACGAGGAGGTCGCGGAACGGCTCGACGCGGAGCGCTTCGCACGGGAGGAGCGGGACCGGGTGGCGGAGGTCTCGGAGGCGATCGAGGCGGGGGCCGAGGTCTCGGAGGCGATCGAGGCGGGGGCGGGGCAGGGGCCTCCGGGGGCGGAGCAGGGGCCTTTGAAGGTGGGGCGGGGGCCTTTGAATGCGGGGCGGGGGACGATCGCGTAAGGCCCCGGCCGCCTACCCCCTCCCCTCCGTCTCCAGCCGCAGCGCCTCCTCCATCACCGCCCGCGCGATCGGCGCCGCGCTGCCGCCCCCGCTGATGTCCGTACGGGAGGCCTCCGCGTCCTCGACGACCACCGCCACCGCCACCGCCGGCCGGGCGGCGTCCTCGCCCTGCGCCCAGGCGATGAACCAGGCATAGGGAGTGCCGGTGTTGCCGAAGCCGTGCTGGGCCGTGCCGGTCTTGCCGCCGACCCGGGCCCCCGGGATCGCCGCGTTCGTCCCCGTCCCCTCCTCCACCGCCCGCACCATCAGCTCCTGGAGCCGGAGCGCCGTCGAGGGGTTCATCGCCTGCCGGTAGCTCCGGCGGGCGGTCCGCTCCACGGTCGCGCCGCCGGAGGTCGTCGTGCGGTCGACGAGGTGCGGACGGACGATCTCGCCGTTGTTGGCAACCGCTGCCGCCACCATCGCCATCTGGAGCGGGGTCGCCGTCGTGTCGAACTGCCCGATCGACGACAGCGCGAGCTGGTCCGTGCTCATCTCCCGGTCGAAGGTGGACTTCGCCACCCACGACGGCACCCGGAGGGCCGTGTCGTTGAAGCCGAACCGCTCCACCGCGTCGACCATCCCCGTCAGGCCCACCTCCACCCCGAGCCCGGCCATCACCGTGTTGCACGACCACTGGAGGGCGTACGCGAGGGAGGCGTCGCCGCAGCCCTTCGCCTCGTTCGGCAGCACCTGCCGGGTGCCCGGCAGCACGAACGGGTCCGGGGTGTCCGTCGGCGCGTCCACGTCCCGCACCACGCCCGCGTCCAGGGCCGCCGCGGCCGTCACGATCTTGAACGTCGAACCCGGCGGGTACGTCTGCCGCAGCGCCCGGTTCAGCATCGGCCGGCTCGGCGAGGAGTTCAGCCGCCGCCAGGCCTCCGCGACCCCCGGGCCCGTCCCCGAGAGCACCCCCGGGTCGTACGAGGGCGAGCTGACGAGCGCCAGGATCCGGCCGGTGGCCGGCTCGACCGCCACCACTGCGCCCCGCTTGCCGGCCAGCCCCCGGAAGGCGAGCTCCTGCATCGGCGCCCGGATCGTGGTGAGCACGTCGCCGCCGGGCTCCCGGCCCCGGGTCAGGCCGTTCAGGAGCGGCAGCGGCGCCAGCATCGGCTCCGTCCCCGCCAGGACCGCGTCCTCGGCGTCCTCGACGAGCGTCGTGCCGTACGTCTGGGAGGCGTAGCCGGTCAGCGGCGCGTACAACGGACCCTGGCGGTAGGTCCGTTCCCAGCGCAACTGCTGTCCGCTGTCCCGGGAGCCCGTCACCGGCCTCCCGTCGACGACGATCTCGCCGCGCGGCTGCGCGTACCGGCCGATCGCGATCCGCCGGTTGGCCGGGTCGTCGTTCAGCGACCCGGCCTCGACGATCATCACGCGGCCCGCGTTCACGAGCAGCGCGGCCAGGAGCAGGAGACAGAGCGCGGCGGCGCGCCGGATGTAGCGGGTCACCGGACCCCCTCGGGGACGTACGGGGCCGTGCTCCCCGGCATGCACGCGATCACGCGGCGCCCTCCTTGACCCGCGCGAGCTCCCCCGTGTCGGCCGGTTCCGGCCGCGGTGCGCGCGCCGAGTCGCTGACCCGGACGAGGAGGGCGACGATCACCCAGTTGGTCACCACGGACGAGCCTCCCTGCGCCAGGAACGGCATCGCCATGCCGGTCAGCGGGATGAGCCCCATCACCCCGCCCGCGATCACGAAGACCTGGAGCGCCACGATCGAGGCGAGCCCGATCGCGAGGAGCCGTCCGAACGGGTCGCGCAGCAGGAGCCCGGCGTGGCAGCCGCGGCCGACGAACAGCGCGTACAGCAGGAAGAGCGCGGTCAGGCCGACGAGCCCCAGCTCCTCGCCGGCCGTCGCCAGGATGAAGTCGGACTTGGCGGCGAAGCCGATGAGCACGGAGTGGCCGAGGCCGAGGCCCGTGCCGAGCATCCCGCCGGCCGCGAAGGCGAACAGGGACTGGGCGAGCTGCCCCGGTCCCTCGCCCGCCCGGATCGAGGCGAAGGGGTCGAGCCAGTCCTGCACCCGGCCGTGGACGTGCGGTTCGAGCGAGCCGACCAGGAAGGCGCCGGCGGAGGCGAGCACCAGGCCGACCGCGACCCAGCCGGTCCGGCCGGTCGCCACGTACAGCATGATCACGAAGAGGCCGAAGAAGAGCAGCGAGGTGCCGAGGTCCCGCTCCAGGACGAGGACGCCGACGCTCAGCAGCCAGATCGCCACGACGGGCCCGAGGACCCGCCCCGAGGGGAACTGGATCCGCCAGATCCGGCGGCCGGTGTACGCGAGCGCGTTGCGGTTGGCGGCGAGGTACGCGGCGAAGAAGACCGCGAGCAGGATCTTGGCGAACTCGCCCGGCTGGAAGGAGAGCCCGCCGATCCTGATCCAGATCCTGGCGCCGTTCACGGCGGGGAAGAAGATCGGAAGCAGCATCAGGCCGAGGGCGGCGGCGACGCAGACGTACGCGTACCCCTGGAGGGTGCGGTGGTCGCGCAGCAGCAGCACCACCAGGATGAAGAGCGTCACCCCGAGCGCCGACCAGACGAGCTGGGTGGTCGCGGCCCGGTCGTACGGCGTCTCCAGGTCGAGCCGGTGGATCAGGGCCAGGCCCAGGCCGTTGAGCAGGACCGCGATCGGGAGCAGCAGCGGATCGGCGTACGGGGCGCCGAAGCGGACCGCGAGGTGGGCGACGAGCGCGAGAAGGCCGAGCCCGGCCCCGTAGCGGGCGGCGTCCGGCGGCACGGCGCCGCCGCGGGCGAGACCGACCGCGGCGTAGCCGTAGACGGAGATGAGGACGGCGCAGACGAGGAGGGAGAGTTCCACGCCGCGGCGCTTCGGGACGCGTACGCCGGGCGGGGGCGCGTCCGTTCGCGGTGCGGTCATGGGCGCAACGTAGCAAGCGGTATGCGCTATGTCCCTTTTGTGTGACGGTGTGCCGTGCGGCGGTGTGCCGTCGTGGTCCTCTCGCGGTCTCCCGCCACCCTCACTCGTTTCCGCCGGGCGAGGGGCCGGGCGGGGGATCGGGCGGGGGCACGTACGCGGGGAGCCGCAGCCGGGCCTCGGCGCCCCCGCCGGGCGCCGCGGCGAAGACCAGCTCGGCGCCGATCACCTCCGCCTGTCCCGCCGCGATCGTCAGCCCCAGGCCGTGCCCCTTGCTCCCGCTCTCGGTGCGGAACCGCTGGGGCCCGGACTCCAGCAGGTACGCCGGATACCCCGGCCCGTGGTCCCGCACGGTCACCACGGGCCCGTCCACCGTGACCACCACCGGGGGCGCCCCGTGCTTGTGCGCGTTGGCCACCAGGTTGCCCAGGACCCGCTCCAGGCGCCGCCGGTCCGTCTCGACGGGGGCGTCCCGCACGATCCGCACCTCCGTCTCCGTGCCCGAGGCGCGGACCACCCGTGCGGCCAGCGGGCCCAGTTCGTGCACCGCCAGGTCCACGGTCTCGTTGCGGGCGTCGAGCCGCGAGATCTCCAGGAGGTCTTCGGTGAGCCCGCGCATCGCCCGCACCCGGTCCCGTACGAGCTCCGAGGGGCGCCCCTCCGGCAGCAGTTCGGCCGCGGCCGTCAGCCCGGTCAGGGGGGTGCGCAGCTCGTGCGCCACGTCGGCGGTGAACCGCTGCTCGCTCTGCAGCTTCCGCTGGAGGGAGGAGGCCATGGTGTCGAGCGCGCCGGAGACGGTCGCCACCTCGTCCTGGGGGCGGGTGGGGTCCTTCGTCCTCGGGTCGTCCACGCGCGCGTCGAGGTCGCCGGCGCTGATCCGGCGGGCCACGCGCGCGGTGAGGTGCAGCCGGCGCGTCACCCGGGTGACGGCGAAGACGCCCACGACCAGGGTCGCCCCGATCGCCAGGAGGGAGGAGCCGAGCAGCGAACGGCCGAGCGCGTCGATCGTCTCGGCGCTCTGCGAGTGGTCGAGGCGCACGGCGAGGGCCCGGCCGTCGGCGGGGCCCGCCGCCCACATCGCCGGCCGGCCCCCGCGGTCGGCGACCACCGTGCCGCGCTCGCCGCGCAGGGCGAGCGCCCGCAGCGGGGCCGGGAGGTCGGGCGGGTCGACGCCCGCGAACCGGGGGAGCGGCTCGCCCGCCTCGTACAGGTCGGTGACCTCGCCGAGCCGGACCAGCGCCTTCTCCCGGGCGTCGTCCACGGTCTGCCGGGTCACGGACACGTGGACGAGGGCGCCGAGCAGCGCGGCGAGGGCGCAGCACATCACCGCGATGAACAGGGCGGCCTTCCAGGTGAGCGTCGCGGTCCAGGCGGGTCGCCGGAACGCCCTCACGGGGTCTCCTCCGGAGGGGGCACGGGGGAGGGGGCGGGTCCTGCGCCGGAAGGGCGGTCGCCGGAGGGTCGGGCACCGGACGACCGGTCGCCGGAGGACGGCCCCCCGGAAGGCCGGTCACCGGAGGACGGCCCCCCGGAAGGCCGGTCGCCGGGAGCCCGTCCGCCACCAGGCCGCCCGCCCGCCGGCGGCCCCCCGGGCGGCCTCGCCCGGACGATCTCGTCCCGGGTGGGCAGCATGCTGCCCTGCTGCTCGTCCCAGGACCAGGCGGTGCGGTACTCGTACCCCGGGATGCCGGCCGACCCGACCCGCATGATCAGGTCCCGGCCGGCCAGCTCCACGGTGATGACCTGGTCGACGGTGGACATGATCCGGGTGAGCCCGCCCTTCTCGGCGCGGTAGACCCGCACGGCGACCTGCTGCTCGGGCATCCGGATCCCGACGATCAACTCGTCCCGGCCGTCGCCGGTGAGGTCGCGGTGGTACGGCCGCATGACCGGACAGCCGGCGGGCTCGCTCACGCAGGCCTCGACCGCGCGGGCGGTCTCCTCGTACAGCCCGTCCGCACCGCTGCGCGCGTCGGGGTGGGCACGCACCTCGGCGCGGACGACCGCCACCGCGTCGACGGAGCGGACGTCGCCGCCGGTGACCGTGATCCCGGGGACGCGCTGGATGTCGGACTCGCCGTAGTCGATCGGCGGATTCGTGGCGGGCGGCAGATCGGGCCAGAGCCGTACGGGTCCCACGGCGGGGCTCGTGGGCCCGGCGCTCTCCAGGCCGCCCGTACCGGCGCTGCCGCACCCGGCGAGCGCGAGGACGCCCAGGGCGCACAGGGCGCCGACGGCGACGTGCACTCCGCGCGGTCCCACGTGGCCACCTGCTCCCCGGTCGTCGACGGGCTGCTCTTCTCCCCGTAGACCTTATGCGGAAGACCTTATGGGGGCCGGAGTCCCTTTTGCGCCCGCGGCGGATGCGTCCCCGTGGTGGATGCGCCTCCATGGCGGACGCGACCCTGCGGTGGACGCGCCGCCTTCGGCGGACGCGCCCCCGCGGCGGGCAGGGCCTCGCGGGCGCACCTCGGTACGCGCCCCGCACCGCTCAGTACGCGCCCCGCTCCATCCGGGCGAGGGCGGCCCGGCACAGGGTGAGGAGCTTCTCGTCGAGGTGGACGTCGTGCGTGCCCGAACCGCCCTCGCGGGCGTTGTGGCGGCGTCTGCGGGTCAGCTCGGTGAGGACGACGAGCCGGGCCGCCGAGGCGGCGGGGCCCATCTCCGCCAGGCACTCCGCGATGTCCACGCGCGCGTGCCGGTTCTCCTCCCAGACGGCGAGCAGCACCGGAAGGGCCTCCTCCGTCTCGCCGGTCACCCGCCACAGGGCCGCGGCGGCGCGGACCCGCGCCCACGGGTCCCGCGAGGCGAGGACGGGCCGCAGGGCCGGGGCCGCGGGGGCCGCCGCGGGGCCGATCCCGCCGAGGACCCGGGCGGCGGCGCACCGGTCCGCGTCCGGCAGGCCCGGCCGCAGCCACCGCTCCAGGACCGGCAGCACCTCCGCCGTGTCCTCCTCGGCCGCCCACAGGGCGCGCGCCGCCGCCGTGGAGACGGCGGCCGACCCGTCGGCCAGGAGCTCCCGCAGCTCCGGTACGGCCTCCCGGGCGGCGGGCCCGAAGGCCGCGAGGGTCCGCAGGGCGGCCTCCCGCACCCGGTCGCGCCGGTTGGCGGGCGCGCCGCGCAGCACCCGCAGCACCTCGGGAAGGGCCTGGGCACCCCGCACGGCGGCCAGGGCGTGCAGCAGCGGGGCCGCCCGGTCGTACAGCCGCTCGTCCAGCTCGACCCGGGCGAGCCGGCGCCGGAGCGCGGGGGCGAGCATCGCCGCCGAGGGACCGAGGTCGTCCGTGGCGTACAGCAGCTCCCGCCGCACCTCGTCCTCCTCCAGGGCACGGGCGAGCAGCGGCACCGCGCGGATGTCCCCGGCGCGGGCGAGGGCGATCAGCGCCCCCTCGCGGCCGGCCCGCCCGGCGGCGCCGTACCCGCCGGCCGGCCCCGGGGGAGCGGAGGCCAGGCGCGCCGCGAGCGCGTCGGCGGCGGGCGCGCCCAGCTCGAAGAGCCGCTCCAGGAAGGAGGTGGCGGCCTCCCGGAGCCGGGGCTCGGGATCGTCGAGCTGCTCTCCGACGAGCCGGACGACCTCCTCGTACCGCCCGCGCCAGACCCGTATCAGGCTTCCGCACAGCCAGATCGCGTCCGAGCGCTGCCACCGGTCGGGGCTGCGGAGCTGGGCGAGGACCAGCGCGATCCGGTCGTCGACGCGGTCGTCGAGCGCGGCGTGCAGCGTCCGCAGCAGCTCCTCGGTCCAGGGGGCGGGCCGTCCGGCCGCGTGCTCCTCCAGGAGTTCGCGCACCTGCCCGATGAGCGTCGGAGCCGCGAGCCGGGGGGTGCCGGACCCCGCCCCGGCGGCGGACGCGGTCCTGATCTCCTCCAACAGCCCCGCCACCCACGGCACGACGTCGTCGGGGATCTCGCCCGGCGCGCAGCGCGCCCGCTGGGCGAGGGCCGCGAGCCGGAGCCCCGGGTCCTGGGCGGCCCGGGCCAGCCAGCCGAGCCACTCGACGGTCTCGGCGCGCAGCGACGCGTGCCGCAGGGCGAGCTGCCCGACGGCCGCCACGAGGGCGAGCCGCACCTCGGTGTCCCGCTCGACGGTGAGCCGCTCCCGCAGCAGGGTCAGCACCCGGGCGGGCTCGGGGTGCAGCGAGGCGAGCGCGCACGGCGCGGCGAGCCGCACCTCGGGGTCGGGGTCCGAGACGAGCCCGAGGAAGACGTCGGCCCCGGCGGCGATGGCGGCGGCGGCCATGGCGTAGTTGGCGGCGGGGATGAACTCCCCGTCGTCACCGGGGTGTTCCCCCAGCTCCTCCTCGTCGTCGAGCTCGATCCCGCCGATGCTGGTGAGGAGTTCGACGATGCAGCCCCGGTCCTCGACCCCGGGGTCGGCGACGAGTTCGAGGAGGAAGGGGATGCAGGCGAGCGTCGAGTCGTAGACGTCGCCCTGGTGGTGCACCGCCCCGTACATGCCGTCGAGCGCCGTCTCCCGCTCGGCGGGGTCGGCGGAGGCGAGTCCGCGGAGCAGCTCCGGCACGTCGTCCGCGGGGCCGTACGCATGCCCCAGCGAGGCCCAGTCGACCTCCTCGATCCCCGTCAGCATCGCCGCCGCCTTCCCCGTGAGCGCTGTACCAGGCAGCAAGTGTGCACCACAGGACGGACAACAAGGCCGTACCGCCGATACCCACCCCGCGGGAGCACCGCCTTCCGCTCTCTTTGCGCCATGTACGCTGCGGAGCAAGGCAGTTGCCCTGCGTACCCGCCCCCGCGGCCCCGTCGCCCCCCGCTCGTCCGCGGCTCCCTCCCACCTCCCCGGCCGGACCGCCGTCACCCCTGCGAGCGGCCGGTATCCATGACCCGCGACGCGCCCCGCGCCCCCTCCGGCCCGCGGGACGGCGCCGGGCACCCCCCGTACCGCTCCATACGTGGCGCGATGTCGCCCCTGAGGGGAACGGGCTCTCGTGAGCCCCGGATGCCCGGATGCCCGGATGCCCGGATGCCCGGATGCCCGGATGCCCGGATGCCCGGATGCCCGGCCGCCCGGATGCCGGCCGTCCGTCTGCCCGGCCGTCCGTCCGTCCGCCCGGCTGTCCGTCCGGGGCTGGCGCCGGGCGCGTCCGTGCTCAGCCGGCGCGAGTGGACAGCAGGTCGCGGACCAGCCCGGCGACTTCCCCGGTGTGGTCGTTGAGGAAGAAGTGGCCGCCCGCGAAGACGCGCGTCCGGAAGTCCCCGGAGGTGTGCTCGCCCCAGAACCCGACCTCCTCGACGGTCGCCTGGGGGTCCCGGTCGCCGGCCAGGGCGACGACGGGGCAGGTCAGCGGCCGGCCCGGGGTGTCCTCGTACGAGGCGAGGGCGCGGTAGTCCCCGCGCAGCGCGGGCAGGACCAGCTCCAGCAGTTCGGGGTCGTCGAGCACCGCGCTGTCCGTCCCGCCCAACCCCTTGACCCGCTCCACGAGTTCGGCGTCGCCGAGCGGCACGTACCGCTCCCGTCGCCGGGCGGCGGCGGGAGCGCGGCGCCCCGACACGACCAGGAGGTCCGGCCCGCCGCCGGGCAGCCGGGCGAGCCGCACGGCGACCTCGTACGCCAGCGAGGCCCCCATGCTGTGCCCGAGCAGCGCCCGGGGCCGGCCGTCCGACGGACCCAGCGCCTCCGCGATCAGATCGGCGAGGCGGTGGAGGTCCTCCACCGGCGCCTCGCGCAGCCGGTCGAGGCGTCCCGGGTACTGCACGGCCGCCACGTCGACGGCGGGGGAGAGCGCCAGGGCGAGGGGCCGCCAGTAGGAGGCGGAACCACCGGCGTGCGGAAAGCACACCAACTCGCGTCCCGCACCGCCTCCGGCCTCCGTCCCCACCGCCTGGAACCGCCGCAACCAGACATCGCGCGATCGACTCATTCCGCCCCGCCCCGCCTCACCGAACTCCGAGAACTCCCGGCCACCCCGGGCACTGCAAGGCATCGTAAGAGCACCCCGCCCCGGGGCGCCCGCCGAACCGACCGGAGCCGCATACTCCGGGCATGGACACATCGGACGGGGGCCCGGAGCTCGATCGACGGTGGGCCGACCTCGGCAACAACGTGTGCGGCGTGCTCCACGGCTGCCGCGACGCCTCCGCCGTGGCCGCCCGCTTCGTCGGCGCGGGGTGGAGTTCCCGCTCCTCGTCCTGGCACGGCTACGAGCTGGAGACCGACTGGTGCCGGATCGAGGTGGAGCCGGCCGACGGGCCGGAAGTCCTGCTCAACGGCGTCGTCGACCCCGGCCGCGTCGACGCGTTGGGACGGCTCCTCGACCGGTTCGGGATCCCCCACGAGCTGGAACTCGACGACGGGGACGAGGCCCCCGTGTGCGAGGGTCGAGGACGACCGTCCGGCTGAACAGGGGGAGGGCGTTCCGATGGAACCGCTCGCGTACGTGCCCGCCGACGACCCGCACTTCGGTGCGGTCGTCATAGAACTCGACCACTCCGCCGGGACGTTGGCGGTGAGCGGCGCCGGACTGCCGACGGTCGAGGTGCGCCGCGCTTCCGGAACGCCCCCGGAGAGCCACGTGCCGATCGGCACCCGCGACCCCGAGCGGCTCACCCTGACCGTCGACGGCACCGAGGAGACCCTGCGCCCCGCCAAGGGGTTCCTGACCCGGAGGTCGTACCGCGTGGAGGCCGCTTCCACGACGCGGGGGCACACGTATCTCCTGGTACCGGACTCCCTCGACACCAGCAGGTTCCTGCGGGACGGGCGACAGCTCGGCGTCTTCACGTCGTCCGGCGACGGGCACGTGACGGCCGACTGGGAGACGCCGGGCGCCTCCGCCCACGCTCCGGAACCGCACGACGCGTCCCTGGGCCACGCCCTGGCCGCCGCCTTCGGCACGGGCGCCGAACCGATGTGGCGGCTCACCCTGTACGCCGTACTGGACCTGTGGCCGTGAGCGCCCACCCCTGACGTACGGCTGCCCGCGCCGGCCCGGCGAGCGGCGGGACGCGGGTCGCATCGGTCCGTGTCGCACCGGTCCGTGTCACAGGGTGCCGGTCCATCTCGTCCCAGGGGTTGTAGCCACTGACGACCACGGAGGAGCACCCCATGGACGCGCGACTGAACTACTCCGCGACCCCGACCGCCGCCAAGGCCCTGAAGCACTTCATGTCGGCGGGCAAGGCGCTCAAGGACTCGCCGTTGCCGGCCGCGACGCAGGAGCTGGTGGCGCTGCGCGTGAGTCAGATCAACGGCTGCGCCGCCTGCATCGACATGCACACCAAGGAGGCCACCGCCGCAGGCGAGACCCCGGTGCGGCTGAACCTGGTCGCGGCCTGGCGGGAGGCCACGGTCTTCACCGAGGCCGAGCGCGCCGCGCTGGAACTGGCGGAGGAGGGGACCCGGGTCGCGGACGCGGGCAGGGGCGTCAGCGACGCGGTGTGGGCGTACGCCGCCGAGCACTACGACGAGGAACAGCTCACCGCCCTGGTGATCCTGGTCTCCTTCATGAACGCGGTGAACCGGCTGAACGTCCTCACCCGGCAGCCGGCCGGCGACTACGAGCCGGGCCGGTTCCACTGAACGGGAACGGGAAGGGGTCTCCCCGTGAAAAAGATCGAGGAGTTCGAGGAGCTGCGGCCGCTGCTGTTCTCGATCGCCTACCGGATCCTGGGCAGCGTGGGCGAGGCCGAGGACGCGGTGCAGGAGGCGTGGCTGCGCTTCGACGGCTCGGAGACCCGGGTCGCGTCGGCCAAGGCGTTCCTGTCGGCCACGGTGACGCGGATCTCGATCGACGTACTGCGTTCCGCGCGGGTGCGGCGGGAGGAGTACGTGGGCCCGTGGCTCCCCGAACCGCTGCTCGGCGACCCGTACCAGGACCCGGCACGTTCGGCGGAGCTGGCCGACTCGGTGTCGATGGCGGCGCTGCTGCTCCTGGAGCGGCTCAGCCCGCTGGAACGGTCGGTGTTCGTCCTGCGCGAGGTGTTCGGCTTCGGGTTCGACGAGGTCGCCGCGTCGGTGGGACGGTCGGAGGCGGCGTGCCGGCAGCTGCTGGTACGGGCCCGGCGGCACATGCGGGCTGGCCGCCCGCGGTTCGAAGCGGACCGCCGGGAGCGGCAGGAACTGGCGACGCGGTTCTTCGACGCGCTGAAGGACGGCGACGTGGACGGCCTGCGGAACCTGCTGGCCGCCGACGTCCACCTGGTCGGTGACAGCGGCGGCAAGGCCCCCCGACTCGCCAGGACCGTCCACGGCCCCGAGAACGTGTCCCGCCTGCTCGCCTCCGTCTACCCCCTGATGGCCCGCATCGACGTGACCTTCGAGCCCCACGAGATCAACGGCCAGCCCGGCGCGGTCTTCCACGACCGCGAGGGCAGGGTGCTCCACACCCTGGCCCTGGAGACACACGCCGGCCGGATCCAGACCATCCGCTCCATCATCAACCCCGACAAACTCACCCACCTCGGCCCGGTCGCCGACGCCTGGGCAGTCGACCGCGAACTGAAACGGACCCGAGGCCGGACGAGCTGACCTGACCTGACCGTGCAGGTGCCCGAACCCGGTCAGTGATCCCACCGTGCACGGCACGGGATCCTGCTCCTCGGGCTCCCTGTCCCTCGACCCGAAGCACCCACGGACGTCTGCGGCGGACCACAGAGCACTCAGGACGGCCTGAATCCGGGCGTCATCATTCGACCCGACCTCGATGGCCGGCTCGTAGTAACCGTTGGACCAGTTGGTCTGGTCCCGGAAGGCGGCAGCCGCCTCTCGGCTATGCCGCCGTGAGGACATCGGCGATGTCCTGCATGTGCTCGGTGACGGCGTCGGCTTGTGCCTCACCGAAGAGATCTGCCTTGTGGGGCTCGTCGGCGTAGCCGATGACGGTGGCGCCGGCCGCGTGGGCGGCCTGGACGTCGGTGAGGGAGTCGCCGATCAGGGTGCAGCTCGTGACGTCGATGTGCATCTGTTCGGCTGCCGTGATGAGGGGAAACGGGTTCGGCCTCATCAGGTGAGGTTGCTCGGAGGGGCGCCCCACGATCTCCGTGACGTACTCCCGCAGGCCGTGGAGTTCCAGAAAGGCCTGCACGCACTCGGCGGAGTTGTCGCTCACCACCGCCACCCCCCGACCGGCCGCGCGTGTCGCCCGAAGAGCTTCCGCCGCTCCAGGCGTCGGCTGTCCGGCCAACGCGACGGCTCGCACCTCGGCGGCCGTCAGAGCCTGCTCGACCCTCTGGCCGAGCCCGGAGCCGGCCTCGTGCGCGATGCGCAGGACCTCGATCGGATCGTCCGCCCGGGCGGCCTTCGCACCCGCGGCTTCGTCCTGGGCGGCGAGGAGTGCGGTCAGCTCCCGTGCGACTTCGGGTGCCGGCAGTCCCGCGAACACGTCGCACACGGGCCCGTCGAAGTCGAAGAGGACGACGCGGGCGTTCGCCAGGGTTTCGGTGAGCGGGTCGGTGTGCGTCACGGTCGAAGTCCCTTCCGGTGGCCTCCCGGACGCCGTCGAACCACATCCGGGCTTACTGAACCTGCCGGGCTCCGCCGGACGTCTCACCGCCCTTGCCCACGAGGTCGTAGTCCTCGATCGTCTCGCCCCGGGCGACGACCTTATGCGAGCGAATCGGGCAGCACCCGAAGAACACGACCTCGTCGACGATCACGTACAGCACGAAGAGCTGCGCGCCCCCCTGCAGGCGCGAAGCACCGTTGAGACCCTGGGGCGATACCCGGCGGCCCAGACCGCCTATGAGCCGCGCCCCTTGTTGCACGCCTGCCTCCCCCCGGCACGCAACAAGACCCCGCGTCCAGCGTTTCCGCTGATCACGGGGTCTTTGCGGCACTTCCTGCGAAGTGCCCCCGGCAGGATTCGAACCTGCGCACACGGCTCCGGAGGCCCTGTGTACCGTGGGCGTTTCAGCTGGTCAGCACCCTAAGAGCACCGGGCGAGCCCCGCCCCGTCCACAAATAGGCCGCAGATTCTCACCAGCCGCTGACCTACTCGCTCGGTGGGGAGTCGTGGCCTGATCTGGATTGGTCGTCAAGGGCCTGCCTACAAACGGGGAGCAGCTGTTCCACTGTCGAAGACAACTGATTCTGCAACTCTTGTGGGTTCGTGAGGTAGTTGAGTGCTTCATTGAGTAGCGCAACCCATTCAGCTGTGTCTATATCATCCGACAGCCGACCGTAGAGCACCCTTACCCGCTCAACCCCATCGGTGACTTCGCGAGGCGGTGTTTCCCCAGAACCGGGCTGTGCGTTATATCCCATCTCGTCCACTGTCACCGCGAGGCCCATCAACGCAGCATCCAGCTCTGCGGCTACGGGATTGGATGAGCTGAGATGATGGAGACTGCTTGCAGCGCGGTGGAACTCGGCCTTCCGCGCCAGCGCGTCAGCGAGTTCGAAGGTCAGCAAGGAGACACCCTCAGCACCGTTGGCAACAGCAGGTGGACCTTCGAGCTTCACGACCCAAAGTGCCGAGTTGAGATCATTTCTCGCCCGGGCAAGCTCACCCTTAGCGGCACTGAGATCCTCTGAAGTGTCTGCTAGCCGCCCTCGGGGCAGCGCCTCGGCGGCCTGTACACAGCGCGTCATCGCCAGAAGGAACCCTGCGTACGCGTCGCGCCGAATGCTGCGCCGCCACTGCAGATGTGCCGCGTCGGCCTCGGTATGAACCGCATCGAGTGCGGCTCTGTAGGTCGACTGCGCTTGAGCTACGCCGGCACGGCCAGTCTCCTCGGCCGCTCGCAATGCACCTCGCATCTGCCAGCGCCCCACGAGTACAGCAGCTGACACTCCTAGGGCCGCTACAGCTGCAGCCGAGATGGCGCCAATCCCTTCCAGATCCATGGCCCGAGCATGCCGTAAAGATCGGCAACAAATACCCCATCTTGCCGCACCGCCAGCCCCGGGCAGAAACTCATTAGGTCGACGGCCTTTGACCTGGGGTTTCACCGCTGTGGGCTGAAGGCCGTCTGTCACTGTCGGTCGCCATCGGTCGGCCGGGGCACCCTTACACGGCCCAGCGCCGGCCCTGGTCCTTGCCGATCTCAACCAAGAGGCCCGAATCGTCGGCAGCCAGGCTAGCCTGATACCCCACGGTCTGGGGGGGTTGTATGGGACTACGCATCAACAAGTCGTTCAAGATCGCACCTGGCGTCCGAATCCGTCTCGGCAATAAGTCGAGCAGCCTGAGTGTCGGAGGCAGGGCCGGACGAGTCACCCTTAACAGTCGCGGCCGCCGTACCACGACGGTGCGCCTCGCCCGCGGCGTCTCCTACTCCTCTTCCACGGGGACACGTCCGAAGCTGAGCCGCGCTGCCGCCGGCACACCCGCAACTCTTACTGAGAGAGCCCCACTCGGCCCACTAATCGCACCGCGTCGGAAGATTGCAGAAGGTTGGCTAGCAGCTGACGAGCGTGGTGTTGTCGTACATCGGAGCGGGCTCGACGACGTCCGCATCCCCCTGGTGCACCTCGTCTCCGCAGAGCTGGATGGGAAGGAGATCACGCTGAAGACGTCAGAGGGAACGACCTACTGTCTGGGGCTCACTACCTTCTCCACCGCAAGAGATCTCCGGTTCGTAGAGGCCTTGGCTCGCGCTGCTCGGCTGACCCAGAGCTGACGGCGGGCCACCACATCTCTTAGCTCAGGCCTGACTCCCGCTTTAGGAGTTCGGCCGGAGCCGCCTACGCGCCCTGGCGGGCTCGTCCGCGGTTGCCGTCCAGGGCTCTCCAGGTCTGCCGTTGTGCAACGACGTTGATGTCAGGAGTGGATGTCAGCTCACGGGTTCGGCATCTGCTCGTCGGCCGCCCTGCGCGGTCGCGACAAAGCCGCGGCAGCACGCCTGTCGTTTGCATGCTTCTGCTCAATCGAGGCACGCAGCTCCTCAGGAGTCGGCCATGGTGCCTGCCGGTGGATCATGCGGTGACAGTTGGCGCAGATGAGGGCGAGATCGCTGAGCTTGGTGCGGCTCTCCCCAGCTACGTGCAGGGGCAGGACGTGATGGCACTCGATGTACCCGGCTCCGCGGTCCCCGTAGACCTTCTCGAAGTCGAAGCCGCAAGCCTCGCAAGCGAGCTGCCCGCCACGCTGAAGAACAGAAGCGATCTTCTTCTTGCGCAGGCCCCTGTCTCGTTCGCGCGCCCTGTGCCAGCGCATGAGCAGCCGCCCCTCGGGCGCGCTGAAGTCGTCGCCGAACTCCTCTTCCTCGGCCGGCACGAAGGACTGCAAGTCACCGGTCGCGATGCCCTGCCGGATCAGCCCCGCGGCCTCGGTCATCTCCTGCGGCCGGGCAAGGAACTCGCGCAACACTGCAACATCCAGTGCGCCGCCGTTGGTGGGCTTCCCCTGGTACTCCGGGTGCCGAGTAGCAATGTCGAACGTCTTACGAGCGACGCCGTTGGGATTGCGGAACTTCTCGTTGCGGTCCGCCTCAGCGTGGATGGGAAGCAGCTGAAGCAGGGCGGACAGCTCCACTACCCGGCTGTCTCCGGCGTCCAGACCCTTCCAGCCGTTCTCCATCACCAGCTGACAGGCAAGGATGATCTCGTCGCGAGCCCAATCCGGATTCTTGATCGCCTTGACCTGGAAGCCCACCCGCTTGAGCCATGCCGCGGCGTGATCCTTGCCGCCGCTGAACTCGTCCCGAGTGAGGGTCCGCCCCTGATCCCACTTGTGGGCCACCCCGGCGACGGCCTTGGAGTCATACTCCTGACCGCCGTGAACCAAGACGTAGGACCGCGCCTCCCCGAAACCGTACTTCGCCAGGAAGGCGTCACGCCCCAACTCATCGTGCTCCGCCAGGGCCTTGAGCACAGACTCTCGCGTGATCGCTCCTCTTCGCATAGGAGGGATCGTAGAACCCAGCTCTGACACCGCCTTCGGCTCCAAGGACGCACCGGAGTGGCGGACGATCCTTCCGCCCCAAGCAACGCACGCGAGTGTTCACGTTGTGCCTGTCCACTCCAAGCAACAGTCAGCGGCGAACACAAGGCGTCGGTTTACCCTCTGTTACGACCGAGGTTCGCGCGGTAAGGTCAACGCCGCGTGAGGTGCGGGAGGCGGGGGTGGATGGCCAAGATATGGCAGTTCTACCGGTCAGCGCTGGACGCCGATGTCGTCCAGAAGGAGATGGCTAAGTGCCAGCTCAAACAGCATGAACGCCTACGCCTGGGCAAGATCATGGAGCGCGCAGCCAACGAGGAGCTGCTACCTAAAGATCGCAAGTTCCTCGGGGAGGGGTTGTGGGAGCTGAGGCTGAACTGCGGGGAGCGGATCTTCAGGCTCTTCTACAGCTTGGTCGACGGCGAGAGCCCGGTGCTCCTCGCGCTCAGGTTCGTAAACAAAAAGTCCACGCAGGGGGCGAAGACGGACCCGGTCGATATCGACACGGCACGCAAACGGCTATCCGAGTGGCAAAACAGGCCAAGCAGTGACGGAGGCGCGACGTAGCCGTTGAAGTGATATCGGTCCTGAGCGATACTCGGCAGTCAGGGAAGGAGTGCTATGGACGAGCACCTTGCAGGGCTGCTTGGTCTTGACCTCGACGACGCGCAGACGAGCGCTGCCGCCAGTGACGTTGACGCGGTCATGATGCTCGTGGAGACCCTGGTGAAGCATCGTAAAGCGTGCCGCATCACCCAGAAGCAGGTAGCGCAGACCATGGAGACGACTCAGTCTGCTGTCTCCGATCTGGAGCGGCTTGGGGGAGACCCTCGGCTGTCCACTCTGTTGCGGTACGCCCGAGCGGTAGGGATGGCTGTGGCTATCAGGCCACACGTTGTCGACGAACCGGCAGTAAGCACAGACAGCTGGGAGCCGCTGGCACAGAGCGCTGAGACAGTCCCGGTGGCTGGTGGCCGACGTGGTGCTGCGTGAGCGCTGAGTCGTCGTTGCGAGAGGTGTCATCGCTAGAGGAACTGCAGCAACTCGCCAAGCTTGTTGACATCGTCTACTACGAGGTGAGTGCACGCAGGATCGATGGGTTCGACGGGCTTCGTGACGACTCCGATGAGGAACGAAGCGACGACAAGGCAGAGATCCAGCTCATGCAGCGGGTGGAGGGGAATCAGCTTGCTGTCCGCATGCGGGCCGTGGTCGTGACCTCGGAGGGCCGGATGGTCGCAGACGTGGCCGCGGTCTTCAGGACGCCGGAGCCCGTCAGCATTCCAGCAACCGTTGCTAAGCGGTTCGCCTCAGTCATCGCGACTCCGGTAGCGCGCCCCTACCTGCGGGAAGCGATCCACCAGTCTGCTGTGAAGGTGGGCATCGCAGCCCCACTTCTCTCTGTTCTCGATCTTGAAGAGGTTGGGCTGTTGCCAGTGGCAGCCAAGCCTAAGCCTTCATAGACACCGCAATCTGCACCCGCCACTCACCCCGGTTCCCATCCCGTCCGCCTTCGACCCACACACCGTGGAGCGGGCGTGGTTCAGGGCGTCAAGGTGGAGCGCGCCACTGTACGAACGACCTTGACGCCCTGGGCCGCGGCTGCTCGGCTTTGCCTGGGTCGAAGGTGGTCGGGATGGGAACCCCACGACGCTCGCCACGCTCCGGCCGGCACTCGCGAACGGCGCTCCTCCCATCCCGGAGTCTGAGCGCCCCCGCCGGAGGCATCATCTTGAAGCCGTGGGCTTGGTTCTCGTCTCATGCCCTCGGGCCTATCCACTGCGGGCGCGCGTCGGCGGCGGCAGCGACGAGCGGGCCGAAGGCAGGAGCGCGGGCGCAGCCAGAGCCGGGAAGCGCGCCCGGCGGAGCGGAGCGCAGCCGGGTGCCTTGATGAGGTAGAGAAACTTGTAACAGCTCCCTGCCGCTCCCTGGCTACTCCGCTGTGAGGGCCTCGGCAATGTCCTGCATGCGCTCGGTGACGACGTCGGCTTGGGCCTCATTGAAGAGGTCTGCCTTGTGGGGCTTGTTGGCGTAGCCGATGACCGTTGCGCCAGCCGCATGAGCCGCCTGGATATCGGTGAGTGAGTCGCCAATCAGGGTGCAGCTTGTGACGTCGATGTGCATCCGCTCGGCCGCTGTGATGAGCGGGAACGGGTTCGGCTTCATGAGGTGGGGCTGTTCAGAGGGACGGCCCACGATCTCCGTGACGTACTCCTCCAGACCGTGGAGCTCGAGGAAGGCCTGTACGCACTCGGCGGAGTTGTTGCTCACCACCGCCACTCCTCGACCGGCCACGCGTGCTGCCTGGAGGGCTTCCGTCGCTCCAGGAATCGGCTGTCCGGCCACCGCGACGGCTCGTACCTCGGCGGCCGTCAGAGCCTGCTCGATCCGCTGGCCCAGTTCGGTGTCGGCTTCGTGCGCGATGCGGAGGACCTCGATCGGATCGTCGGTCTGGGCGGCCTTCGCGCCCGCGGCTTCATCCCGGGCGGAGAGGAGCGCGGTCAGATCTCGTGCAACCCCGGGTGCCGGCAGTCCCGCGAACACGTCGCACACGGGGCCGTCGAAGTCGAAGAGGACAACACGAGCATTCGCCAGGGTCTCGATAAGCAGGTCAGCGTGCGTCAAGGTCGAAGTCCCTTCCGATGGTCTCCCAGACGCTGTCGAACCACATCTGGGCTTGCTGGACCTGCTGGGCTCCGCCGGACGTTTCACCGTCGTTGATCGAGTGGTGGAAGAGGACGGTGTCCTTGCCCACGAGGTCGTAGATCTCGATCGTCTCGCCTTGGGCGACGACCTTATTCGGGCGGATCGGGTAGTACCCGAAGAACGCGTCTTCGTTGTTGATCACGTAGAGCTTGAAGAACTGCGTGCCGCTGTGGACGCGGACGCTGATCCTGGTCTCGGCGACCAGGCCGAGGTGCCCGAGCTCGGTGATGGCGTCCCGGATGCTGCGGGTGTAGCCAACCATGATGTCGTGCATGCGGTCGCGAAGCCGCTTGTCGTCGGCTCCGTCTTCCATGCGTACGGGTGCGGCCTGCGGCACCGACATGTCTGGGACGAGTATCCGCATGGTGATGCTCGACGGCGTGAGCCTGCCGATCCGGATCTTGTCGAGCGGCTCCTGAAGGGCACCGTGCAGGGTCTCGCTAGAGAACCCCGCGAAGTCGATGGTGACGTGGTCCTTGGCGAAGGCCTGCTCAACGTACGGCCGTAGCCCCGCCGGCCTTTCTGTTCGGTTGCGCACGTAGACGCCGCTGCCCTTGCGGGAGACGACGAGCCCTTCGTCCTCGAGGTCACGCAACGCGCGCTGGATCGTCGCCCGCGCGAACCCGTACAGCTCCGTCAGTTCCTTGTGGGACGGGAGCTTCTCGCCGGGGCCCAATCGACGTGTGCGGATGGCGGCTCCGAGGCTGCTGGCGACCTGCTCGTAGGGCGCTCGGTCGTCGTCTGGGTCAAGGGGCTCGGGGACAAAGGTCATGAGCTGATGGTAGGCGAGCGGCCTAGGTCAGGACAGTCATGGCAGTCATGTCGTTGACATGGCTAGCCATCTCTTCTACCTTCGAGATGTGACCAACCGGGTTAGCCAAGTTGGTCATCCAGCTTCCTGCTGTCTTCTCTGAAGGAGAGACCATGCCGTCGTTCAAGGTGGACACGTCGACCGCCGTGGTGTTCGTGGCCACGGCTCCCACGCCGAAGCTCAAGAACAAGCAGACCGGTGAGCGTGCCATGGACCACGAGACCGGTGCCGGGCTCTCGGTCGTGGGCCTGCTGATCTCGGACGAGGGAGAGGGCAACCTCTACCAGGTGGCGGTCCCGGAGACCGGTCTCCCCGACGGCCTGATGCCGGGTATGCCGGTGTCGGTGATCGGGCTCAAGGCCCGGGACTGGGAGAACACGATCAACGGCCAGGCCCGCCACGGCATCTCGTTCCGCGCCGTCGCGGTCACCCCGATGGGCGCCTGACCATGACGGACCTGTCGACGTTATGGGAGGTCGGTCTCCCGCTCGCCGGAACCGCCGGCGCTCTCGGATACGCCAAGGCCCGGGCGCCGCGGGTGTTCTGGTCGCTGGTGGGTCTGCCGGTGGCGACCACGCGGTTCGCGGTCACCTACCGGTCCACGATGGACGTGTGCGGGCTGACGGTGCAGCCGTCCCGCTTCCGCGCCTTCCTCGTTCGCAACGTCGCCCGCCGTGCCGATGTCCAGCCGGTTCCGCCGAAGGTCCGCCGGATCCGGGGCAGCCTGACCGGCCTGCGGGTCACGCTGCGCCTTCCGGCCGGTCTGGAGCCCGCCGATGTGATGGCGGCCTCCGAGCGGCTGCGGCACGCCTGGGGTGTCCACGCGGTCACCGTGGTGACGGTCAAGCCCGGCTTCGTGGAGCTGCGGATGACTGGCTACGACGTCCTTCGCCGGGTGCGGATGCCGCGCCAGAGTCTTCCCGGACCGATGTCGGTTCCGGTCGCGCTACGGGAGGACGGCACCGCCTTCGTCCGCGACTACCTCAAGGTTCCCCACGCGCTGACGCTGGGGGCGAATCAGTCGGGCAAGTCGATGTATCAGCGCAACCTCATCGCCGGTCTCGCCCGCCTGCCGGTCGCCCTGGTCGGGATCGACTGCAAGCGCGGCGTCGAGCACCGCGGCTATGCAGCCCGGCTGTCCGCCTTGGCCACCATCCCCGAAGAGGCCGACCGCCTCCTGGAGGTGCTGGTGGGGGAGATGGAAGAGCGCTTCGACCTCCTCAGCGCCTACGGGGCCGGTGACATCTGGGCCCTGCCCAAAGACGTCCGCCCCGCCCCGGTGGTGGTCCTGGTCGACGAGGTCGCGGAACTGTTCCTCGTCGCCACGAAGAAGGACGAGGAACGTCGGGACCGCATGGTCACCCAGCTCATCCGCCTGGGCCAGATGGCCCGTGCGGCCGGCATCTTCCTGGAGGTGTGCGGGCAGCGCTTCGGCTCCGACCTCGGCAAGGGCGCCACCGCCCTGCGGGCCCAGCTCACCGGCCGGACCGTGCACCGGGTCAACGACAAGCAGACCGCCGAAATGGGCGTCGGCGACATCGCCCCCGACGCCGTCGTCACCGTGCTCACGATCCCCCCCGGACCGGCCCGGCATCGCGGTCGCCGGGGACACCTCCGGCGGCTGGTCCCGCATCCGCACCCCCCAGCTCACCGCCGCCGAAGCGGCCGCGATCTGCGCCACGCACGCCCACCTCACCCCGGACTTGCCCGCCCTCACCCCCTACCGGCCCGCCGTCCCGGTCCACGTTGGCGCCCCGGTGTCTGTCCCGCTGATCAAGCCGTCCCCGGCAACCCCCTAGCGGCTCCTCTCTCTACCTCGGTGGCGTGACCGTCTCACGCCAGGTCCCTACCCGATCCATGCCCGAAAGGAGGTGGACCCCCTCATGTTCCGCACTCTCCGCTTCGACGCCGTGCTGGTCCAGGCCGTCATCGCCGGGGCCCTGTCCTTCGCCCACCTGCACGACCTGGCGGCCGCTGCCGGACAGGACGGTTGGAAGGCCTGGGCCTACCCGGTCTCCGTCGACCTGCTGCTGGTCGCCGCGTGGCGCCGGATGCGCAAGGACGGCGGCAACCGTGACGCCTGGCTGTGGTTCGCCATCGCCCTGGTCGCCTCGCTGGGCGCCAACGTCGCCACTGCCGGACTGCTCGATATGACCGACGTCCCGGCCTGGCTGCGCATCCTCGTCGCCGGATGGCCCGCCCTGGCCTTCCTCGGCGGCACCCTCCTCGCCCACGCACCCCACCCCGAACCAGAACCCGAACCCGCTCCCGTCCCGGAGCCCGAACCCGCCGCGCCGGAAGAGCCCGTGACCGAGCTGGTCGTAGAACGCGCTCCGGAACCTGCTCAGCAACCGGTACCGGAGCTCCCGTCGGCCGAACCCGCCCCCGTCGAAGCCCAGCCGGAGCCTGTCCCCTCGGCACCCGCCGTCCCGGTGCCGCCCGCGCTCCTCGCGCACGCGCAGAAGATCGCGGACGCCCACCGGGCCCAGACCGGTGAGCCGATCGACGCGGAAACCCTCCGCACCCGCCACGGCCTCCCGCCCGCCTTCGCGGACTCCATCGCCCTCCAACTCGCCTGAACAGAAAGGAAATTCCTCCCGTGCGTCCGAATCGCTTCTACGACGTCACCCGCATCGGCCCGGTCCAGGTCGGCACCCACCGCGACGGCCGGGGCCGCACCAAGCACACGGCCGTGTGCACCGCCCCGCGCTGCGACTTCTCCGCCGACTACAACACCCGCGCCGCCGCCGAACTCGCCGCCCGCACCCACCGCTGTACCGCCCGCTGACAAGGAGACCCGTGCCATGACTGTTCCGCTCTGGCTCGCCCTGCTCGTCGTCGGCGGACTCGGCATCAAGCTCATCCGCCCGCCCTGGTGGCTCGTCGCCGTAATCCTCCTCGGCGGCTACCTCCTGGCCGACAGCCTCCTCGCCCCCGTCATCGACACCACCATCAAGTAGGGAGACCCGCCATGCTCCAGCCCCGCATCCCGGTCAACCCGCTCCCGACCGGCACCCCCAACTCCCTCAACCACCCGGCACCCGCCCCGGCCGCCCCCGCCCCGCTTGTTCCGGCTCGTACGACGGTTCAGCTCACCCCGGGCAGTGCGCTCGCCCTCGCGGCCGGCGGCGGCGCGGTCGTCCTGGTCGTCGGCACGGTCCTGGTCTCGATGCTCCTGGCGGTCGCCATCACCGGCGTCTCCGTCGCACTGATCGCGGTCGTGCTGCGGCTGCTGGTCCGCGACATGCAGAAGGGCCGGTGACACTCCCATGGATACCTACACCATGGCGGCTGCGGGCTTACCGGCCCTGGGCTGGGCCCTGCACGGCGGGCTGCTTGCGCGCCGTCTGGCCACCGCTCGCCGCGACCCGCTGACCGGGCTGCACACCCGGGCCGGATGGACCGCCCGCGCCGAACGCCTCATCGCCCAGCACCCCGGCGCGCTGGTGCTCCTGGTCGACCTGGACGACTTCAAGGCCGTCAACGACACCCACGGCCACGCCGCCGGAGACACCGTTCTCACCGCCACGGCCCAGCGGCTGAGCGACTGGTGCGGGCGGTCCGGGATCGCGGCCCGGCTCGGTGGGGATGAGTTCGCCGCCATCGTCGCCCACCCCGACCGCACCGCCGGCCTTCTCGCCCTCTGGTCCGCGCTGGATAGCCCGGTCACCCACCACGGGCACGTCCTGCCGGTCTCCGCCTCGGTCGGCTGCGCCTACCCCGGACAACTGCCGGTCCCCACCCTCACCGACGCCCTGTCCGCCGCCGACAAGGCGATGTACGCGGCCAAGGGCCACGGCAGGCGCAACACACACTGAGCGGCCCCCGGGACGGCTCTCTCGCCAAAGAACCGCCGCCCCGGGCGCCTTCAACCCCCTCCAGATCCACCAGACCCGAAAGGGAAAACCCATCATGTCCCAGACCAGCCTGCCCCCGCGCGTCTGCTCCCACTGCGACGGCTTCCCCGTCGTCCACATCACCACCGGCACCCGCACCCCCGACGGGCAGCGCCGCACCCTGGCCGCCACCTGCCCCACCTGCAAGGGCACCAGCACCCGCGTCACGTTCCGCGTCTCCCCGGCGGAGGTGTCGGCATGAGGATTCCCTTTCGGCGCACTCCCCTCGATGACTGGGACCCGGTCGGACAGCTGACCGCCGCGCACAACGAACACGACGCCCATCGCCCCGAGGACAAGCAGCCCCGCAAGGGCTCATGGGGCCGACCCTCCAAGGACCTCACGGGGCCCGTCGCCGCCTCCGCCAGCACCCCGAAGAAGGGGCGGCGCTGGTGAACGATTCCGCCCTTGCGGCGGGCCTGGACCCGGCCACCCTGAGCGACCTGCTCAAGGTGGCCGGGTCTCCCGGCTTCGACCGCCTCACCGAACAACTCCGCCGCACCGGCGGCTGCACCAACCCCATCCGTCTGACCGGCGGCACCAAACTCCTCGACCCCGCCACCCGCACCGTGCTGCACGCCTACACCACCGACGCCGAACCTGGCGGGGTGCTGCGGGTCGCGTGCGGCAACCGGCGGGCCTCCCGCTGCCCGGCCTGCGCCTGGACCTATGCGGGGGACACCTACCACCTCATCCGCGCCGGACTCACCGGCGCCCCCGACAAGGGCACCCCGGAGACGATCCGGGACCACCCCCGGGTCTTCGCCACCCTGACCGCGCCGTCCTTCGGCCCGGTGCACAACCGGCCCGGTAACCGGCCCTGCCGCTGCGGCACCCGCCACCCGGAGGACGCCCCGGAGCTGGGCACCCCGCTCGACCCTGACAGCTACGACTACGCGGGGGCGGTGTTGTGGAACAACCACGCCTCCGACCTGTGGCGCTACTTCACGATCTACCTCCGACGCGAGATCGCCGCCCGCGCCGGCCTCACGCAGAAAGCCGCCCGCGAACAGTCCCGCGTCTCCTTCGGCAAGGTCGCCGAGTACCAGAAACGCGGCGCCGTGCACTTCCACGCCGTCATCCGCTTCGACGGCCCCAAAGGACCCGACACCCCGCCCCCGGCCTGGGCCACCCTCAGCCTCCTCGAGGACGCCATCCGCGCCGCCGCCACCCGCGTCCGCGTCGTCGTCCCCGCCGCACCCGCCCATGGCGTCGGCCAGGACCTCACCCTCACCTGGGGCACCCAGCTCGACATCCAGCCCATCGCCGCCTTCGGCCAGGGCGAGGACCTCACCGAACAGGCCGTCGCCGCCTACGTCGCCAAGTACGCCACCAAAGCCGCCGAGACCACCGGCACCACCGACCACCCCGTCGGCAACAAAGAAGCCCTGCTGCTCCTCGACGTCCCTGAGCACCCCCGGCGGCTGATGGAGGCCTGCCTCGACCTCCACGCCGCCTACCCCGACCGCCGCTTACGCAACTGGGCCCACATGCTCGGCTTCCGCGGCCACTTCTCCACCAAATCCCGCCGCTACTCCACCACCCTCGGCGCCCTCCGACAGGTCCGCGCCGACTACCGCGCCCAACAGCAACGCACCACCCTCGGCCTCCCCGACCCCGACGAACACCCGGAAGCGACCGTCCTCACCGTCGCCCACTGGACCTACGCCGGACACGGCCACACCCCCGGCGAATCCTGGCTCGCCGCCAACATCCGCCGCGACCTCCAGCACAACCGCGAACACGCCCGCGAGATCCGCACCGAACTCGAAGCCCAGGGGGATGAGCTGCTGTGAAGGACGAGTTGATGACCGTGCCGCAGATCCTTACCGAGCTGGGCGGAGTGTCGCGCCGGACCTTCTACCGCTGGCGTGAGCTGGGGCAGGGACCGGCGGCATTCAAGCTGCCGAATGGCGAGCTGCGGGTGTGGCGCTCGGACTTCTCTGCCTGGCTCCGGGCGCTGGAAGGGGCTGCCGCGTGAAGTCGCTTGACGTCAAGATCTGGAGTGTTCGTAAGCGGAACACCAAGAAGCCGTCCTATGACGTGCGCTGGGCGGTGGCCGGCAAGGTCTTCCCTCAGTCCTTTCGGACGAAAGCCCTCGCGGACAACTACCGCTCCAAGCTGATGCGGGCAGCTCGCGATGGAGAGGAATTCGACACCGAGTCCGGCCTTCCGGGCTCCATGGAGGAGAAGAAATCTGCTCTGAGCTGGTATGCCTTCGCACTGAAGTATCTGGCGATGAAGTGGCCGCATGCAGCGCCGAACACGCGCGACGGGATCAACGAATCGCTGACCTCGGTTACGACGGCTCTTCTCGATGATCGTCCAGGGCGCCCGTCTGATGAGCTGCTCCGTAGGGCGCTGAGGAACTGGGCATTCGTCCTCCCGGGGCCCGACGACCGCGAACTGCCGACCGAGATTGGCAATGCGCTCCACTGGGTGGCGAAGGCTTCTCGCCCGCTCTCCGACCTTGCCGACCCGGTGATCGGGCGCGCGGTCCTCGACTCGATCAAGCTCAAGTTGGACGGCACGGCGGCCGCTGCTGAGACGGTACGCCGAAAGCGCCGGACCCTCGTCAACGCTGTGCACTACGCCGTTGACCTGGGGGAGTTCCCCGAGAACCCGCTCGCCGCGGTTCGCTGGCAGAAGCCCAAGGTGTCCAGCGAGGTGGACCCGAGGGTCGTCGCCAACCCTGAGCAGGCTCGGTCCCTCCTCCACGCGGTCTCGTACATCGGCGGATACCGACGTGCCCGGGGCCGACGCCTGGTCGGCCTGTTCGCCGGCATGTACTTCGGAGGGTTCCGGCCTGCCGAAGCTGTGGGCCTGGCGGAGCCGGATCTCTCACTGCCCGACTCCGGGTGGGGCTCCGCACTGCTACACCGGACTCGCCCGAGCGTCGGGAAGCAGTGGACCGACACAGGGGAGAGCCATGACGACCGCGGCTTGAAGAATCGCCCGACCGAGGACGTCCGCCGGGTGCCGATCCCGCCTCAGCTCGTGGCTGTCTTCCGGGAGCACATCGAGACGTTCGGGACGGCCGAGGACGGGCGCCTGTTCTTCAGCGAGAACGGAGGAGTGGTCTCCTCCTCGACGTACTACCGGGCATGGCAGGAGGCCCGAGAGCTTGCGCTCCCGCCGGCTGTGGTCGCCTCACCGCTTGCCCGGCGTCCTTACGACCTGCGGCACTCTGCACTCTCGACATGGCTGAACGCGGGCGTGGATGCCACTGAGGTCGCCGAGCGAGCGGGCAACAGTGTGGAGGTGCTGTTGAGCCGGTACGCGAAGTGCCTCGACGGCCGTCAGGAAGTGGCGAACCGGCGCATCGAGGACCTGCTGCGCGAGTACGAGTGAGAGTCCCTGATCGCTAGGCTTTGTGGCCCCTGGACCTGTCCAGGGGCCTTCGTCGTTCAATGCGGTTGCCTGAAGACCGTGTTGCTGAGGTCGATACCTGGCTGGGGTCTGTCCAGTGGGTCAGACGCGATCGCCCTGTCTCGAAAGGCCTGGAAGTCTGCCCAGCTGGCGGAGGCGTCGTCCTTGAGCAGTTCGCCGGTCGAGCAGTCGAAGGGGCGACAGCCGAGGGTTCGGGAGATGTGGAAGATCACGGGGAGCACGTCGTTCTCCCCGCCCCGGACATGGAGCATGACCGACTCGACGGGGTCGCCTTCGCCGATGCCGATTTCGATCACCCAGGTAGGGCCGAGCAACTCGCCCCAGGTGGGATCGGTGAGATCGACGTCGCCAGCGGCTGACCTGAATGCCTTGTGAACGCTGGACCGGCTGCCGATGGGAGGTGGCTCGTGATCGGCGGGGAGATCCTCGATCGATGCGAGGCCCGCAGGTAGCGGCAGCAGTAGAACATCCCAGCTCATGGCACTCCCCACCCGAGGTTCGCGAGAGACGCTATCTGCCGGCGCTGACGCTCGTCCCCATGAGCCCTCGTCGCTCCCGGGGTTGACCTGCGCCGATGCCCCAAGAATCTGTCCACGAATAGTCCACGGGCCCCGACATACGGCGGCTCAGTGCGGCACACGCCTGCACATGCAACAAGACCCCGCGCTCAGCGTTTCCGCTGGTCACGGGGTCTTTCGGCACTTCCTACGAAGTGCCCCCGGCAGGATTCGAACCTGCGCACACGGCTCCGGAGGCCGTTGCTCTATCCCCTGAGCTACGGGGGCGTCCGCCGCGTTCGGCGGCGACGGGTAGAACCCTACCAGCTCCCGGGGCGTGCCTGTGAACAGGTATTTCCGGGGTGTCACCGGGGGCCGTGTCCCCCGCACGGGTCAGAAGTGGGAAAAAGCCGGACGCGGTCGTCGGGGGCGGCCTACTCTCGTTCGTGTGTCAGGCGCGTCCGGCCGGGTGCTCGTTGTCGACGACAACAAGGTGATCCGGCAGTTGATCAGGGTCAATCTCGAACTCGAGGGGTTCGAGGTCGTGACCGCGGCCGATGGTGCCGAGTGTCTGGATGTCGTGCATCGGGTTCGGCCCGATGTCGTCACCCTCGACGTCGTCATGCCCCGTCTCGACGGGATCAGGACGGCCGAGCGGCTGCGGGCCGATCCCCGGACCCGGGACCTGCCGGTCGCCATCATCAGCGCCTGCGGCGAGGTCGCCGACGGGGCCGCCCCCGGTGTCGACGCCTTCCTCGCCAAGCCCTTCGAGCCCGCCGAGCTCGTCCGTCTCGTGCGGCAGCTGATGCGCCGCGAGCGGCGGGAGCGTCCCGACGCGGCCGGGCCGGACGCCGGAGAGGAACCGGCCGTGGTCCGCGGAGCCAGGTCGGCCGCCGCGGGCGATGCGCCCCAGGACGGCCTCCGGGACGGCGGCCACGACGGCGTCCACGACGGGCTTCGGGAAGGGGGCCGGGACGGAGGCCATGACGGTGCCCGCGACGGCGTCCGTGACGGTCTTCTCGACGGCGCCGTCGAAGGGTTCGGCGAGTCCCGCTCCGACTGATCCCCTCCCCGGGGCGCGGCCCGCGTCCCCACCCCGTTGCCCGTATGGCGAAACCGGTTCGCGTCGGTACCCCCCTCCTCCCCTACGCTTGTCCCGTGACCCCCGCGGACCTCTCCCTCACCGTGCTGCACGCCGTGCGCCGCGCGGTCGACGACGGTGCTCTGCGGGTCGACGTGCCCTCCCGGGCGAAGATCGAGCGGGCCCGGCCCGGGGGAGCGGGGGAGTACGCCAGCAACATCGCGCTCGCCCTCGCCCGGCCCGCCGGGCGCAGCCCCCTCGACGTCGCCGGGATCCTCGAAGAGCGGCTCCGCGGCGTTCCCGGGCTCCGGGCCGTCGAGATCACCGGGCCCGGGTTCCTGAACTTCACCCTGCGGAGTGACGCCGACGCCGATCTCGTACGGGAGGTCCTGGCCGCCGGGACGTCGTACGGGCACGGCGCCGCCCTCGCCGGGAACGTCGTCCGCTTCGCCGGGGTCGGTGAGGCCCGTGCCGTCCTCGTGGTCGAGACCCTCGGCCGGCTGTTGCGTTCCCAGGGCGCCGATGTCGAGGTCGGAGTGGACGGTGGCGAGCGGGTCCACGTGCATCCCGGGACGTACGACCTCGGGAGCGACGTCGTCCGGTGGGCCCTCCTGCGGGCCGCCCCCCACGACCGGCCCCTCGACCCCGCCCCCCTCCTCGTCCCCCACGAGCGCAACCCGCTCTTCCGCGTCCAGTACGCGTACTCCCGCACCCGCCGGCTGCTCGTCAACGCCCGGCAGCTCGGGTTCTCCCCCGAACAGGGGGAGTGCGACGACCCCGTACTCCCCGGACTCCTCCGCGACCACCCCCTCGCGCTCCTCTCCGCCGCCCGCCACCGCGCCCCCGACCGGGTCGCCCGGCACCTCGAAGCCGTCGCCGACGCCTTGCTCGCGTTCCAGCACACCGTCCTGCCCCTCGGCGACGAGAAACCCTCGGCCGCCCACCGCTCCCGGCTCGCGCTCGCCGAAGCCGCCGGGACGGTGCTCGCCGGTGGCCTCTCCGTGCTCGGCATCAGCGCACCCGATCGGATCTGAAAGAGCAGACGCAGACATGAGCCGTTCCGCCCACCCCGCAGGGCCCCGCCACGCCGACGTCCTCCCCGAGGGCCACTACTCCGCCCCGCCCAGCGACCTCAACGCCCTCGACCCCAAGGTGTGGTCCCGGACCGTCGCGCGGGACGAGCGCGGGGTCGCCACCGTCGGCGGGATCGCCGTGACCGACCTCGCCGAGGAGTTCGGCACCCCCGCCTACTTCCTCGACGAGGACGACTTCCGCGCCCGCTGCCGAGCCTGGGCCGAGGCCTTCGGGCCGGACGCCGACGTCTTCTACGCCGGGAAGGCCTTCCTCTCCCGGGCCGTCGTGCGCTGGCTCCGGGAGGAGGGGCTCCACCTCGACGTGTGCTCCGGCGGCGAGCTCACCACCGCCCTCTCCGCCGGCATGCCCGCCGAGCGCATCGCCTTCCACGGCAACAACAAGAGCGAGGAGGAGATCGAGAAGGCCGTCGGCGCCGGCGTCGGGCGGATCGTGCTCGACTCCTTCCAGGAGATCGTCCGCGTCGCCCACGTCGCCCAGTCCCTCGGCAGGCGCCAGCGCGTGCAGATCCGCGTGACCGTCGGCGTCGAGGCCCACACGCACGAGTTCATCGCCACCGCCCACGAGGACCAGAAGTTCGGCATCGCGCTCGCCGGCGGGCAGGCCGCCGAGGCCGTACGCCGGGCGCTCAAGCTCGACGGGCTCGAACTCGTCGGCATCCACTCGCACATCGGCTCGCAGATCTTCGACATGGCCGGCTTCGAGGTCTCCGCCCGCCGCGTCGTCCAGCTCCTCGCCGAGGTGCGCGACGAGCACGGCGTCGAACTGCCCGAGATCGACCTCGGCGGCGGCCTCGGCATCGCGTACACCTCCGACGACGACCCGCGCGAGCCGCACGAGATCGCCAAGGCCCTGAACGAGATCGTGGGCAGGGAGTGCGAGGCCGCCGGGCTGCGGACCCCCCGCATCTCCGTCGAGCCCGGGCGCGCCGTCGTCGGGCCCACCGCCTTCACCCTCTACCGGGTCGGCACGATCAAGCCGCTCGACGGACTGCGGACGTACGTGAGCGTCGACGGCGGCATGTCGGACAACATCCGCACCGCCCTGTACGACGCCGAGTACAGCGTCAGCCTGGTCTCGCGGACCAGCGACGCCGAGCCGATGCTCTCCCGCGTCGTCGGCAAGCACTGCGAGAGCGGCGACATCGTCGTGCGGGACGCCTTCCTGCCCTCCGACCTGGCGCCCGGCGACCTCCTCGCCGTGCCGGCCACCGGCGCGTACTGCCGCTCCATGGCCAGCAACTACAACCACGCGCTCCGCCCGCCCGTCGTCGCCGTCCGCGACGGCGAGGCGCGCGTCATCGTCCGCCGCGAGACGGAGGAAGATCTCCTGCGTCTGGACGTCGGGTGATGAAATAGTCGGGTGATGGAATCCATGTCTCACGATCCGGACGAGGGGCGGAATCCCCCGTCCGGTGAGTGAGACTGGTCCTCACCGTAGGGACTCCGGAAACACGACCGTAGAAATACGAAGCAGGACGAGAAACGAGGTCGGATGATGCGTACGCGTCCGCTGAAGGTGGCGCTGCTGGGCTGTGGAGTGGTCGGCTCAGAGGTGGCGCGCATCATGACGACGCACGCCGACGACCTCGCCGCGCGCATCGGCGCCCCGGTCGAGCTCGCCGGCGTGGCGGTCCGCCGGCCCGACAAGGTCCGCGAGGGCATCGCCCCGGAGCTGGTCACCACCGACGCCACCGCCCTGGTCAAACGGGGGGACGTCGACGTGGTCGTCGAGGTCATCGGCGGCGTCGAGCCGGCCCGCACCCTCATCACCACCGCCTTCGAGCACGGCGCCTCCGTCGTCTCCGCCAACAAGGCGCTGCTCGCCCAGGACGGCGCGGCCCTCCACGAGGCCGCCGGGCGGCACGGGCAGGACCTGTACTACGAGGCCGCCGTCGCCGGCGCCATCCCGCTGGTCCGGCCGCTGCGCGAGTCCCTCGCCGGCGACAAGATCAACCGGGTGATGGGCATCGTCAACGGCACGACGAACTTCATCCTCGACAAGATGGACACCTCCGGCGCCGGCTACTCCGAGGCGCTCGACGAGGCCACCGCCCTCGGGTACGCCGAGGCCGACCCGACCGCCGACGTCGAGGGCTTCGACGCCGCCGCCAAGGCCGCCATCCTCGCCGGGATCGCCTTCCACACGCGCGTGCGCCTCGACGACGTCTACCGCGAGGGCATGACCGAGGTCACCGCCGCCGACTTCGCCTCCGCCAAGGAGATGGGCTGCACCGTCAAGCTGCTCGCCATCTGCGAACGGGCCGCCGACGGCGGGTCCGTCACCGCGCGCGTGCACCCCGCGATGATCCCGCTCAGCCATCCGCTGGCCTCCGTCCGCGAGGCGTACAACGCGGTCTTCGTCGAGGCGGAGGCCGCCGGGCGGCTCATGTTCTACGGCCCCGGCGCCGGCGGTTCGCCGACCGCCTCGGCCGTGCTCGGCGACCTCGTCGCCGTGTGCCGCAACAAGCTCAACGAGGCCAACGGCCCCGGGGAGTCCGCGTACACCCAGCTGCCCGTCAGCTCCATGGGCGAGGTCGTCACGCGGTACCACATCAGTCTCGACGTGGCCGACAAGCCGGGCGTCCTCGCCCAGGTGGCGACGGTCTTCGCCGAGCACGGCGTATCCATCGACACCGTGCGCCAGCACGGACGACCGGACGGAGGCGGCGAGGCCTCCCTCGTCGTCGTCACCCACCGCGCGCCCGACGCCGCCCTCTCCGGGACCGTCGAGGCGCTGCGCAAGCTCGACACCGTGCGCGGTGTCGCCAGCATCATGCGTGTTGAAGGGGAGTAAGGACCCATGACCAGCAAGGGCACCCACCAGTGGCGCGGCATCATCGAGGAGTACCGGGACCGCCTTCCGGTCACGGACACGACGCCGGTCATCACGCTCCGTGAGGGCGGTACGCCGCTCGTTCCGGCTCAGATCCTCTCCGAGCGCACGGGCTGCGAGGTGCACCTCAAGGTCGAGGGCGCCAACCCCACCGGCTCCTTCAAGGACCGGGGCATGACCATGGCCATCACCCGGGCCAAGGAGGAGGGCGCGCAGGCCGTCATCTGCGCCTCCACCGGCAACACCTCGGCCTCCGCCGCCGCCTACGCGGTGCGCGCCGGGATGGTGTCCGCCGTCCTCGTGCCCCGGGGCAAGATCGCGCTCGGCAAGATGGGCCAGGCCCTCGTGCACGGCGCGAAGATCCTCCAGGTCGACGGCAACTTCGACGACTGCCTCACCCTGGCCCGCGCCCTCTCCGAGAACTACCCGGTGGCGCTGGTCAATTCGGTCAACCCGGTCCGCATCGAGGGCCAGAAGACCGCCGCGTTCGAGATCGTGGACATGCTGGGCGACGCCCCCGACATCCACGTCCTGCCGGTCGGCAACGCGGGCAACATCACCGCGTACTGGAAGGGGTACCGCGAGTACTCCGAGGACGGCCTCGCCACCCGCCGGCCGCGCATGTGGGGCTTCCAGGCCTCCGGTTCCGCCCCGCTCGTGCGCGGCGAGGTCGTCAAGGACCCGTCGACGATCGCCACCGCGATCCGCATCGGCAACCCGGCCTCGTGGGACTACGCGATCGCCGCGCGCGACGAGTCGGGCGGCTTCATCGACGAGGTGACGGACCGTGAGATCCTGCGCGCCTACCGCCTGTTGGCCGCGCAGGAGGGCGTCTTCGTCGAGCCCGCCTCGGCCGCCTCGGTCGCCGGTCTGCTGAAGGCCGCCGAGCAGGGCAAGGTCGACCCCGGCCAGCGGATCGTCTGCACCGTCACCGGCAACGGCCTCAAGGACCCCGACTGGGCCGTCGCCGGCGCCCCGCAGCCGGTCACCGTCCCGGTCGACGCCGCGGCCGCCGCCGAGCGCCTCGGCCTGGCCTGATCCCGTTCCTCCCCACGGGGGACGCCTCCTTCGCCGGAGCGTCCCCCGTACGGGAAGGCGCACGGAGCGAAACCCGATCAGGAACGCACAGAGGGGCACAGGTTGGCCCGCGACACGCATCGTGCGCCTCCTGTGCGCCCTATGTCGCCACAGAACCTTCCTTCGATAGGCTGTACCGACCCGCCCCGACGCATATGCGCGGTGTCGTTGCCGTTGTCGCCCCCCGTGGCCGAAACGGCCCGCCGGGTCCCGGTGTACTTCTCTTGAAATACCCGTTGAAATACCCGTTGTCGCAATCAAGGAGAGTCATCGAGCGATGGCCGGTCCAGCGTTCCGCGCCGCCGCCGTACGGGTGCGCGTCCCCGCCACCAGCGCCAACCTCGGCCCGGGCTTCGACGCCTTCGGCCTGTCGCTGGGCCTCTACGACGACGTGGTCGTCCGGGTCGCCGACTCCGGGCTGCACGTCGACATCGCCGGAGAGGGCGCCGAGACGCTCCCGCGCGACGAGAGCCACCTGCTCGTACGCTCCCTGCGCACGGCCTTCGACCTGCTCGGCGGGCAGCCGCGCGGCCTGGAGGTCGTCTGCGCCAACCGCATCCCGCACGGACGCGGCCTCGGCTCCTCCTCCGCCGCCATCTGCGCCGGCATCGTCGCCGCCCGCGCCGTGACCATAGGCGGCGACGCGAAGCTCGACGAGGCCGCCCTCCTGGAGCTGGCCACCGAGATCGAGGGCCACCCCGACAACGTCGCCGCCTGTCTCCTCGGCGGATTCACCCTCGCCTGGACCGAGTCCGGCGCGGCGCGGGCGATCAGGATGGACCCCTCCGATTCCATCGTTCCGGTGGTTTTCGTCCCCGGGAAGCCCGTGCTGACCGAGACCGCCCGCGGCCTCCTGCCGCGCACCGTCCCGCACGTGGACGCCGCCGCCAACGCCGGCCGCGCCGCCCTCCTCGTCGAGGCCCTGACCCGCCGCCCCGAGCTGCTGCTCGCGGCCACCGAGGACCGGCTGCACCAGGAGTACCGCGCCCCCGCGATGCCCGAGAGCATCGCCCTGGTGAACCGGCTGCGCGCGGACGGCGTCCCCGCGGTCGTCTCCGGCGCGGGCCCCACGGTCCTCGCCCTCGCGGAGCGGGGGACCGCCGACAAGGTCGCCCTGCTCGCGGGCGAGGGATGGGCCGCGAACCGGCTCGACCTCGACGCGTCCGGCGCGTGCGTCCTGCCGCTGGCGCCCTAGGTGACGGGACCGGGGCGCCGGGTGGCGCCCGGGACAGGAGATTGCCGGTGAGGGAGAGGGGGAATGTTTGTTGGAGCCGGTAGTGTTAACCTCAAGTCTGCACCCGACCTCCTTGTGGAGCGGTGCGGAGTGTCCCCTCAGGGACCACCCATTCTTCCGGGAGCCTCCCCAACTGCCTGAGCAGCCCGCCTGAGCAGTTTCGAGCACGCTCCGGAACCGGCACGACACCCCTCGCTCTTCTCTCGTGAGGGCCGAGCAGGGGGCCTCGGGCCGGACCCACAGCACGTTTCTCTCTTCCGCCGCACCCGGCGGGACCACCGCCCCGGACTCGGTCCACACACCAGGACCCTGCCGGACAGCACAACCGGTCGCCGAGCCAGATGGCCGACGTCCGCTCCAGGGAAGGACCCTTCGTGAGCGACACCACCGATCTGATGGGCGTGACTGCCGACAACAGTGTCGACAACGCCGCGCCCGCCGCAGGTGCTGCCACCGGCGGCACCGCACGGCGCCGCCGCTCCGGCACCGGCCTCGAGGGCATGGTCCTGGCCGAGCTGCAGCAGGTCGCGTCCGGCCTCGGCATCAGGGGCACCGCGCGCATGCGCAAGAGCCAGCTGATCGAGGTCATCAAGGAGGCGCAGGCCGGAGGGGGCTCCGCCGCCCCGGCCAAGACCGCCGAGGCCGCCGAGGCCAAGCCGAAGCGCCGCGCCACCTCCAAGGCCCGTACGGGCGAGACCGCCGCCGCGTCGGCCGTCGAGGCCGCCGCCAAGGCGGAGCCGGTCGAGAAGATCGCCGGCCAGCAGCAGATCGACATCCCGGGCCAGCCCTCGCCCAAGACCCCGTCGGAGCAGGGCGCCGGCGACGACCAGCCGGCCGGTGAGCGCCGCCGTCGCCGCGCCACCGCCCCCGCCGGTTCGCCGGACGGCGCCGCCCCGGCCGAGACCGCGCAGGCCGTCAAGACCGAGCCCCGTACGGAAGCCCGTACCGAGTCCCGCGAGGTCAGGGCCGAGGCGCAGACCGACACCCGGACCGACGGCGCCGTCGACGGCGCCGAGGGCCGCGGCCGCCGGGACCGCGGCGAGCGCGGTGACCGCCGCGACCGCCGGGACCGCCAGCGCGACCGCAAGGGCGACGACCAGCAGGGCGGCGGCCAGCAGGGCGGCGGTCAGCGCAAGGACCGCCAGGACCGCCAGGACCGCCAGGGTCAGGGCCAGGGCGGCGGCCAGGGTCAGCAGGGCGGCCAGCAGGCCGGTCCGCAGGACGACTACGACGACGAGGCCGGCGGCCGCCGGGGCCGTCGCGGCCGCTACCGCGACCGCCGCGGGCGCCGTGGCCGCGACGACTTCCAGGCCGGCGAGCCGCAGGTCGCGGACGACGACGTCCTGATCCCCGTCGCGGGCATCCTCGACATCCTCGACAACTACGCGTTCATCCGGACCTCCGGCTACCTGCCCGGCCCGAACGACGTGTACGTCTCCCTCGCCCAGGTCCGCAAGAACGGCCTGCGCAAGGGCGACCACGTCACCGGTGCCGTGCGCCAGCCGAAGGAGGGCGAGCGCCGCGAGAAGTTCAACGCGCTCGTCCGTCTGGACTCCGCGAACGGCATGGCCGCCGACTCCGGCCGCGGCCGCCCGGAGTTCAACAAGCTGACCCCGCTCTACCCGCAGGACCGGCTCCGCCTGGAGACCGACCCGGGCGTGCTGACCACGCGGATCATCGACCTCGTGTCGCCGATCGGCAAGGGCCAGCGCGGTCTGATCGTGGCCCCGCCGAAGACCGGCAAGACCATGATCATGCAGGCGATCGCCAACGCGATCACCCACAACAACCCCGAGTGCCACCTGATGGTCGTCCTGGTCGACGAGCGTCCGGAAGAGGTCACCGACATGCAGCGGTCGGTCAAGGGCGAGGTCATCTCCTCGACCTTCGACCGCCCGGCCGAGGACCACACCACCGTCGCCGAGCTGGCCATCGAGCGCGCCAAGCGCCTCGTGGAGCTGGGTCACGACGTGGTCGTCCTGCTCGACTCGATCACCCGTCTGGGCCGCGCGTACAACCTCGCCGCCCCGGCCTCCGGCCGCATCCTGTCCGGTGGTGTCGACTCGACCGCGCTCTACCCGCCGAAGCGCTTCTTCGGTGCCGCGCGCAACATCGAGGACGGCGGCTCGCTGACCATCCTGGCCACCGCGCTCGTCGACACCGGCTCGCGCATGGACGAGGTGATCTTCGAGGAGTTCAAGGGCACCGGCAACATGGAGCTCAAGCTCGACCGGAAGCTCGCCGACAAGCGCATCTTCCCGGCCGTCGACGTCGACGCCTCGGGCACGCGCAAGGAGGAGATCCTCCTCGGCAGCGACGAGCTCGCCGTCACCTGGAAGCTGCGCCGCGTGCTGCACGCGCTCGACCAGCAGCAGGCGATCGAACTGCTCCTCGACAAGATGAAGCAGACGAAGTCGAACGGCGAGTTCCTCCTCCAGATCCAGAAGACCACCCCCGGAGCGAACAACAACGACTGACGCGGTCCACGAGATCCACGTCACACGGCGGGGCCGGGCCCGGCCCGTGGCCCCGCCGTGACCTGCGCCGACCACCGCGCCCACCGTGCCCGCACGGTGGGCGCGGTGTTTTTCCCCGCCCGAAGCCCGTGGAGTCGCGCGCAACCCTTTCGGACGCACCGCCGTCACAGAAGGTGAATCCAAGGCCGAAGGACGGGCGATGACCGAGCAGAAGAACAGCGGCAGACGCCGCAAGGCGACGTTCCTCCTCACCGGGACCCTCGTGGTCCTCCTCCTCGGCGGAGCCGGGGCCGGGTACGCCTACTACCTGAAGCTCGACCACAACATCCAGGGCGTCGACATCAACGCCCAACTCGGCCCCCAGCGCCCCGTCGACGTCGACGACGGCTCGATGGACATCCTCGTCCTCGGCTCCGACTCGCGCTCCGGCGACAACGACGCCTACGGCAAGGACGAGGGCGGCGCCCGCTCCGACACCGCGATGGTCGTCCACGTCCACGAGGGCCACAAGAAGGCCAGCGTCGTCTCCATACCCCGCGACACCCTCGTCACGAGACCGGACTGCACCGACGCCCGGGGCGACGAGGTCCCCGGCCGGCGCCGCGCCATGTTCAACACGGCGTACGAGGTCGGCGGCCCCGCCTGCGCCGTGAAGACCGTCGAGGCGATGTCCGGCATCCGCATGGACCACTACGTCGAGGTCGACTTCACCGGCTTCAAGGAGATCATCGACGAGCTCGGCGGCGTCGAGATCACCACCACCGAGCGCATCGAGGACGGCAAGAGCCACCTCGACCTCGCGCCGGGCCGCCACACCCTCGACGGCGAGCAGTCCCTCGGCCTCGTCCGCACCCGCAAGAGCGTCGGCGACGGCAGCGACCTCGGCCGCATACAGCTCCAGCAGGCCTTCATGAAGGCCTTCGTCGCCCAGGTCAGGGACGTCGGCGTCCTGAGCGACGCCACGAAGCTCCTCGGCCTCGCCGACGCCGCCACCAAGGCCATCACCCCCGACTCCGAACTCGACTCCGTCCAGGAGCTGACGGGCTTCGCCAAGGGCCTCTCCGGCATCGAGGCCGCGAACGTCCACATGGTCACCCTGCCCGTCGCGTACGACCGGATCGACCCCAACCGGGTCGTCCCCCTGGAGAAGCAGTCCGGGCAGGTCTGGCAGGCCCTCAAGGACGACGCGGCCGTCCCCGCCGCCGCGACGAAGGACACCGCCACCGGGGCGGCCGACGGCATCGTGGGGTAGCCCGGGAATACCTCCGGCCCGACCCCGGTTTGGGGAGATGCGGCCGGTCCTGGCAGACTGGTACGTCGGCCCCGGTTCACGCATGCCGCAACCCGCGGTAGCGACCCGGTGCCCTCCCGGAACATAGGAGACACCTTGAAGCGCGAGATCCACCCCGAGTACGTCGAGACCCAGGTCAGCTGCACCTGTGGCGCGTCGTTCACCACCCGTAGCACCCTCACCGACGGCACCATCCGTGCCGAGGTCTGCTCCGAGTGCCACCCGTTCTACACGGGCAAGCAGAAGATCCTCGACACCGGCGGCCGCGTCGCCCGCTTCGAGGCCCGCTTCGGCAAGGCCGCCGGCTCCGCCAGCAAGTAGCGAGCCCCTGCGCCGGTCCACGGTCGCCCCGCGCGGGTGGCCGGGACCGGCGCTTTGGCGTCCCCGTAGCAACTGACGAAAACCAGGAGCCCCCGATGTTCGAGGCGGTCGAGGAACTGGTCGGCGAGCACGCCGACCTCGAGAAGAAGCTGGCGGACCCCTCGGTCCACTCCGACCAGGCGAACGCGCGCAAGCTCAACAAGCGCTACGCCGAGCTGACCCCGATCGTCGGCACCTACCGCTCCTGGAAGCAGACCGGTGACGACATCGAGACCGCCCGCGAGCTGGCGCACGACGACCCCGACTTCGCCGCCGAGGTCAAGCAGCTGGAGAAGGACCGGGAGGAGCTGACCGACAAGCTCCGCCTGCTCCTCGTCCCGCGCGACCCCAGCGACGACAAGGACGTCATCCTGGAGATCAAGGCCGGCGCCGGCGGCGACGAGTCCGCGCTCTTCGCCGGCGACCTGCTCCGCATGTACCTCCGGTACGCCGAGCGCGTCGGCTGGAAGACCGAGATCATCGACGCCACCGAGTCCGAGCTGGGCGGCTACAAGGACGTCCAGGTCGCCGTGAAGACCAAGGGCGGCAACGGCGCCACCGAGCCCGGCCAGGGCGTCTGGGCCCGGCTCAAGTACGAGGGCGGGGTGCACCGCGTCCAGCGCGTGCCCGCCACCGAGTCCCAGGGCCGCATCCACACCTCCGCCGCCGGCGTGCTCGTCACGCCCGAGGCCGAGGAGGTCGAGGTCGAGGTCCACGCCAACGACCTGCGGATCGACGTCTACCGCTCGTCCGGCCCCGGCGGCCAGTCGGTCAACACCACCGACTCCGCCGTCCGCATCACCCACCTGCCGACCGGCATCGTCGCCTCCTGCCAGAACGAGAAGAGCCAGCTCCAGAACAAGGAGCAGGCCATGCGCATCCTGCGCTCCCGGCTCCTCGCCGCCGCCCAGGAGAAGGCCGAGGCCGAGGCCGCCGACGCCCGCCGCAGCCAGGTCCGCACCGTCGACCGCTCCGAGAAGATCCGGACGTACAACTTCCCGGAGAACCGCATCTCGGACCACCGCGTCGGCTTCAAGTCGTACAACCTGGACCAGGTGCTCGACGGCGAACTGGACGCGGTGATCCAGGCCTGCGTCGACGCCGACTCGGCGGCGAAGCTCGCCGCGGCGTAAGGCACCCGCACAAGGCCGTACGGAGTCCGGAGCCGCCCGAGACCCCGTACGGCTTCCCCCGAGCCCCACCCCGCACCACGGAGGACCAGCGTGCAGTCACTTTCTGGGGGGCGACCCCCAGGCCCCCGCAGTCTGCTGCTTGCCGAGGTGGCCCAGGCCACCCAGCGGCTGGCCGACGCCGGCGTCCCCTCCCCGCGCTTCGACGCCGAGGAGCTCGCCGCGTTCGTGCACGGCGTCAAGCGGGGGGAGCTGCACAACGTCAAGGACGCGGACTTCGACGCCCGCTACTGGGAGACGGTCGCCCGCCGCGAGGCCCGCGAACCCCTCCAGCACATCACCGGACGGGCGTTCTTCCGCTACCTGGAGCTCCAGGTGGGCCCCGGCGTCTTCGTGCCGCGCCCGGAGACCGAGTCGGTCGTCGGCTGGGCCATAGACGCCGTGCGCGCCATGGACGTCGTCGAGCCGCTCATCGTCGACCTGTGCACCGGCTCCGGGGCCATCGCCCTCGCCATGGCCCAGGAGGTGCCGCGCTCGCGCGTGCACGCCGTCGAGCTCTCCGAGGACGCCCTCGTCTGGACCCGGAAGAACGCCGAGGGCTCCCGCGTCACCGTCCACCGGGGCGACGCGCTGACCGCCCTGCCCGAGCTCGACGGCCAGGTCGACCTGGTCATCTCCAACCCGCCGTACATCCCGCTCACCGAGTGGGAGTACGTGGCGCCCGAGGCCCGCGACCACGACCCGGAGATGGCCCTCTTCTCCGGCGAGGACGGCCTCGACACCATCCGCGGCATCGAGCGCACCGCCCACCGCCTGCTCCGCCCCGGCGGCCTCGTCGTCATCGAGCACGCGGACACCCAGGGCGGCCAGGTGCCCTGGATCTTCAACGAGGAGGCCGGCTGGGCGGACGCCGCCGACCACCCCGACCTGAACAACCGGCCGCGCTTCGCGACCGCCCGCAAGGCGACGCCATGACGGCCCCGACCGTCATCGCCGCCATGACGAACCACGCGTACGAGGAGGCCGGGAACTGATGGCACGGCGATACGACTGCAACGAGGCGACCGACCGACTGACGGGCCTGCGCGAGGCCGCGTCCGCCGTCCGCCGGGGCGAGCTGGTCGTGCTGCCCACCGACACCGTGTACGGGATCGGGGCGGACGCCTTCAGCGGCGAGGCCGTGGCCGACCTGCTGGCCGCCAAGGGGCGCGGCCGCAACATGCCCACGCCCGTCCTCATCGGCTCCCCGAACACCCTCCACGGCCTGGTCACCGACTTCTCCGAGCAGGCCTGGGAGCTCGTCGACGCCTTCTGGCCCGGCGCGCTCACCCTGGTCGCCCGCCACCAGCCGTCCCTCCAGTGGGACCTCGGCGACACCCGGGGCACCGTCGCCGTCCGGATGCCGCTGCACCCGGTCGCGATCGAGCTGCTCACCGAGGTCGGCCCGATGGCCGTCTCCTCGGCCAACCTCACCGGCCACCCGTCGCCGGAGGACTGCGACGCCGCGCAGCACATGCTCGGCGACTCCGTCTCCGTGTACCTCGACGGCGGTCCGACGCCCGGGAACGTCCCCTCGTCCATCGTCGACGTGACCGGCCCGGTGCCGGTGCTGCTGCGGCAGGGGGCGCTCTCCGCGGAGGAGCTCCGGAAGGTCGTACCCGACCTCGAGGTGGCCAGTTGACCGCCCCTGAGGGGCGTGGCATAGCGGGGCACGACGACAGCGACACCTTCCGCATCCTCCACGTCAGCACCGGCAACGTCTGCCGCTCGCCGATCACCGAGCGGCTGACCCGCCACGCCCTGAGCGACCGGCTCGGGGACCCCCTCGGCGGCGGCCTGATCGTGGAGAGCGCGGGCACCTGGGGGCACGAGGGGGCCCCGATGGAGGCCAACGCGGAACTCGTCCTCGCCGACTTCGGCGCGGACTACAGCGGCTTCGTGGGCCGCGAGCTCCTCGACGAGCACGTCATCCGCGCGGACCTCGTCCTGACGGCGACCCGGGACCACCGGGCGCAGGTCATCTCGATGGGCCACTCGGCGGGCCTGCGCACCTTCACCCTGAAGGAGTTCACCCGCCTGGTCCGCGCCATCGACCCGGCCACGCTCCCGGACCCCCGCGACGAGGGCATGGTCGAACGCGCCCGCGCCCTGGTCCGCGCGGCCGCGGCCCTCCGCGGCTGGCTCCTGGCCCCGTCCCCGGACGCGGACGAGGTCAACGACCCGTACGGCGCCCCCATCACGTTCTTCCGCTCGATCGGCGACGAGATCAACCAGGCGCTCGACCCCGTGGTGACGGCGCTGACGGGGGTGACGGCGCGGCGCTGAGCCGATCCGGCCCGGCCACGTCCGGCGGACGGAGTCCGGCGCAGCGACCCGAAGCCCGGGAGGCCCTCCGGGGCCGAGCGGCGCGAGGGGCGCGTCGGGAGCGGGGCTCAACCAGGCGCTCGACCCCGTTGTGACGGCGCTGACGGCGCTGACGGCGCTGACGGCGCGGCGCTGACTCCCGGCGGGCGAGGTGGGGGTGGTTTGTCTACATTGGTGCTGACATCCCTCCACGCCCGGAGTCAGCCATGCCGGTCACCGCGCCCCCCGACGAGCTCGACGTCCTGCGCCGGCAGGACCCTGAGGTCGCCGACGTGCTGCTCGGCGAGGAGCGGCGGCAGGCCGACAGCCTCCAGCTGATCGCGGCGGAGAACTTCACCTCGCCCGCCGTCCTCGCCGCCCTCGGCTCCCCGCTCGCCAACAAGTACGCCGAGGGCTACCCCGGCGCCCGGCACCACGGCGGCTGCGAGTACGCCGACGCCGTCGAGCGGATCGCCGTGCAACGGGCCACCGCG
The DNA here is from genome assembly GCF_044749825.1 of Streptomyces sp. NPDC088915. Taxonomy (NCBI): domain Bacteria; kingdom Bacillati; phylum Actinomycetota; class Actinomycetes; order Kitasatosporales; family Streptomycetaceae; genus Streptomyces; species Streptomyces sp. NPDC088915. The sequence goes on from NZ_JBIVIR010000003.1 coordinate 67,323, forward strand.
CTCTTCGGAGCCGACCACGCGAACGTCCAGGCCCACTCCGGCTCCTCGGCCGTCCTGGCGGCGTACGCGGCCCTTCTCAGGCCCGGTGACACGGTCCTCGCCATGGGCCTGGAGCACGGCGGGCACCTCACCCACGGTTCGCCCGCCAACTTCTCCGGCCGCTGGTTCGACTTCGTCCCCTACGGCGTCGACGCCGAGACCGGGCTCGTCGACCACGAGCAGGTCGCCGCCCTCGCCCGCCACCACCGCCCCAAGGCGATCGTCTGCGGCTCCATCTCCTACCCCCGCCACCTCGACCACGCGGTGTTCCGCGAGATCGCCGACGAGACCGGCGCCTACCTGATCGCCGACGCGGCCCACACCATCGGCCTGGTCGCCGGGGGAGCGGCCCCCAGCCCCGTCCCGTACGCCGACGTCGTCTGCGCCACCACCCACAAGGTGCTGCGCGGCCCGCGCGGCGGAATGATCCTGTGCGGGGAGGAGCTCGCGGGCCGGATCGACCGGGCGGTGTTCCCGTTCAGCCAGGGCGGCGCCCAGATGCACACGATCGCGGCGAAGGCCGTGGCCTTCGGCGAGGCGGCGGCCCCCGCGTTCACCGCGTACGCCCACCGGGTGGTCGAGCACGCCCGGGTCCTGGCCGCCGCCCTCGTCGCCGAGGGCTTCGCGGTGACCACCGGCGGTACCGACACCCACCTCATCACCGCCGACCCCGCCCCCCTCGGCGTCGACGGGCGCACCGCCCGCGCCCGGCTCGCCGCCGCCGGCATCGTGCTCGACACCTGCGCGCTCCCGTACGGGGAGGGGCGCGGGATCCGGCTCGGCACGGCCGCCGTCACCACCCAGGGCATGGGCATCCCCGAAATGGCCAGGATCGCCGGCCTGTTCACCGCCGCGCTCCGCGACGACCCGGAGGAGACGGCCCGGGTACGGGCGGAGGTACGCGCGCTGACCGGCCGATTTCCGCCGTACGAACATTGAGCGAAGGCCCGGTGCAACCGTCCGGGCGACCCGCGTGTCTCCCAGCACATGGACGGCACGGCTAGGGTGTGGGGCTGAGATGGCCAGCGATTCCTGTGGGGCAGCCCGTGCGTGATTACCTGCTGACGCTCTGCGTCACGGCCGCGGTGACCTACCTGCTCACCGGACCGGTGCGCAAGTTCGCCATCGCGACCGGGGCGATGCCGGAGATCCGCGCCCGCGACGTACACCGAGAACCGACTCCGCGGCTCGGTGGCATCGCCATGTTCTTCGGGCTGTGCGCGGGCCTGCTCGTCGCCGCCCACCTGCAGAACCTCGGCAGCGTCTTCGAGCTGTCCAACGAGCCCCGCGCGCTGCTCTCCGGCGCCGCGCTGATCTGGCTGATCGGCGTCCTGGACGACAAGTTCGAGCTCGACGCGCTCATCAAGCTGGGCGCGCAGATGATCTCGGCCGGCGTGATGGTCGCGCAGGGCCTGACGATCCTGTGGCTCCCGATCCCCGGCATCGGCACCGTCGCGCTCACCCCCGGGCAGGGCACGCTCCTCACGGTCGCCCTGGTGGTCCTCACGATCAACGCGGTGAACTTCGTCGACGGCCTCGACGGCCTCGCCGCCGGCATGGTCTGCATCGCCGCCGCGGCCTTCTTCCTCTACGCCTACCGCCTCTGGTACGGCTACACGATCGAGGCCGCCGCCCCCGCGACCCTCTTCGCCGCCATCCTCATGGGCATGTGCCTGGGCTTCCTGCCGCACAACATGCACCCGGCGCGGATCTTCATGGGCGACTCCGGCTCGATGCTGATCGGCCTGATCCTGGCGGCCTCCGCCATCTCGATCACCGGCCAGGTCGACCCGGACATCCTGCGGCTCTTCGAGGGCTCGACCCGCGAGGCCACCCACGCCGCCCTGCCCGTCTTCATTCCGCTCCTGCTGCCGCTGACGATCATCGCGATCCCGATGGCGGACCTGGTCCTGGCGATCGTGCGCCGCACCTGGAAGGGCCAGTCGCCGTTCGCGGCCGACCGCGGCCACCTGCACCACCGGCTCCTGGAGATCGGCCACTCGCACAGCCGCGCGGTGCTGATCATGTACTTCTGGTCGGCCCTGATCGCCTTCGGGACGCTGGCGTACTCGGTCCACTCGACCTCGATGTGGATCGTCCTCGGGGTCGTCGCGCTCAGCGCGATCGGTCTGGTGCTGCTCCTGCTGCCGCGGTTCAGGCCGCGCGCGCCCCGCTGGGCCGAGTCCGTGGTGCCGCCCCGCTACCGGCGCCGCAAGCCGGCCCCCGCCGCGGAGGCGGAGCCGGGGACGGAACCGGAGGCGGACCCGGAGACGGCTTCCGGGCCGGCCGCGGCCGGGGAGGACGAGCGGATCCCGGTGCCCGCCGGCATCAACGGCGCCACCGCCATCGGCAACCGCGCGCGCTTCACCGACCGGCGGAAGGCCGGAACGCCGAGTTGACGAAAGCCGCAGCAGCGGTCATTACCAGACAAGACGCTCCGCTGTCGTGCACACACGCGCGGCGTAACCCTCATGTGTGACAACTGGCACACCTTATGGGTAAAGACCTATTCAAATAGTTTGTGATACCGTTCACGAGACCCGGCGACAGTGCCGAAAGACCGTAGTGCGACGGTCCGTTGGCCCCGAGACCCACCTCGGACCGGGCTTACGCTCGTCCATGACGACACCATCGCCCCCTCCATCAAGCGGAGACACCGCCATGCCGTCCAACGACGCACGCATCCTGCTGCACACCGCCGTCCCCACTGTTGCCGTCGGCGCGATCGCCACGGTCGTCAGTGGGGCGGTGGCCGGTGGCAAGGGCGCGCTCGGCGCGGTCGTCGGCACCCTGGTGGTCGTCCTCTTCATGGGGATCGGGCAGCTGGTCCTCCAGCGGACGGCCAAGTCCTTCCCGCACCTGTTCCAGGCGATGGGGCTGATGCTCTACACGGCCCAGCTCCTGGTGCTCTTCATCTTCCTGGCGTTGCTCAAGAACACCACGCTGTTCGACTTCAAGGCCTTCGCCTTCACGCTGCTCGCGACGACCATCGTGTGGGTCGCCGCTCAGGCCCGGGCCTACATGAAGGCCAAGATCGCTTACATCGACCCCGGAAACACGGGGTCGAAGTCGTGAAGGGTAGGGCCGGGATAAAGCCGCCTTCGGCTTCCTGCTATCGTCCGGTGCCAACTGCGGCACTGCGGGCGCGGGCATCCGAGAGGCCTGTCCCAGCGCGAGGCTCGAAGCCGAACCGCCGCCCCCTTATCCGTAAGACCAGTCCAGTGCCGACCCGCGGCTGCGTGCCGCGCCGACACAACGAGGTTGCCGTACCTATGCGCCACGCTGAAGGAGCCCGCGGTGAGTGCTGACCAGACGCTTGCCTTCGACCCGGATTGCCACATCTTCAGTGGATGTGGCTTCCCGGCGCCGGGCCTGCACACGTTCATGTACGAGCCCATCGCGACGGTGGGCGGCATCGAGTTCACCAAGCCGATGCTGCTCGCCATCCTCGGCTCCATCGTGGTCGTCGGGTTCTTCTGGGCCGCCTTCAACAAGCCCAAGCTGATCCCCGGCAAGCTCCAGATGGTCGGCGAGGCCGGTTACGACTTCGTGCGCCGCGGCATCGTCTACGAGATCATCGGCAAGAAGGACGGCGAGAAGTACGTCCCCTTCATGGTGTCGCTGTTCTTCTTCGTCTGGATCATGAACCTCTGGTCGATCGTTCCGCTCGCCCAGTTCCCGGTCACCTCGCTGATCGCCTTCCCGGCCGGTCTCGCGCTGATCGTGTACGTCCTGTGGATCTCGCTCACCTTCAAGAAGCACGGCTTCGTGGGCGGCTGGAAGAACATCGTCGGCTACGACAAGTCGCTCGGCGCGATCCTCCCGATGGTCGTCGTCCTCGAGTTCTTCTCGAACCTCCTCATCCGGCCCTTCACGCACGCGGTCCGACTGTTCGCGAACATGTTCGCCGGTCACCTGCTCATCGTGATGTTCTCCCTGGCCACCTGGTACCTCATGAACGGCCTGGGCTTCGTCTACGCCGGCGCCTCGTTCGTGATGGTCCTCGTGATGACCGCGTTCGAGCTCTTCATCCAGGCCGTCCAGGCGTACGTCTTCGTCCTCCTGGCCTGCAGCTACGTCCAGGGCGCGCTCTCCGAGCACCACTGAGCCCGACCCGGTCCCGCTGCTCCACCCCCAAGCCAACAGTCGTCCGGTGGCCAACCCCCACCGGGTCATTGAAAGAGAAGGAAGTAACGGCATGTCCGCTGCTCTCGACATGGTCAACCTCGCCGCCGGCGCCAAGGAGAACGTCGTCGGCAACGTCGCCTCGATCGGCTACGGCCTGGCCGCGATCGGCCCCGGCGTCGGCGTCGGCATCATCTTCGGTAACGGCACGCAGGCCCTCGCCCGCCAGCCCGAGGCCGCCGGTCTGATCCGCACCAACCAGATCATGGGCTTCGCCTTCTGTGAGGCGCTCGCCCTCATCGGCATCGTCATGGGCTTCGTCTACCAGTAAGCCCGGACCGACAGCCCGATTCTTTTTACGGAAGGCACTGATGTGAACGCTCTGCTTCTTGCGGCGGCGGAGGAGCCCCAGCCTCCTCTGATCCCGCATCTTGACGAGCTCGTCATCGGCCTGATCGCCTTCGTCATCGTCTTCGGCTTCCTCGCCAAGAAGCTCCTCCCGAACATCAACAAGGTTCTGGACGAGCGCCGCGAGGCCATCGAGGGTGGCATCGAGAAGGCCGAGTCGGCCCAGATCGAGGCTCAGAGTGTGCTGGAGCAGTACAAGGCCCAGCTCGCCGAGGCCCGCCACGAGGCCGCGCGTCTTCGCCAGGAGGCGACGGAGCAGGGCACCGCGATCATCCAGGAGATGAAGGCGGAGGGCCAGCGCCAGCGCGAGGAGATCATCGCGGCCGGTCACGCGCAGATCGAGGCGGACCGCAAGTCCGCGTCGGCGTCGCTGCGCCAGGACGTGGGCAAGCTCGCCACCGACCTGGCCGGCAAGCTGGTCGGCGAGTCCCTCGAGGACACCGCCCGCCAGAGCCGCACGATCGACCGCTTCCTCGACGAGCTCGAGGAGAAGGCCGAGGCCGTCCGATGAACGGAGCGAGCCGTGAGGCACTGGCCGCCGCACGCGAGTCCCTCGACGCGCTGACCGACAACACCCCGGTCGACGCGACGAAGCTCGCGGACGAGCTCGCCGCCGTCACCGCGCTGCTCGACCGCGAGGTGTCGCTGCGCCGGGTCCTGACCGACCCCGCTCAGCCGGGTGAGGCCAAGGCCGCACTCGCGCAGCGACTCCTGGCCGGTCAGGTGGGCGGCGAGACCGCCGACCTGGTCTCCGGCATGGTCCGTTCGCGCTGGTCGCGTTCGCGCGACCTGGTCGACGCGACCGAGGAGCTGGCGAACACCGCGGACCTCACCGCGGCGCAGAGGGCGGGCGCGCTCGACGACGTCGAGGACGAGCTGTTCCGCTTCGCCCGGATCGTGTCCTCCAGCAACGAGCTCCGCTCGGCGCTGACGGACAAGGCCGCCACGGCCACCGCCAAGGGCACGCTGCTCCGCAGCCTGCTGGGCGGCAAGGCCCACGCGACCACCGAGCGCCTGGTCGTCCGTCTGGTGACCCAGCCCCGGGGACGTAGCCTGGAAGCGGGACTCGAGTCCCTGTCCAAGCTCGCCGCGGCGCGCCGGGACCGGATGGTCGCGGTCGTCACCTCGGCGGTGCCGCTGTCGGACCGGCAGAAGCAGCGCCTCGGAGCCGTCCTCGCCAAGCTGTACGGCCGCGAGATGCACCTGAACCTGGACGTGGACCCCGCGGTCCTCGGCGGGATCACGGTGCGGGTCGGCGACGAGGTCATCAACGGCACCATCGCGGAGCGCCTCGACGAGGCGACCCGTCGACTGGCCGGCTGACGCGGTCACCACAGCAGAACAGCATCACAGCATCACAGCATCACCAGCGGCCCGGTTGGGCCGTGCAGAGATTGCAGAAGATTCCTGGGGGTCGGCCCCCAGACCCCTTAAGAAACTTCGGGCCCAACAAGGAGAGCAGGGAACCCAGATGGCGGAGCTCACGATCCGGCCGGAGGAGATCCGGGACGCACTGGAGACCTTTGTCCAGTCGTACCAGCCGGACGCGGCCTCGCGCGAGGAGGTCGGCACGGTCAGCCTGGCCGGCGACGGCATCGCGAAGGTCGAGGGTCTTCCCTCGGCCATGGCGAACGAGCTGCTGAAGTTCGAGGACGGCACCCTCGGTCTCGCGCTGAACCTCGAAGAGCGCGAGATCGGTGCGATCGTCCTCGGCGAGTTCAGCGGCATCGAGGAGGGGCAGTCGGTGCAGCGCACCGGCGAGGTCCTCTCCGTCGGTGTCGGCGAGGGATACCTCGGCCGCGTTGTCGACCCGCTCGGCAACCCGATCGACGGTCTCGGCGAGATCGCGACCGAGGGCCGCCGCGCCCTCGAGCTGCAGGCCCCGGGCGTTATGGCCCGTAAGTCGGTGCACGAGCCGATGGAGACCGGCTACAAGGCCGTCGACGCCATGACGCCGGTCGGCCGCGGTCAGCGTCAGCTGATCATCGGCGACCGTCAGACCGGCAAGACCGCGCTGTGCGTCGACACGATCATCAACCAGCGTGACAACTGGCGCTCGGGCGACGTGAACAAGCAGGTCCGCTGCATCTACGTCGCCGTCGGCCAGAAGGGCTCGACCATCGCGTCCGTTCGCGGCGCCCTGGAAGAGGCCGGTGCGCTCGAGTACACGACGATCGTCGCCGCCCCGGCGTCCGACCCGGCCGGCTTCAAGTACCTGGCGCCGTACACCGGCTCCGCCATCGGTCAGCACTGGATGTACCAGGGCAAGCACGTCCTGATCGTCTTCGACGACCTGTCGAAGCAGGCCGACGCCTACCGCGCCGTGTCGCTGCTGCTGCGCCGCCCGCCGGGCCGTGAGGCCTACCCGGGTGACGTCTTCTACCTGCACTCGCGTCTCCTGGAGCGCTGCGCGAAGCTCTCGGACGAGCTGGGTGCCGGCTCGATGACCGGTCTGCCGATCGTCGAGACGAAGGCCAACGACGTCTCGGCGTTCATCCCGACCAACGTCATCTCCATCACCGACGGCCAGTGCTTCCTGGAGTCCGACCTGTTCAACGCCGGCCAGCGCCCGGCCCTGAACGTCGGCATCTCGGTCTCCCGAGTCGGTGGCTCCGCCCAGCACCCGGCGATGAAGCAGATCGCCGGCCGCCTCCGCGTGGACCTCGCCCAGTTCCGTGAGCTGGAGGCCTTCGCGGCCTTCGGTTCCGACCTGGACGCGGCCTCGAAGGCGCAGCTGGAGCGCGGTCAGCGGATGGTCGAGCTGCTCAAGCAGGCTCAGTACCAGCCGATGCCCACGGAGAACCAGGTCGTCTCGGTCTGGGCCGGCACCACCGGCAAGATGGACGACGTCCCGGTCGCCGACATCCGCCGCTTCGAGGCCGAGCTCCTGGCGTACCTGCGCCAGAACCACTCCGGTCTCATGACCTCCATCCGCGAGGGCAAGAAGATGTCGGACGACACCCTCACGGCCGTCGCCGACGCCATCGCGGAGTTCAAGCAGCAGTTCGAGACGTCCGACGGCAAGCTGCTCGGCGCGGACGCCCCTGCCGCCGTCAACGTCTCGAAGTGACGACGGAAGGGACCTGACTCATGGGAGCGCAGCTCCGGGTCTACAAGCGTCGCATCAAATCCGTCACCGCGACGAAGAAGATCACCAAGGCGATGGAGATGATCGCCGCCTCGCGTGTCGTCAAGGCGCAGCGCAAGGTGCAGGCGTCGACTCCGTACGCGACCGAGCTCACCCGCGCGGTCACGGCGGTGGCCACGGGTGCGAACGACAAGCACCCGCTGACCACCGAGGCGGAGAGCCCGAGCCGTGCCGCGGTCCTGCTCCTCTCGAGCGACCGCGGTCTGGCCGGCGCCTTCAACTCCAACGCCATCAAGGCGGCGGAGAAGCTCATCAGGGAGCTGGAGGGCAAGGGCCGCACGGTCGACGTCTACGTCGTCGGTCGCCGCGGTGTCGCGCACTTCAACTTCCGTGAGCGGAAGCTGAGCGACACGTGGACCGGCTTCACGGACGAGCCCACGTACGCGGACGCCAAGAAGATCGCGGCACCGCTGATCGAGGCGATCGAGAAGGACACGGCCGAGGGCGGTGTGGACGAGCTCCACATCATCTACACCGAGTTCGTCTCGATGATGACCCAGACGGCCATCGAGGCCCGGCTGCTGCCCCTCAGCCTCGACGAGGTGGCGAAGGAGGCCGGCGAGCCGGACACCCTCCGTCCGCTGTACGACTTCGAGCCGTCGGCGGAGGACGTCCTCGACGCCCTTCTGCCGCGCTACGTCGAGAGCCGGATCTACAACGCGCTGCTCCAGTCGGCTGCCTCCAAGCACGCCGCCACGCGCCGCGCGATGAAGTCGGCCACCGACAACGCGGGAGACTTGATCAACAACCTCTCCCGACTTGCCAACGCGGCCCGCCAGGCCGAAATCACCCAGGAAATCAGCGAGATCGTCGGTGGCACCGCAGCCCTGGCCGACGCGACCGCGGGGAGTGACAAGTAATGACGACCACTGTTGAGACGGCCGCCGCCACGGGCCGCGTCGCCCGGGTCATCGGCCCGGTCGTCGACGTGGAGTTCCCCGTCGACGCGATGCCGGAGATCTACAACGCCCTGCACGTCGAGGTCGCCGACCCGGCCGAGGAGGGCAAGCTCAAGACGCTGACCCTCGAGGTCGCGCAGCACCTCGGTGAGGGCATCGTCCGCACCATCTCGATGCAGCCCACCGACGGTCTGGTCCGCCAGGCCCCCGTGGTCGACACCGGCGACGGCATCACGGTGCCCGTCGGCGACGTCACCAAGGGTCGCGTGTTCAACACGCTGGGCCAGATCCTGAACGAGCCCGAGGCGGAGTCGGAGGTCGGCGAGCGCTGGTCCATCCACCGCAAGGCCCCGGCGTTCGCGGACCTCGAGTCGAAGACCGAGATGTTCGAGACCGGCCTGAAGGTCGTCGACCTCCTCACCCCGTACGTCAAGGGTGGAAAGATCGGTCTGTTCGGTGGCGCCGGTGTCGGCAAGACCGTTCTGATCCAGGAAATGATCATGCGTGTGGCCAAGCTGCACGAGGGCGTTTCCGTCTTCGCCGGTGTCGGCGAGCGCACGCGTGAGGGCAACGACCTCATCGCGGAGATGGAGGAGTCCGGCGTTCTGGACAAGACCGCCCTGGTCTTCGGCCAGATGGACGAGCCCCCGGGCACCCGTCTCCGTGTCGCCCTCGCCGGTCTGACCATGGCGGAGTACTTCCGCGATGTGCAGAAGCAGGACGTGCTGTTCTTCATCGACAACATCTTCCGCTTCACGCAGGCCGGTTCCGAGGTGTCGACCCTGCTCGGCCGCATGCCCTCCGCGGTGGGCTACCAGCCGAACCTGGCCGACGAGATGGGTCTCCTCCAGGAGCGCATCACCTCGACCCGTGGTCACTCGATCACCTCGATGCAGGCGATCTACGTCCCCGCCGACGACCTCACCGACCCGGCGCCGGCGACCACCTTCGCCCACCTCGACGCGACGACGGTGCTCTCCCGTCCGATCTCCGAGAAGGGCATCTACCCGGCCGTGGACCCGCTGGACTCCACGTCCCGGATCCTGGACCCGCGCTACATCGCGCAGGAGCACTACGACGCCGCCACGCGCGTCAAGGGGATCCTGCAGAAGTACAAGGACCTCCAGGACATCATCGCGATCCTCGGCATCGACGAGCTCAGCGAGGAGGACAAGCTCGTCGTCCACCGCGCGCGCCGCGTCGAGCGCTTCCTGTCGCAGAACACCCACGCCGCCAAGCAGTTCACCGGTGTGGACGGTTCGGACGTTCCGCTCGACGAGTCGATCGCCGCGTTCAACGCGATCTGCGACGGTGAGTTCGACCACTTCCCGGAGCAGGCCTTCTTCATGTGCGGTGGTCTCGAGGACCTCAAGAAGAACGCCAAGGAGCTCGGCGTCTCCTGAGCCCCGTGCTCGCCTCGAGGGGGGCGGGATCCGTCCCGCCCCCCTCTCCACGCCCCCTAGAATCGACCCCAACACCCGGCACGACCGCCGGGTGGTGACCCGAGGAGCCACCCTTGGCCGCTGAGCTGCACGTCGAGCTGGTCGCCGCGGACCGGAGTGTCTGGTCCGGCGAGGCCACCCTGGTCATCGCGCGTACCACCTCCGGCGACATCGGCGTCATGCCCGGCCACCAGCCGCTGCTCGGTGTGCTGGAGTCGGGCCCGGTGACCATCCGTACGAGCGAGGGCGAGACCGTCGTCGCCGCCGTCCACGGCGGATTCATCTCGTTCGCCGACGACAAGCTGTCCCTGCTCGCGGAGGTCTGCGAGCTGGCGGACGAGATCGACGCCCAGCGCGCCGAGCGCGCGCTCGAGCGTGCGAAGTCGGACTCCGACGCCGCCGCCGAGCGGCGCGCCGACGTCCGGCTGCGCGCGGTAGCGGGCCGCTGACGGTCCGCGCGGAGTAGTGCCCTCAGCCGCGGCACGGTCCGGAATTTTCCGGACCGTGCCGCGGCTGAGGCGATGCAGGTGCAGGTTGTATTCGGTTCGGCCGGCTGGTCCGGCTACGGGACGCAGCGAGGAGGTCGGTGAAGATGTTCCTCGCTCTGCTCGTGTGCGGCCTGGTCGTCGCACTGGTGGTGATCGGGCTCTTCGTCTTCGGCTTGCGCCGGAGACTGATCCAGAAGGCCGGGGGGACGTTCGACTGCTCCCTGCGCTGGAACGTCCCCGACGAGCCGGATCCGGCCGGCAAGGGCTGGGTGTACGGCGTCGCCCGCTACAGCGGTGACGAGATCGCCTGGTTCCGCGTCTTCTCGTACGCGCCCCGCCCGCGCCGGGTCCTGGAGCGCTCCTCCATCGTGGCCCTGGAGCGCCGGATGCCGGCGGGCGAGGAGGAGCTCGCGCTGCTCTCGGACGCGGTGATCCAGCCCTGCATGTACGAGGGCGTCCGCCTGGAGCTCGCGATGAGCGAGGACGCCCGGACGGGCTTCATGGCCTGGCTGGAGGCGGCGCCTCCCGGGCAGAGGGTCAACGTGGCCTAGATCTTTCGAGAGTGACGGAAGCGGGGGACGGCGTGCTGCGCCGTCCCCCGCTTCTTCGTTCCCGTACGGGCTAGCTCAGGCCGCTGTTGATCGCGCCGACCAGCTCGCCGTTGGTGGTGTCACCGCTGAACTCCCAGAAGAAGGCGCCGCCCAGGCCCTGGCTCTTGGCCCAGGACATCTTGGACGTGACCGTGGCCGGGGTGTCGTAGCTCCACCAGTTGGTGCCGCAGTGGGCGTACGCGGTGCCGGCGATCGTGCCGGTGGAGGGGCAGGTGTTCTTGAGGACCTTGTAGTCCTCGATGCCCGCCTCGTACGTGCCGGGGGCCGCGCCGGTCGCCGTGCCGCCGGGGGCGGACTGGGTGACGCCGGTCCAGCCGCGGCCGTAGAAGCCGATGCCGAGCAGCAGCTTGTTGGCCGGGACGCCCTTCGCCTTGAACTTGGCGATGGCCTCGGCGGAGTTGAAGCCCGCCTGCGGGATGCCGGCGTACGAGGTCAGCGGGGAGTGCGGGGCGGTCGGGCCCTTGGCGTCCCAGGCGCCGAAGAAGTCGTACGTCATGACGTTGAGCCAGTCGTAGTACGGGGCGGCGCCGCCGTAGTCGGCGGCGTCGATCTTGCCGCCGGAGGAGGCGTCGGCCGTGACGGCCGCGGTGACCAGGTTGGTGGAGCCGAACTTGGCGCGCACGGCCTGCATCAGGTTCTTGAAGGCCGCCGGGCCGCTGGTGTCACAGGTCAGACCGCAGGCGTTGGGGTACTCCCAGTCCAGGTCGATGCCGTCGAAGACGTCGGCCCAGCGCGGGTCCTCGACCAGGTCGTAGCAGGACTGGGCGAAGGCGGCCGGGTTCTGCGCGGCCTGGCCGAAGCCGCCGGACCAGGTCCAGCCGCCGAAGGACCAGAGGACCTTGATGTGCGGGTAGGCCTTCTTCAGCTTGCGGAGCTGGTTGAAGTTGCCGCGCAGCGGCTGGTCCCAGGTGTCGGCGACGCCGTCGACCGACTGGTCGGCGGTGTAGGCCTTGTCGTAGTCGGCGTAGGAGTCGCCGATGGTGCACTTGCCGCCCTGGACGTTGCCGAAGGCGTAGTTGATGTGCGTGATCTTGGACGCGGAGCCCGAGGTCACGATGTTCTTCACGTGGTAGTTGCGCCCGTAGACGCCCCAGTTGGTGAAGTAGCCCAGCTTGACCGCGTTCGGCGGCGGCGGGACGTCCGGGCCGCCGGTGGTGCGGACCTGGACGGGGCCGCCGGCGGGGCCGGTCTGGTCGGTGGTGTCGCGGGCGACGACCGTGTAGCTGTAGTCGGTGCCGGCGGTCAGACCCGTGTCGGTGTGGGTGAGGCCCGTGGTGGTGGCGACCTTCGTGCCGTTGCGCAGCACGTCGTAGTTCTTGACGCCCTTGTCGTCGGTGGCCGCGGTCCAGGTGAGCTTCACCGAGGTGTCGGTGACGTTCGAGGCGACCGGGGTGCCGGGGGCGGAGGGCGGGTTGTCGCCCGGCTGGGTGGAGCCGTCGCACGGAGCGCCGTTGATCTTGCACCCGCTGGGCGCGCCGGGGCCCGCGCCGTTGTAGCCGAAGGAGACCGAGGCGCCGGGGGCGAGGGTGCCGTTCCAGCCGACGTTCTTGGCGGTCCAGTGGGTGCCGGAGCTGGTGACGGAGGCGTCCCACGCGGAGGTGACCGAGGTGCCGGCGGGGTAGTCCCACTCGACGGTCCAGGAGGTCAGGGTGGTGGTGCCGGTGTTCTTGACCGTCCAGTTGGCGCCGAAACCGGTGCCCCAGTCCTGGGTCTTGGTGTAGGTGGCCGTGGCCGAGGTGGCCGCTTCGGCGGGGGTGGCGAGGCCGACCATGGCGGCCAGCGGCAGCACGAGGGCGGTCAGACCGGCAGCGGCCCGGTGTCTGAACCCTGCTCTGCGCGTCGGTGCTTGAGTGCTCAACGGTGCTCCTCAAGTTGCGGACGGGGTGGGGGTGGTCCGTGAAGATGCGCGCGCCCCGCGAGCGTAGGAAGGTCTGGACCAATCGTCAAGAGGTCCAGACCAACGTCGGTAGGTGCTCCTATACGCCCAACTCCTGTGCGAGCACCGCCGCTTGGACCCGGCTGCGCAGTTTCAGCTTCCCGAGCACCTTGCTGACGTGCGTCTTCACGGTCGCCTCCGCCATGTCGAGCCGTACCGCGATCTCCGCGTTCGACAGGCCCCGGCCGAGCGCCGAGAGGACCTCCCGCTCCCGGGGCGTCAGGGCGTCCAGGACGGCGGGGTCCGTCCCCCGCTCCGCCGCGGTGGGCTTCCCGGACGCGGCGAACTCCGCGATGAGCCGCCGCGTCACCGCCGGGGCGATCAGCCCCTCGCCGCGCGCCACCGTCCGCACCGCCTCGATCAGCTCCCGGGCGTCGGCGTTCTTCAGGAGGAAGCCCGCCGCCCCCGCCCGCAGCGCCCCGAAGACGTACGCGTCCAGGTCGAAGGTGGTCAGGACGAGCACGTCCGCGAGGCCCTCCGCGACCACGATCCCGGTCGCCGTCACCCCGTCCATCCGGGGCATCTGCACGTCCATCAGGACCAGATCGGGGCGCAGTTCGCGCGCCAGCTCCACCGCCCGCTCCCCGTCGGCCGCCTCCCCGACCACCTCGACGTCCGGCGCGCTGCCCAGGATGAGCACCAGGCCCGCCCGTACCGCGCTCTGGTCCTCGGCGACCACCACCCGCACCGTCACGCCCGCCCTCCGTCGCCCGCTACCCGCACCGTCATGCCCGCTTCCCCGTCGACTGCCGTCCGCACCGTCACGCCCGCTCCTCGTCGTTCACGTCCACGGGCAGTTCCGCCCGCACCCGCCACAGTCCGCGTCCCCCGCCGTCCGTCGCCGGGCCCGCCTCGAAGACCCCGCCGAGCAGGGCCGTCCGCTCCCGCATCCCCACCAGGCCCGCCCCCGAGCCGGGCGCGGTCGGCCCCGGACGCTCCCCGTACGGACTGGTCACCTCGACCGCGAGGGCGTCCGGCTCCCGGGCGAGGACCACCCGGACCTCGCCGGGCGCCGCGTGCTTGAGCGCGTTCGTCAGCGACTCCTGCACGATCCGGTACGCCGCCAGCTCCACCGGCGCGGGAAGCCCCCGCTCCTCCTCCCGGGTGTCGTCGAGCACGAAGGACAGACCGTTCGGCCCGCCGTTCGCCCCGGCCCGGGCGAGCAGCGCGTCCAGGCCGGCGAGCGTCGGCGCGGCCGCCGGCTCCGCGTCCTCGCCGCCCTCCCGCAGCAGCCCGATGAGCCGGCGCATCTCCGACAGGCCCGCCACGCTGTTCTCCCGGATGACCGTCAGGGCCCGTCGGGTCGTGCCCGGCTCGTCGAGCGAGAGCGCGGCCGTCGAGTGGATCGCGATGGCGGACAGGTGGTTGGCGACCACGTCGTGCAGCTCCCGCGCCATCCGGGCCCGCTCCGCCACCACCGCCTGCGTGCGGTCCATCTCGGCGAGCAGCGCCGTCTGTTCGGCCCGCAGCCGGGCCGCCTCCGCCACCTCCCGGTGGTTGCGCACGGCGGCGCCCGTCAGGGCGGGCATGAAGGAGATCATGCCCGTGATCACCCCGACGACCAGGGCGATCGCGTTCTGCCACCAGACGAGGAAGCCGACCGTCACGGCGACCGTGACCAGCCCGGTCGAGTACGGGATCCGGCGCGCGGAGGCGGGGTTCCCGTACACGACGGCCGCGTAGACCACGTCCGTGAACATCAGGATCGTGACCAGGTTCCCGTGGGTGAACTGGTCGGCGACGATCGCTGCCGTGGCGACGGTCAGCGCCGTCTGCGGCAGCGTCCGGCGCACCACCTCCGCCCCGGCCGTCGCCGCGAGCGGGACCAGCGGCGCCCACCGCTGGTCGAGGAGGCGGTCGCCCGTCGTGTAGAGGCCGAAGGACCACAGGAGCAGCCCGCAGGCGAGCCCCAGGGAGCCCATGAGCAGGTCGAAGCGGTGCGGGCGGGGGAGCGTCACGCACTCATCCAACACGCCCGTCCCCGCTCCGGCCTCCTCGTCCGGGCCGATCCGCGCCTCCGTCGAACGATGTAGACGGGATTCGTCACCGGCGACGACGAACCGCGCCCGGTCCCACGGGACGCTGAGGGGGAACCGAAAGGGGAACCCTCGTGATCGTCACGCTGATCGTCGTCTGCGAGGTCGGCTTCTGGGTCCTGCTGGCCGCCGGCCTCGCCGTCCGCTACCTGCTGAAGATGCCCCGGACGGGCCTGGCCCTGCTCCTGTGCGAACCGCTCCTGGAGGTCCTGCTCCTCGTCGTCACCGCGATCGACCTGAAGGACGGCGCGGACCCCGACTGGCGGCACGGCCTCGCCGCGCTCTACATCGGCTACACCGTCGGCCACGGCCACCGCACGGTGAAGTGGCTCGACGGCCACGCCGCCCACCGCCTCGGCGGCGCCCCGCCGCCCGTGAAACCCCCGCGGTACGGCATGGCCCGCGCCCGCCACGAGGGCGCGGTCTGGCTCGGCTCGGTGGCCGCCGCCGCCGTCGCCTCGGGTCTGCTGCTCCTGGCGGCCCGGTACGTCGGCGACGACGGGAACACCGAGAGCCTGCGCGGCTGGATCCTCGTCGCCTGGCGAGCGGCCGGCATCCACGGCCTGATCGCGCTCAGCTACGCGATCTGGCCGAAGAAGGCCCCGGAGAAGGACTCCGGGAAGGACCACCCCGGGAAGGACCCCGAGAAGGCCTCAGCGGTCCCCGCCCGGGACCCAAAGGACGTCCCCGACCTCCTTGTTGGCCGTGCGCGCGAGGATGAAGAGCAGGTCCGATAGGCGGTTGAGGTACGTGGCGGTCAGCGGGTTCATCGTCTCGCCGTGCACCTCCAGGGCCGCCCAGGTGGAGCGCTCCGCCCGCCGGACCACCGTGCACGCCTGGTGCAGCAGCGCCGCCCCGGGCGTGCCGCCCGGCAGGATGAAGGAGCGCAGCTTCTCCAGCTCCTCCAGGAAGCGGTCGCAGTCGGCCTCCAGCTTGTCGACGTAGGACTGCTCCACCCGCAGCGGCGGATACTGCGGGTCCTCCACGACGGGGGTGGAGAGGTCCGCGCCGACGTCGAAGAGGTCGTTCTGGACGCGGACCAGGACCTTCACGACCTCCTCGTCGAGCTTCCCGAGGGCGATCGCCGTACCGATCACGGCGTTCGCCTCGTTGGCGTCGGCGTAGGCCGAGATCCGCAGATCCGTCTTGGCGGTCCGGCTCATGTCGCCGAGCGCCGTGGTGCCCTTGTCGCCGGTACGGGTGTAGATGCGCGTCAGATTGACCATGACGCCAGCGTAGCCAGGCGCCCGCGCTCCGGAACGTCCGTGTGCCGACCGTCACGGTCGAGAGCGGCCGGTCGCGTCGAGGCCGACGGTCTTTCCGTCCCGGGCGGAGCGGATCGCGTGCGCCGCCGCGATCGGGCCGAGGGGAGTGCGGGCGGTGACTTCCTCGGTCGGTGCAGGGGAGAGCGGTCCCGGAGCCGCCCGTTCCCGGCGGCGGAGGTGGCGATGCGCGCACCGGATGCCGTCGCCCGTGACGAGAAGCTGTGGCGGAAGCGGATGCCGCCGGTACCGAAGGAGGTGCACCCGGACAGCGTGGGTTTCATGCAGGCGCACCTGAAGATCGGTCCGGGCGACACCGTCGCACCCCGACCGCACTTCTCCGAGGACGGCCCCCGGTCCGGCCTGAGGGACGGAGGGCCCGTCCACCGTGCGCAACGGTGGGCGGGCCCTCGCGCGACCGGTCGGCAAGACGTCCTGCGGGCCGGGGCCGAGAAGCGGCCGGTTCTCGGCCCTTGGCGGAGACAGGCCCGAAGCGCGTGCGCGACCGCACGTGTCGCCCCGAGCCGGGTGGCCGGACGGCTTCGCGTGCGCGTCGCCGGTTCGGCGGGGCGTGCTCCCCTCCCTCCGCGGAATTTTGATCGCCGCCCGCCGCCCGCCGCCCGCCGCCCGCCGCCCGTCGCCTGTCGCGAGTGTGACGTCCGTCAAAGAGGGCGTGACGCGCATTACTTAGCGGTCACATGGCGCCCCCGGACCGCTAATCTCCGCCGGAGAGCCAGAAGTGAACAGGCGTGGAGGGGTGGAACATCGTGGCCAGGAAGCTCGCCGTCATCGGGGCCGGACTCATGGGATCCGGCATCGCACAGGTCTCGGCGCAGGCGGGCTGGGACGTCGTCCTGCGCGACGTCACCGACGCCGCCCTGACCCGCGGCACCGACGGCATCAAGGCGTCGTACGACCGCTTCGTCGCCAAGGGCAAGCTGGACGCCGCCGACGCGGAGGCCGCGCTCGGCCGGATCACCGCCACCACCGAGCTCGAAGCCGTCGCGGACGCCGACGTGATCGTCGAGGCCGTCTTCGAGGACCTCGACGTCAAGCACGAGATCTTCCGCTCGCTCGACAAGGTCGCCAAGGACGGCGCCGTCCTCGCCTCCAACACCTCCGCGATCCCGATCACCAAGATCGCCGCGGTGACCGGGCGCCCCGAGGCCGTCGTCGGCACCCACTTCTTCTCCCCGGTCCCGATGATGCAGCTCTGCGAGCTGGTGCGCGGCTACAAGACCAGCGACGCCACCCTCGCCGCCGCCCGCGCGTTCGCCGAGTCCGTCGGCAAGACCTGCATCGTCGTCAACCGCGACGTCGCCGGCTTCGTCACCACCCGGCTCATCGCCGCCCTCGTCGTCGAGGCCGCCAAGCTCCAGGAGTCGGGCGTCGCCACCGCCGAGGACATCGACATCGCCTGCAAGCTCGGCTTCGGCCACGCCATGGGCCCGCTCGCCACCGCCGACCTGACCGGCATCGACATCCTGGTGAACGCGGCCAACAACATCTACACCGAGTCCCAGGACGAGAAGTTCGCGCCGCCGGAGCTGATGCGCCGGATGGTGGACGCGGGTGACATCGGCCGCAAGAGCGGGCAGGGCTACTACACGTACTGAGCGGACCGGGGCTGTCGGGGCCCCGCCCGCACGGGCACACGGGCCCGCGGAACGGCCACCGGTCCCGGCCCGCCCGTCCCGCCTCACTCCGTGGGGTGAATTTCGGTACCGGATCGCTGACAAGGCGCAACGCTTCTGCCAATGCGGCAGTCAGTTGTTGCGAAGACGGAGCACTCTCGGGGAGCGCATATGCACATCAGGGGCGACCACGTCGAGCTGGTCGTCGGGGGCCGCCTCGACGTCCGCAGCGCGGCGGACGCCCGTACGGTCCTGCACTCGGCCGTCGACGACGGAGTCGGCGACCTGGTGCTCGACCTGACAGGGCTCGACTCCTGGGACGCCACCGGTCTCGGCGTCATCATGGGCGCCCACCGGCGGGCCGGCCGCTGCGGCCGGCGCCTGGTCCTGCGCGGGGTGCCGCCCCAGATGCAGCGCCTCCTCGTCGCCACCCGGCTGCACCGCATCCTCGCCATCGAGGGCGGCCTCGCCCTGGAATCGCTGCCCCGGGTCTGAGACCCGCCCCCCCTGCGGGAGGCCGGAGCGGACCGACGGCGCGCACCGGGCGTCACGCCCGATCCTCACGAGACCATGACGTCTTGGTCTCGGGACCACCCCGACTGTTCCCGGCCGTCCGGCCACGGTCTAGGGTTTCGGCCGTCCGCACATTGGCCGTCCGCACGAGGACGCGACCCACCCGGCGGGCCCGCACACCGCTTCTTGGGGGCTAGGACCATGGACCCGATCAACTCTGGGTCGGAGGAGTACGGTCACGACACCGAGGGCGAGGAGGCCCGTCAGGGCCGCGGCGTGCCCGCACCCGCGGCCGCGCCCGCGCGCGCCCGCGTCGTCCGGCTCGTCTCCGGCGAGCTCCTCCTCACCGTCAACCCCGTCGACGGCAGCGAGATCGAGCCCTGCCCGCCCGGACAGGAGCCGGAGGCCCCCCGCCCCCGCACCCCCGAGGAGCGCGCCGAGGCCGCCCGCGCCCTCGCCCCGCCCGTACCGCCCGGCCCCGCCGCCCCCGTCCTGCCGCTCCTCGAACGCCAGGAGGAGCGCGAGCGGCTCACCGCCGTCCTCGGCCGGGGCCGCTCCGCCCGGCTGCTCGGCGTCCCCGGCTCCGGCCGCACCGCCCTCCTCGACGCGGTCGCCGCCGACTGCGCCGACCTCGCCCCCGACGGCGTCGTCCGCCTCTCCGGCCACCACCGCACCCCCGGCGAACTCCTCCACGAACTCTTCGCCGCCGTCCGGTACGCCCCCGGCCACCGTCCCGACCGGCCCGAACTCCTCGCACGGCTCCGCGACGCCGGCGCCGTGGTCGTCGTCGACGACCTGGAGTTCGGCGGCGCCGCCCTCGACGAACTCCTCGCCGCCGCCCCCGAGTGCGCCTTCCTGCTCGCCGTGACCCCCGACACCCCCGCCCCCTCGGCCGGCACCCACCTGGAGGAGGTCCTCCTCGCCGGCCTCGGCCGCGGCCCCGCCCTCGAACTCCTGGAGAGCGCCGTCGGCCGCACCCTCACCGACGAGGAGGCGAACTGGGCCGGCGACCTGTGGTTCGAGTCCGAGGGCCTGCCCCTCCGCTTCGTCCAGGCCGGCGCCCTGCTCCGCCAGCGCGACCGACTGCGCGTCACCCCCGCCGAGTTCGACGCCTTCGGCGCCCTCGAAGAGGCCTTCGGACCCACCGACCCCGCGGCGGCGGCGAAGGCCGCGGCCGCCGCCTTCGACGGCGTCGACGACCCCGACGTCGAACTGCGCGAGATACCCCTGCCCACCCTCGGCGAGGGCGCCGCCCCCGCGGGCCTCCTCGCCTCCCGGCTCAGCCGCTCCGCCCAGACCGCCCTGCGCTTCGCCGTCGCCCTCGGCGGCGAACTCCCGCACCAGGCCCACCTGCCGGCCCTGGTCGGCGACACCCACGCCGACGCCGCCCTCGGCGAACTCATGGCCTGCGGCCTGCTCTCCCCGGCCGGCCCCCGCTACCGGCTCGCCGCCGGGGTCCTCACCCAGCTCCTCGCCCAGGGGTACGAGCACGAGGCCGCCGACCGCGCCCACACCGCCGCCCAGCACTACGCCTGGTGGGCCGCCCACCCCTCCGTCACCCCCGAGCGGGCCGCCGCCGAGGCCGACGCCCTGCTCGCCGCCCTCACCGCGCTCCTCACCGGCAACGGGAACGGGAACGGGAACGCCAACGGCACCGAGCCCGAGGCCGAGCGCCGGGCCACCGCCGTCCTCCTCGCCCGCGCCGCCGCCCCCGCCTTCGCCGCCGGACTCCACTGGGGCGCCTGGGAGCGGGCCCTGCGCGCCGGACAGGAGGCCGCCCGGCTGACCGGGGACGTCGCGGAGGAGGCCTACTTCCACCACGAGCTCGGCGTCCTCGCGATCTGCGCGGGCAACCTGGAGCGGGCCCGCGCCGAACTGGAGGCCTCCATCGGCATGCGCGGGGTGCTCGCCGACAAGCGCGGCACCGTCGCCGGCCGCCGGGCGCTCGCCCTCGTCGCCGACCTCTCCGGAGACCACGCCGTCCCGGCCCCGCCCCGCGCCGAGGAGCCGGTCTCCCCGCCGCGCGGCACCCCGGCCGCCCGCCCCGCCGCCCTCCCGGCCCCGGAGCCGGTCACGGCCCCGCTGCCCGGCGGACCCGTGCGGAGCCCGGCCTCCTCCTTCCCCGACTTCCCCGGCTTCGCCGACAAGGGCCCGGCGCCCGCCACGCGCCCCGTCCCCGTCCCCGTCCGGGGGGACGGCCGCCCCGGCCTCGGAACCGGCATCCTCCACGGCGCCCGCCGCAACCTCGTCGCCGTCGGCGCGGGCGCCCTCCTCGTCGCCGTCCTCGGCACCGTCGTGACCCTCGGCGCCACCTCCGGCAACGCCGAGGACCCGACCCCGCAGCGCGTCACCTCCGACAGCACCCCGACCCAGGGCGTCCCCGACGAGGAGACCGACGCCGACGGGACGCCCGAGGACGCCGCACCGGGGGAGACGGCCGCGCCCACCGGCTCCGGCACCCCGGGCCCCTCCGGCTCCGGCGGCGCCCCGCCGTCCTCCTCCACGAGCCCCGGCACCACCAGCGGCCCGCCCTCCTCCTCGCCCTCGGACGACCCGTCGTCCACGACGGACCCGACGGGGACGACACGGCCCGCGACGCCGCCGACGGGACCGACCACGCCGGACCCGACGACGACGTCCCCGAAGCCGACCACCTCGCCGACGAAGACGACGAAGCCGCCGACGAAGCCCCCGGTCGACCCCCCGACGACTCCGGCGACCCCGCCGACCACCGAACCGGACCCGGAGCCGAGCACCTCCACGTCCCAGGAGGGCAGCCCCAGCAACTCCGCCTCCGCCTCCCTCGGCGGCCCGCCCGCCCCCGCGGGCTCCACCGCCACGGAGACCCCCGCCTGACCCCGTACCGGCACACGGGAAAGGGGCCGGCCCCGGGCGCGTCCACCGCACCCGGGGCCGGCCCCTTCCGCCGTACCGCCGCTCCTGGGGCCTGTCCGGCGGACCAGGGTCGGACAGGCCCTAGAACAGCCGCAGCTTGTCGTCCTCGATGCCGCGCAGGGCGTCGTAGTCCAGGACCACGCAGCCGATGCCGCGGTCCGTCGCGAGCACCCGCGCCTGCGGCTTGATCTCCTGCGCCGCGAAGACGCCCTTCACCGGCGCCAGGTGCGGATCGCGGTTGAGCAGCTCCAAGTAGCGGGTGAGCTGCTCGACGCCGTCGATCTCGCCGCGCCGCTTGATCTCCACCGCGACCGTCGCGCCGTCCGAGTCCCGGCACAGGATGTCCACGGGGCCGATCGCGGTCGGGTACTCGCGGCGGATCAGGGAGTAGCCCGCGCCGAGGGTCTCGATGCGGTCGGCGAGCAGCTCCTGGAGGTGCGCCTCCACTCCGTCCTTGATGAGGCCCGGGTCCACGCCCAGCTCGTGCGAGGAGTCGTGGAGGATCTCCTCCATCGTGATGATCAGTTTCTCGCCCGCTTTGTTGATCACGGTCCAGACGCCGGCCTCGGTGTCCACGCCCTCCTTCAGCGTGCACGGAGGGGACATCCAGTTGAGCGGTTTGTACGCCCGGTCGTCCGCGTGGATGGAGACGCTGCCGTCTGCCTTGACCAGGATCAGACGGGGCGCGGAGGGCAGGTGGGCGGTGAGCCGGCCCGCGTAGTCGACGGAACAGCGGGCAATGACGAGACGCATGGTCGGCAACGCTACAAGACGGGCGCTCCTCCGCGCGATTCGGGCGGAGGCCGGGTGGTGGTCGGTCGGCGGCCGGGTGATGACCGGACCCCGGACAGGGATCTTCATGAGCCGAACACCCGTCGGTTATCAGCCGGTTGTGTTCCCCATCTTCTGGTGCGGCCAGGACTGCGCGCTTACCGTGGAAGCTGGAGGTCGTCGTCCGTGCACGCTGCGTGGCGCACGGCCCGGCCTTCGGCCCTGCCCGCAAGACCCCGCCCGCGGGGTCGCGAGAGGAGAACCCATGTCGCTCGACGTCTCACCGGCCCTGTTGGAACAGGCCGAGCGAGGCGAGGTCGACGAAGCCGACTTCGTCGACTGCGTCCGGACCTCCCTGCCCTACGCATGGGAGATGATCAGCTCTCTGGTGGCCCAGCTGAAGGTCGACGGCGGAGAGTTCGCCGACAACCAGACGCCGCCGCCGAACGAGCAGGCACGCGGTCAGCTGCTGCGCGCGCTCGCGAGCGACGCCATTCGTGGCGCCCTGCAGCGGCACTTCGGCGTGCGTCTCGCCTTCCAGAACTGCCACCGGGTGGCGGTCTTCCCGCTGGACCCGGCGGTGGACGAGAGGCTCGCCCGCTTCACCTCCATCAGGGGACAGCTCCTGAACCAGTCCCCGGAACTGCGCGACTGCTGAGACACGGTGCTGCCGCTCCCCGTCGCGGGAGAAGGGGGCCGGTGCGGGTCGACGCGCACCGGCGCGAAGGGATGCCGGAGCGGCAGCACGGTCACCGGAAGAACAGAACCGCACCGCCTCACACCACGAGCGGCAGGACCTCCGCGCCCAGGCGCCGGACGTTCTCCTCGGTCGCCGCGAGGTCGCCCGAGCCCTCCGCGAGCAGGGCGAAGCGCGTGATGCCCGTGCGCTCCGCCGTCGCCGCCAGCCGGTCCGCCGCGAGCCGGGGCGTGCCCACCGGGTGCAGCCCGCACAGCAGCTCCGTGTACGCCACGGGGTCCCGCATCGACCGGTGCCGGCCGTCCACCGTCACGTGCGCGTCGAGCCCCTGCCTCAGCCAGCCGGGCATCGCCTTCACCAGCGCCTCGACCGCGTCCTCGCGCCGGTCCGCCAGCTGGGCCACGCCCGCCGACACGTGGTGGGAGCCGATCCGGGCCGTCTCGTCCGGGCCCCGCCCGGACTCCCGCGACCAGCGCGTCCAGGCCGCGACCATCTCGGCCTTGTCCTCGTCGCCGCAGTGCATCCCGAGCAGCATCGGCAGGCCGCGCTCGGCCGCCAGCCGCACGCTCTTCGGCGAGGTGCACGCCACCACCACCTCCGGGGCCGGCTCCCCGCCGATCAGCTCGTCCGGCCGGGGCACCACCGGCACCTCCCGGAAGGAGAACCGTTCCCCCTCGGCGCCGACGCGCGGCTCGGTCAGCCAGCGGAGCAGCAGGTCGAGCGAGGCGGGGAACCCCTTCTCGTACGCCTCCAGACCCGCGCCGAACACCTCCAGGTCGACCCACGGCCCGCCCCGGCCCACCCCGAGGGTGAACCTGCCGCCCGAGGTGAGGTGCAGCAGCGCCGCCTGCTCGCCCAGGGCGACCGGGTGCACGGTCGGCAGCACGCTCACCGCCGTGCCGACCCGCAGCCGCCGGGTGCGGCCGAGGAGCAGCGCCGCCAGCGTCACGGCCGAGGGACACACCCCGTACGGCACGAAGTGGTGCTCGGCGAGCCAGACGGAGTCGAGCCCCGCCTCCTCGGCGACCTCGGCGGTCCGCACCGCCCGGTGCAGCACCTCACCCTGCCCCTGGCCCGGGAACTGGGCGGCCAGAACGAACGTACCCACGCGCATCGCCTTGTGCCTCCTTGCGGCCGACGCGAATCTCCCCCTCGCACTGGCACCAACGCCTGACACGTGCCAAAGGCAACGGCCGTTCATGAAGTTCTTGCGATTTTCGACCGGCCCCCGGCCCACCGGGCCCGGGGCACCGCGTGGCGGCCCGTAGGCTGGAGGGAACCGTCCGTGTTCCCCGATCCCGTGAGGTGTGCCCGTGTCCCCGCGTCACAACCGCGCCCGAGACCGCGAGAAGCCCGCGCCGCAGGACGACCACGGCGACCGGTACGGCGGGGCGCAGGGCACCGAGAGCTGGCAGGGCGAGGAGTGGTACGTCCGCCTCGTCGCCGGGGCCAGCGCGCCCGGCAAGCGCTACCGCTGCCCGGGCTGCGACCAGGAGATCCCGCCCGGCGCCCCGCACGTGGTCGCCTGGCCGGAGTACGGGGGAGTGGACGACCGGCGCCACTGGCACAAGGCCTGCTGGAACGCGAAGGACCGCCGCACCAGCCGGGTGCAGCGGTCCCGCAACGCGCCGAGGTACTGAGGAGCACCGGACCGGCTACACGTCCCGGCTGTTCAGCAGGGCGTAGGCACCGGCCAGCGCCACCGCCGCCGTGCCGCCCATGATCAGCAGCGGCTCCCAGCCCGCCGGACCGTCCTCGCCGAACGGCGGCCGCGAGCTGTAGAGCGCGATCATCTGCGACGGGATCGCGTACGTGAACAGCCACTCCTGCACCGACTTCAGCGCCTCGGAGAACATGAACAGGGCCGCCACCAGCGGCAGGAGCAGCAGACCGATCATCACCGTGATCGCGCCCGCCGAGTGCCGGATGACCGTGCCGATCGCCAGCGACAGCAGACCGAGCGCGGCCAGGTAGGCGCCCGCGCCGACCGTCGCGCGCAGCCACTCGCTGCCCGTCGGCTCCGCCCCGTCCACCATGGCGACCTGCATCAGGGCGACCAGCGTCGCCACCACCGTGGTGACCGTGAAGACCAGCGCGAAGAAGACGATCGCCTTCGCCGTCAGGACCCGGGCCCGGCTCGGGCACGCCGTCAGCGTCGTGCGGATCATGCCCGTGCCGTACTCCGAGGCGATCGTGAGCACCCCGAGCGTGATCACGCAGATCGACGCCGGCAGCATCCCGAAGAAGCCGAAGGCGAGTGCCGACTCCTCGCCCGTCGACGCCTCGGCGGTCGAGGCGATGGCCGCCACGCCCAGGCCGATGGCCAGCATCAGCAGGACCATGACGCCGAGCGTCCACACCGTGGAGCGCACCGAGCGGATCTTCGTCCACTCGGAGGCGAGGGCGTCCCCGAGGTGCGCCCGGCGGACCGGGATGGGGGAGACGTAGGCGTGCGGCGCCGGGGCGTACTGCGGATGGGCGGGGGCGGTCATCGGGCGTCCTTGGGGGTGTCGCTCGGCCGGGGGGCGCCCGGCGGCTGGGCCGGAGGGGCGTACGGATGCGGCGCGGGCGCGTGGCCGGGTGCGCCGGGTGCCTGCGGTGCCGTGGCGTACGGGTTCTGCCCGGGCGGCGGCGGGGCGTACCAGCCCTGCTGCGGCACGTCCTGGACCACCGGCTGCGGCGGCACCCCGTACCCCGCCTGCCCGGGCTGGAGCGGCGGCCGGAGGTGGGCGAGCCGGTCGTCGGTGGAGCGGTAGTCCACGGCGCCCTGCGTCAGGCGCATGTACGCCTCCTCCAGGGACGCCTGGTGCGGGGACAGCTCCCAGAGCCGTACGTCCGCGTCGTGCGCCAGGTCGCTGATCCTCGGCAGCGGCAGGCCCGTCACCCGCAGCGCCCCGTCCGGCTCGGAGAGGACCTGGCCGCCGGCCTCCGTCAGGGCCGCCGTCAGCTTCTCCCGCTGCGCCGGCTCGGTCCCCGGCGTCCGCACCCGGGCGAAGTCGGCGGAGTTGGCCGAGATGAAGTCCTTGACGCTCATGTCCGCGAGCAGCTGCCCCCGGCCGATCACGATCAGGTGGTCGGCCGTCAGCGCCATCTCGCTCATGAGGTGACTGGAGACGAAGACCGTCCGGCCCTCCGCGGCCAGCTTCTTCATGAGGTTGCGCACCCAGAGGATGCCCTCGGGGTCCAGACCGTTGACCGGCTCGTCGAAGAGCAGCACCTGCGGGTCGCCGAGGAGCGCCGCCGCGATGCCGAGCCGCTGGCCCATGCCGAGCGAGAAGCCCTTCGAGCGCCGCTTGGCCACGTCCTGGAGGCCGACCACGCCGAGGACCTCGTCGACCCGCTGCGCCGGGATGCCGGCGAGCTGGGCGAGGGACAGCAGGTGGCTGCGCGCGCTCCGACCGCCGTGCACGGCCTTGGCGTCGAGGAGCGCGCCCACCTGCCGGGGCGCGTTCGGCAGCTGCCGGAAGGGGTGGCCGCCGATCGTCACGTGGCCCGCGGAGGGCCGGTCGAGCCCGAGGATCATCCGCATCGTCGTCGACTTGCCGGAGCCGTTGGGCCCCAGGAAGCCGGTGACCACGCCGGGCCTCACCCGGAAGGAAAGGTCGTACACGGCCGTCTTGGCGCCGTAGCGCTTCGTCAGGCCGACTGCCTCGATCATTCTGCAGCCCCATCGACAGGTCGGTCGCATCCGTGCCGGGGCGCGACGTCCGTCGGCCGGAGCCCCCCGTATGAGCTAGGAGCTTATCCAGCCGTTGACGGTTCCGGCGAAAACCGGGGGAGCGGACCCGGGGTCAGGCGTCCCGCTTCCGCAGCACCAGGTAGCCGCCGAGGAGCGCCGCGGCCACCCAGAGCAGCATGATCCCGAGCCCGCCCCACGGACCGTACGGAGCCTTGTCCGAGTCCATGGCGCCCGGCACGACCTGCATGATCTTCGATCCGGCCTGGTCCGGGAAGTAGCGGGCCACCTCCTTGGCCTTCGGCACCGCCGCGAGGATGTTCGAGACGAGGAAGAAGAAGGGCATCAGGATGCCGAGCGAGAGCATCGACGAGCGCAGCATCGCCGTCACCCCCATGGAGAAGACCGCGATCAGGCCCATGTAGATCCCGCCGCCGACCACCGCCCGCAGCACGTTCTCCGCGCCGATCGTGGTCCCGTGGTCGCCGAGCAGCGCCTGCCCCAGGAAGAAGGTGAGGAAGCTCGTCACCAGCCCCACCAGGAGCGCGAGCACGCCCGCCACCGCGATCTTCGAGAAGAGGAACGTCCCCCGCCGCGGCACGGCCGCCAGCGAGGTGCGGATCATGCCGGAGGAGTACTCGGTCCCCACCACCAGGACGCCGAAGACCACCATCGCCAGCTGCCCCAGGGCGGTCCCGGAGAAGCTGACCAGGGTCGGGTCGAAGGTGAGGCGCTCGGCCTCGCCCAGGTCGTCGAACTGCGACGCCAGGACCGCGGACAGGGCCGCGCCCATCGCCACCGTGACGAGCAGCGCGCTCGCCAGCGTCCAGACGGTCGACGACACCGTCCGGATCTTGGTCCACTCGGACCGGAGGACCGCGGACGCCACTGCCATCGTTCAGTCTCCCTCGGAGGTCGCGCCCCAGCGGGGGCCGGGCGCCGCCGCGCCGCCGTGTACGTCGGTGCCGTGCGCGTGGTACTCCACCGCGCCCGCCGTCATCTGCATGAACGCCTCTTCGAGCGAGGCGCGCTGGGAGCTCAGCTCGTGCAGGACGAGCCCGTTCTCCGCCGCCAGCTCGCCCAGCTTCTCGGTCGTCGCCCCGTCCACCTCCAGGGCGCCGCCGTCCGCCTCGACCACGACGAATCCGTTGGCGTGCAGCACGTCCCGCAGCCGTTCCTGCTGCGGTGAACGCAAGCGTGCATAACTCCGGGAATTCTGCTGGATGAAATCCGCCATCGACGTGTCGGCCAGCAGTTTTCCCTGTCCGATCACGATCAGGTGATCGGCCGTCAGCGCCATTTCACTCATCAGATGGCTGGAAACGAAGATCGTCCGGCCTTCGGCCGCCAACGCCTTCATGAGATTGCGGATCCAGTGAATTCCCTCGGGGTCCAGACCATTGACGGGTTCGTCGAACATCAGGATCTCGGGATCACCGAGGAGCGCCGAGGCGATGCCGAGCCGCTGCCCCATGCCGAGGGAGAAACCCTTCGACTTCTTCCGCGCGACCGGCGTCAGTCCCACCAGGGCGAGCACCTCGTCCACCCGGCTCGGCGGGATGCGGTTCGACTGCGCCAGGCACAGCAGGTTGTTGTACGCCGAGCGGCCGCCGTGCATCGCCTTGGCGTCGAGCAGCGCCCCGATGTGCTTCAGGGGTTCGTGCAGCTCCCGGTAGTGCCTCCCGTCGATCCGGACCGTCCCGCTCGTCGGGTTGTCCAGATCCAGCATCATCCGCATCGTCGTCGACTTGCCCGCCCCGTTCGGCCCGAGGAAGCCGGTCACCACACCGGGCCGCACCTGGAAGGAGAGGTGGTCGACCGCGGTCTTCGTCCCGTAGCGCTTGGTCAGGCCCTCCAGCTCGATCATGCGTACAACCTACGGGCGCGCGAAACCCCCCGCCACCGGAATGACGGAGGGTTTCGCGAGACGTGACCGGGCCGTCGCCCGGACGGTCGTTACCGCGTCTGCTGGGCCGGGACGCCGGTCTGGCGCTCGTCGTCGATCGGGGAGCCGGCCGCCGCCACCGCGGCACCGGTCAGCGTCGCCAGCATCTCGCGGACGTTGGTCAGCTGCGCGTTGATCGAGTCCCGGCGGTTCGTCAGGGCCGCGAGCTCGCGCTCCGATTCGCTGCGGATGCGGTCGGCCTTGGCGTTCGCGTCGGCCACGATGTCCTCGGCCTGGCGCTGCGCGGTCTCCACCGTCTGGCGGGCCCGGCGCTCCGCGTCCGTACGCAGCTTCTCGGCCTCCAGGCGGAGCTGCTCGGCCCGGTGCTCGATCTCCGCCAGGCGCTTCTCGGCCTTCGCCTGACGGGAGGCCAGGTCCCGCTCCGACTGCTCGCGGCGCTTCGCCAGGTTGGTCTCGAAGTCCGCGGCGGCCTGGGCGGCCTTGGCACGGGTCTCCTCGAAGAGGGCGTCCGCCTCCTCACGCTTCGACTGCGCGTCCTTCTGCGCCTCGGCACGCAGCGAGTTGGCCTCGCCCTGCGCCTTCTCGACGATCCGGACGCCCTCGTCCTCGGCCTTGGCCTTGCGGTCCACCGCGAACGACTCCGCGTCGTTGCGCACCTGCTGGGCGGCCGACTCGGCCAGCTCGCGGTGCTGCTCGGCGGCGCGACGGGCCTCCTCGCGCAGGTCCTTCGCCTCCTCCTCGGCGAGCCGGAGGATCTTCTCGACCCGGGCGCCGAGCCCCGCGTACGACGGCTCGGCGTCGGTGACCTGTGCCTGGGCGTTCTGCGTTTCGAGGTGGAGCTCCTCGATGCGCTTCTCCAGAGAGGTGATGCGCGAAAGAGCACTGTCGCGGTCGGCCACGAGCTTGGTAATGCGGTCGTCCACCTGACCGCGGTCGTAACCGCGCCGCACGAGCTCGAAGCCGAAGGGGGAGGAAGTGTCGCTCATGGGGTTCCTGTCGAATGAGACCGGTGAGGTGTTAGAGGGAATCCTAGGGGCCGAAGCGGCGTGTCATCGAGCGTATGCCTGTTTGGTCGGGAGAATGTCCAGCCTTTTGAGTGGCTAGCCGTCCTGGGACTTGCCACTCGTCCGGGTGGAACCCGCCGAGGCCCCCGCTCTCGCGCCCACCGAACCGGAGGACTTCCCGCCGCCCGGGGTCTCGAAAGACTCCAACGCCTCCAGGACGTCCTGGACACGGGAGATCTCGGCGTTGATGTCCTTGCGCCGGCGCACGAGCACCTCCAGCTCGCGCTTGCCCTCCGCGATCGTCTCCGCCGCCTCGGCCTCGGCCTCGGCCCGGATCCGCTGGGCTTCCGCCTTGATGGCCTCGGCCTCCGCGACGAGCGACGCCTTCTTCTGCTCGGCCTCCTTGAGGAGCCCGTCGGCCTTCCGCACCGCGGCGATCCGGACCTTGCTCGCCTCCGAACTCGCGTCGGAGACCAGCTCCTTCGCCTTCTCCTCGGCCTCGGCGCGCTGCTCCGTCGCCGCCTTCACCAGCTTGTCGACCCGCTCGCCGGCCGTCTTCATCTGCTCGGCCGTCTCGCGCCGCGCCCGCTCGTGCAGCTCCTCGATCTCGCCCTCGATCCGGCCCCGCAGCTCCTCGGCCCGCTCCCTTATCGCGGTCGCGTCGCTGCGCGCCCCGACCAGGAGCTCGTCCGCGTCCGTACGGGCCTTCTCCACCAGGGAGTTGCCCTCGACGGTCGCCTCGGCGACGATCCGCCCGGCCTCCTTGCGGGCCGCGCCGACCATCAGGTCCGCCTGCGACTCGGCCTCCGTGGTGGCGCGCAGCGCCTCCTCCTGGGCCTTGGCGACGAGCTGGTCCGCCTGTTCGGCCGCGTCCGCGCGCTTCTTGGCCCCGGCCTCCCGCGCCTCGTCCAGGACCCGGTCCGCCTCCTCGCGGGCCTCCGCGCGCATCCGCTCGGCCGCCGCCTCGGCGTCCGCCTTCAGCCGCTCCGACCCGGCGCGGACCTCCTCGGCGTCCCGCCGCGCGGAGCCCACCGTGGCCTCCGCCTCGGCGCGCGCCTCCGCCACGACCGACTCGGCCAGTTCGGCCGCCTCGCGGGTGAGCCGCTCGGCCTCGCTGGTGGCCTCGGCGATGAGCGCGTCGGCCTGCTCGGCGGCGTCGCTGCGGCGCTTGTCGGCGGCCCTGCGGGCCTCGTCGAGGACCTGCTCGCCGTCCGCGAGGGCCGCGGCCCGCAGCGCCTGGGCGTGCGCCTCGCCGTCGGTCCTGACCTGCTCGGCCTCGGCGCGGATGCGCAGGGCGTCCTGCTCGGTGGTCTCCATGAGCTCGACCGCCTCGGCGGTGAGCCGCTCGGCCCCGGCCGTCGCCTCCGTGGTGACCCGCTCGGCCAGTTCGGCCGCCTCGCGGGTGAGCCGCTCGGCCTCGCTCGTGGCCTCGGCGATGAGCGCGTCGGCCTGCTCGGCGGCGTCGGCGCGGCGCTTGTCGGCGGCCCTGCGGGCCTCGTCGAGGACCTGCTCGCCGTCCGCGAGCGCGGCGGCCCGCAGCGCCTCCGCGTGCGCCTCGCCGTCCGCCTTGACCTGCTCGGCCTCGGTACGGATGCGCAGGGCGTCCTGCTCGGTGGTCTCCATGAGCTCGACCGCCTCGGCGGTGAGCCGCTCCGCCCCGGCCCGCGCCTCGCCGACCACCGTCTCGGCCCGCTCCGCGGCCTCCGAACGGATCCGGTTCGCGTCGTCCCGGGCGTCCGCCCGCGTACGGGCCGCGTCCTGCTCGGCCGAGGCGAGCGCGTCCGTCACCTCGGTCCGCACCCGCTGCGCGTACTCGGCGGTGTCCGACCGCAGCTTCTCCGACTCGGCGAGCGCGTCCGTGACCGTCCGCTCGGCCAGCGCCTTCGCGGCCTCGGACTCCTCCTGGGCGCGCGCCCGGACGCCGGCCGCGTCCTCGGCCGCCCGCTCCCGCTCCTGATGCGCCTCGGCGCGGACCCGGTCCGCCTCCTCCTGCGCCTCGGTGCGGGTCCGCTCGGCGGCGTGCTCGGCCGCCGACCGCAGCCCGGCGACCTCCTCCTCGGCCTGCTCGCGCAGACCGGCCACCGAGTCCCGCACCTCCTGGGCGGTCTGCTCGGCCGCCGCGACCATCTCGGTCGCCCGCGCGTCCGCCTCCTCGACCAGGCGCTGCGCCTCGGTCTGGGCGTCCTCGACCCGCCTGCGGGCGGCGGCGAGCAGCTCCTCGGACTGCTCCCGGGCCAGCTCGCGCTCCCGGCCGGCCTCGGAACGGGCCGACTCCAGCGTCTCCTCGGCCTCCCGGCGGCGCCGTACGGCCTCCTCCTGCGCGGCGGCCAGCGCCTCGGCGGCCTCGGCGGCCACCCGCTCGGCGGCGGCCCCGGCCTCCGCCCGCACCCGGTCGGCGGTCTCCTGGGCCTCGGTCCGCAGCCGCTCGGCCTCGTCGGACGCCTCCGTACGCAGCCGTACGGCCACGGCCTCGGCCTCGGCGCGCGCGGCGCCCGCGTCCGCCGCCGCCTCGTTCCGCAGCCGCTCGGCCTCCTGCTCGGCCTGCTCCCGGAGGGTGCGGATGCGCTCGGCGGCCTCGGTCCGCAGCCGCTCCGTCTCCTCGGCGGCCTCGCGCCGGATCCGCTCGCCCTCGGCGCGCGCGTCGGTCAGCTCCTCCCCGGCGGCCGCCACCTTCGCCCCGGCCTCGGCGTGCAGCCGGGCCAGCTCCTCGGCGGCCTCCGCGCGCCGGGCCTCGGCGGCCCGCTCGGCGTCCGCGCGCAGCGTCGCCGCCGCCGCCTCGGCCGCGGTCCGCACCGCATCGGCCTGCTCCTCGGCCTCGGCGCGCAGCCGCTCGGCCTCGGCGCGGGTGCGCTCCAGGGTCTCCTCGGCCTGGGCCCGGAGCGTCTGGGCGCGCTCCATCGCCTCGGACTTGACCTTCTCGCTCTCCGCGCCGGCCTTCGACCGCAGGTCCTCGGCGTCCGTACGGGCCTTGGACAGCAGCTCCTCGGCGGTCCTGGCCGCCTCCTCGATCTGCTGGAGGGCCTCGCGGCGGGCCTCGCCGCGGATCCGCTCGCCCTCGTCGATGGCCTCGCCGCGCAGCTGCTCGGCCTCGCCGCGCAGCCGCCGCGCCTCCTCCTGGAGCTCGACGGTCTTGGCGCGGTACTCCTTGGTGTCGTCCTTGGCCGAACCGAGCAGCTCGTCCGCCTGCTCCTCGGCCTGGGAGCGCAGCCGGTCGGCCTCGGCCTCGGCCTCGCGGCGGACCCGCTCGGCCTCCTCGGCGGCCTTGCGGGTGGTCTCCCGGGCGTCCTCGGACGCCTTGGTGAGGATCTCCTCGGCGCTGCGGGCGGCCTTGGCGAGCGCGGCGGCGGAGTCCTCGGCGGCGGCCGTACGGGCCTTCTCGGAGGCCTCCGCGACCAGCTTCTCCGCCTCGGCGGTCGCCTCGCGCAGCTTCTCCTCGGCCTCGGCCTTGAGGGTCTCGGCCTCCTTGGTGGCCTCGCCGACGAGCCGGGCGATCTCCGCCTTGGCCGTACGGGTGCGCTGCTCGTTGACCGACTCGGCGGAGGAGAGCTGCCGGGCGGCGGACTCCTTGGCCTCGGTGAGCGCCTTCTCGGCCTCGGCGCGGGCGAGCCGCAGCCGCTCCTCGGCCTCCTGCATGCGCTGTTCGGCGGCGCGGGACAGCTCGGTGGCCTGGCGGCGGGCCTGGTCGGTCTCGGCGGCGGTGGAGGAGCGGAGCTGCTCGGCGTGGCTGGTGGCCTCCTGGGCCTGCCCCGCGGCGCCGGCGAGGAGCCGCTCGGCGTCCTTGCGGGCGCGCAGCAGGATCGCCTCGGCCTCGGCACGGGCGGCCTCCGCCTCGGCGCCGACGCGGCGGCTGGTCTCCTCCGCGAGCCGGGTGGCCTCGGCGCGGGCGGTGGCGAGCGCCTGCTCGGCCTCCGCGCGGGACTCCTCCATCAACCGGCGGGCCTGGGACTCCGTACGGGCGCGCAGCTGCTCGGCCCAGGCCACGTTCTCGTTGACGTGGGCCTCGACGGTCTGGCGGCGCTCGTTCAGCTCCTGGTCGAGCTGCTGGCGGCGCTGGACGGCCTCGTTGTGCAGCTCGGCCTGGAGCCGCGCCTGGTGCTCGGCGTGCTCCTGGAGGATGCGCTGGGTCTGGGCGCGGGCCTCGCGCAGCTCGCGCTCGGCGTCCTGGCGGAGCTGCTCGGCCTGCGCCTGGGCGTTGCGCAGCATCTGCTCGGCCTGGTAGCCGATGTCGGCGCTGTCGTACGCGGGCCGGGACGCGATGGTGCGGCGCGCCTCGTGGAGCTTGGCGCGCAAGACCTCGACCTGGTAACCGAGGTCCTCGGCGTGCTGGACGGCCTTCTCCCGCTCGGTCTTCAGCCGGTCCATCTCGGCTTCGAACCGGGCGAGATGGTCGTCTTCAGCTCGGTGGCTCTCCTGGCGTTCGTAGCCCCGCACTGCGCGGTCCATCCTTCCCCGAGCTCTCAACGCGTTCGAGCAGGGGAGACCCCAACCCTGGTCGCAACACTCACGAGCGCCGCCCCCTCGGCCGGGGACGGGCCCCCGGGGAATCGTGGCAGATCGGACGACCCCGACATCCCGACTTGGGTGCCACGCGGAGCGGCCCCGACCGGCCCCGGCCCGGAGCCGCCCACTCTACCGGGCCGGGAATCCGGAGGTCAGTGCTCCGCTGAGGAGTGGTCAGCCGACGGCTCCGCCGAGGTGACCAGTTCCGTGAGGACGCCGTGGCAGTCCTTGGGGTGGAGGAAGGTGATCCGGGAGCCCATGGAGCCGGTCCGCGGCTCGTCGTAGAGGACCCGGACGCCCTTGCCGCGGATGGCCTCGGCGTCGCCGTCGACGTCGGCGGTGCCGAAGGCGATGTGGTGCACGCCCTCGCCGTTCTTGGCGAGCCACTTGCCCACCGCCGAGTCCTCCCGGGTCGGCTCCAGGAGCTGGAGGTAGGAGGCCCCGCCGTCCGAGGTGTCGTTGATCTTGAGCATGGCCTCGCGGACGCCCTGCTCCTCGTTGACCTCGGTGTGGAAGACCTCGAAGCCATAGGTCGCGCGGTAGAACTCGACGGTCGCGTCGAGGTTGGAACAGGCGATCCCGATGTGGTCGATTCGCGTCAGCATGGCTCCAGTGCAACCCCGGAGGAGTGGTTACGCAACGTGCGCGCCGTCACACCGTCGGGCCGATGACCGGGCGCCGGGCCGCTCAGTACATTGGCGGTAAACCCTCGTTCACTTCTCATCCCTAGGGGCCGTGCCTCATGTCTGGAACGACCGGTACCACCTCAGTGATCGTCGCGGGCGCCCGCACGCCCATGGGTCGCCTGCTCGGCTCGCTCAAGTCCTTCTCGGGCGCCGAGCTCGGCGGCTTCGCCATCAAGGCCGCCCTCGACCGGGCCGGCATCGGCGGCGACCAGGTGCAGTACGTGATCATGGGCCAGGTGCTCCAGGCGGGCGCCGGTCAGATCCCCGCCCGCCAGGCCGCCGTCAAGGCCGGCATCCCGATGAACGTCCCGGCCCTCACCATCAACAAGGTGTGCCTCTCCGGGCTCGACGCCATCGCCCTGGCCGACCAGCTGATCCGCGCCGGCGAGTTCGACGTGGTCGTCGCCGGCGGCCAGGAGTCGATGACCAACGCCCCGCACCTGCTCCCGAAGTCCCGCGAGGGCTTCAAGTACGGCGCGATCGAGATGCTCGACGCCATGGCGTACGACGGCCTCACCGACTCCTTCGAGGGCGTCGCCATGGGCGAGTCCACCGAGAAGCACAACACCCGCCTGGGCATCCGGCGCCCCGAGCAGGACGAGGTCGCGGCCCTCTCGCACCAGCGCGCCGCCGCCGCCCAGAAGAACGGCGTCTTCGAGGCCGAGATCACCCCGGTCGAGATCCCGCAGCGCAAGGGCGACCCGGTGATCTTCGCCAAGGACGAGGGCATCCGCGCCGAGACCACCGCCGAGTCCCTCGGCAAGCTCCGCCCGGCCTTCACCAGGGACGGCACGATCACCGCCGGCACCTCCTCGCAGATCTCCGACGGCGCCGCCGCCGTCGTCGTGATGAGCAGGGCCAAGGCCGAGGAGCTGGGCCTGGAGTGGATCGCCGAGATCGGCGCCCACGGCAACGTGGCCGGCCCCGACAACTCCCTCCAGTCGCAGCCGTCCAACGCGATCCTGCACGCCCTCAAGAAGGAGGGCCTGAGCGTCGGCGACCTCGACCTGATCGAGATCAACGAGGCCTTCGCCGCCGTCGCCGTCCAGTCCATGAAGGACCTCGGCGTCACCGCCGACAAGGTGAACGTCAACGGCGGCGCCATCGCGCTCGGCCACCCGATCGGCATGTCCGGCGCCCGGCTCGTGCTCCACCTCGCCCTGGAGCTCAAGCGGCGCGGCGGCGGCGTCGGCGCGGCGGCCCTGTGCGGCGGCGGCGGCCAGGGCGACGCCCTGATCGTCCGCGTGCCCGGCGTCTCCGGCAAGTAAGCACCCAGGCAAGGAGTTCCGCACATGGTGGACGTCCCCGCACTCGTCGCCCAGGCGCGCGAGGGCAGGCCCCGGGCCGTGGCCCGGCTGATCTCGCTCGTGGAGGGGGCGTCCCCGCAGCTGCGCGAGGTGATGGCGGCGCTCGCGCCGCTCACCGGCGGCGCGTACGTGGTGGGCCTGACCGGCTCGCCCGGCGTCGGCAAGTCCACCTCGACGTCCGCGCTCGTCACCGCCTACCGGCGGGCGGGCAGGCGGGTCGGCGTCCTGGCCGTCGACCCGTCCTCCCCGTTCAGCGGCGGGGCGCTGCTCGGCGACCGGGTGCGGATGTCGGACCACGCCTCGGACCCGGGCGTCTACATCCGCTCCATGGCCACCCGCGGCCACCTGGGCGGCCTCGCCTGGTCCGCCCCGCAGGCCATCCGCGTCCTGGACGCGGCCGGCTGCGAGGTGATCCTCGTGGAGACCGTCGGCGTCGGCCAGTCGGAGGTCGAGATCGCCTCCCAGGCCGACACCTCCGTGGTCCTGCTCGCGCCGGGCATGGGCGACGGCATCCAGGCCGCGAAGGCGGGCATCCTGGAGATCGGCGACGTGTACGTGGTGAACAAGGCCGACCGGGACGGCGCGGACGCCACCGCCCGCGAGCTCAACCACATGCTGGGCCTCGGCGAGGCGCGCGGCCCGGGCGACTGGCGGCCGCCGATCGTGAAGACGGTCGCGGCCCGCGGCGAGGGCGTCGACGAGGTCGTGGAGGCCCTGGAGAAGCACCGCGCCTGGATGGAGGAGCACGGGGTCCTGGCGGAGCGCCGCCGGGCCCGCGCCGCCCGCGAGGTCGAGACCATCGCGGTCACGGCCCTGCGCGAGCGGATCGGGGACCTGCGCGGCGACCGCCGGCTCGACGCGCTCGCGGAGCGGATCACGGCGGGCGGCCTCGACCCGTACGCGGCCGCCGACGAGCTGGTGGCGGAGCTGACGGGCACCTGAGCGGCACGCACGAGGAAGGGCCTCCCCGGCGATCCGGGGAGGCCCTTCCTCGTACGGGTGCTACGGCTTGCCGCGCCGGCCGCGCAGCTGCTCCGCGATCGGCTTCAGGGACTCGTGGAGGTCGCCGAGCGCCTCGGGGGTGAGCTGGTCGATGAAGTGTCTGCGCACCGACTCGACGTGGTGCGGGGCGACCTTGCGCATGGTCTCCATGCCCTGGTCGGTGAGGACGGCGTACAGGCCGCGCCGGTCGGACTCGCAGTTCTCGCGCCGGACCAGGCCGGCGTTCTCCATCCGGGTGATCTGGTGGGAGAGGCGGCTCTTCGACTGGAGGGTGGCCGAGGCGAGGTCGCTCATGCGCAGCCGGCGCTCGGCCGACTCCGAGAGGTTCACCAGGATCTCGTAGTCGTTCATCGTCAGGCCGAAGGGCTGGAGGTCCTTCTCCAACTGGTGCGTCAGCATCCTCTGGACGTCCAGGAAGGTGCGCCAGGCACACTGCTCGCCGTCGGTGAGCCACGGGGTGGCCGTCTCGGTCTCCATGTATGGATTCTACCTAAGAAGTTGAATTCTTGACGAAGTCTGGGAGCGTGACGCCGCGCACCCGGGGCCCCATCCGGACACCGCCCCCGCCGCGCCACCGGCGCAGACGTTCGAGGGCGTCACACTCCGCAGACTACCGTTCACAGCCCGAAGCGACGCTGGAGGTCTCCGAGCTGGCCGGGAAGGCGCGGTACCGAGCCCTGCTGCCCGTGGCCTGAACCGTACCCGCCGTGACCGCCCGGGACGCCCGCCTGGGCCGGGGGCGCGCCGGTGTCCCGCTCCGCCATCAGCAGCTCCGTCGACTGGAGCAGCACCGTGCCCGCTCCCACGAACTCGAACTGGTGCTCCTCGCCCGAGCTGCCGCCCAGACCCGTCAGGGCCCGCACGCCGCCCATCACGCCCGTCATGTAGCCGTGGTCGTAGTGGTGGCAGGGCGAGGGGCAGTCCGCCCAGCCGACCAGCGCCTGCGGGTCCACCCGCAGCGGCGGCTCCATGAAGACCACCGGACCGTTCGACGCGGCCACGAACTTGCCCGTCCCGATCAGCGTCACGAAGCCCGGCACGATCGACTGCTTGAGCGCCAGGGTCGGCTGGTAGGCCAGCAGGTTCCCGGACCGGATCGTCAGGTTGCCCTCGTCCAGGTCGAAGGAGTTCACGTCGAAGGCCCGGTCCGCGAGCAGCATCTTGCCGCTGCCCTCGGCCACCACCCAGTCGCTCGCGTGCAGCGGCGAGTGGAAGGACGTCCGCACCAGCCGGTCGAGCCGCCCGTGCCCGATGCCGTTGAACTCGATCCGCCCGTAGTAGGCGATCATCTTGCCCTTCTGCAGGAACCACTGGGAGCCCTTGAGCTCCACGCAGAAGGTGTACGGGTTGACGTTGTCGTCCGACGGCAGGGTGTGCGGGTCGTGGATGACAGGGGTGCTCACAGCTTCTCCTCCGAGGCCTGGACGTACACCGCGCCGCTGCCGCTCAGCTCCAGCTGGAACGCCTCGCCCGAGCCGCGCCCCACCATGTCGCGCCAGCCGAGCGCGGTGGAGAGCTTGTTGCGCACGTCGCCGTGGTGGGCCACGTACGCCTGCGGGTCCACGTGGACCGGACGGCCCGGGACGATCGGCAGCTCGATCACGCCGCCGTGCGCCATCACGGCCACCGAGCCGTGGCCCTTCAGGGTGGTGGTGAAGAGGCCCTGGCCGGTCACCTGGCCGCGGACCATGCCCATGACCCCGCCCTGCGAGCCCATGAACATCGTGCCCTGCTCCAGGGTCCCGTCGAAGGCGAGCAGCCGGTCGGCCTCCACGTACAGGGTGTCGCCGGTCAGCGCGATCACCTGGATGTGGTGGCCGCCGTGCCCGAACATCACCGTGCCGCTGCCCTCCACCGTCATCAGCGGGGTCGCCTCGCCGGCCACCCGGCGCCCGATCATCGACATCAGGCCGCCCTGTCCGCCCGCCACGTTCGGCGTGAAACTGACGTCACCCCGGTACGCCAGCATCGCACCGCGCTGGCTGAACAGCCGCTGCCCCGGGACGACGGTCGCCTCGACCATCTTCGAGTTGATCTCGCGGAACGGCATCAGACGTCGCCCCCGATCGTGTTCCGCTCGCTGGGCTGGACGTACACCAGGCCGTCCCCCTCGAAGCGGATCTGGAAGGCCTCGCCGCCGCCCTCGCCCAGGAAGGTGCGGAAGGTCACACCCGACTGGAAGTGCTGCTGGAGGTTGCCCTGGTGGGCTATGTACGCGCCGGGGTCGACCTGGAGCGGGTACTGCGGGGTCACCCGCAGCACCACCGCCGGGCCGTCCGACAGGAGCGCCGCCTGGCCCGTCCCCTCCACGGTCGTGGTGAAGAGGCCGTTGCCGGTGGCCCCGCCGCGCAGGCCCGTGAAGGTGGTGCCGGTGCGCAGCCCCGCGTCGGTGCAGAGCAGGTTGCTGGCCTCCACCCACAGCTTGTCGCCGTGCAGGGAGACGAGGTTGATCTCGGAGGCCCGGTCGGCGAACCAGCAGGTCCCCTGCCCGCGCACCTCCATCACCTCCATCTGCTCACCCGTGAGCCGGCGGGTCACCATGCCGCGCAGGCCCTCACCGCCGCCGCTCATCTTCTTGAACGCCATCTGGCCGTCGTAGGCGACCATCGAGCCGTTCTTCGCCTTCACGGCGTCGCCGGTCAGGGAGACGGCGAGCACCTTGCTGCCTTGGAGTCGGAACGTTGCCACGGCCCGAAGGTACTGGGGACCCGCCTAAAGGGACAGCAAAGTCGCCGTGCACAATGGACGGGCCCTTGTGCATCCGTTCACAAGATCGCGTCACAAGACCGAACGAAGGTGATCCCCCTCCGTGGACATCAAGACCGCCTCCTCCCTCCACCGGCTCCGGCTCGTCTCCGCGCCGGAGGCCGTCTCGTTCCTGCTCCTGCTCGTCTGCTCGGTGCTCAAGCGGACGACGGAGTTCAACGCGGTGCCGGTCATGGGAGCGATCCACGGCATCCTGTTCGTCCTGTACGTCCTGTTCTGGCTGGACGCCTGGAACCGGACCAAGTGGAGCTTCGGGACCGCCGCCCTCTACTTCGTCCTCTCGGTCCTGCCCCTGGGCGGCTTCTACGCCGAGCGGAAGCTGAAGCGCGAGGCCGAGGACGCGGTCATCGCGTCCCGCGCCCGCCGCGAGGGCACGGTGAACGCGTGATCGTCGCCTTCTCGGTGACCCCCCTCGGCGTGGGCGAGGAGGTCGGCGCGTACGTCGCCGACGCCGTCCGGGTCGTCCGGGAGTCCGGCCTGCCGAACCGCACCGACGCCATGTTCACCTCGATCGAGGGCGAGTGGGACGAGGTGATGGACGTCGTCAAGCGCGCCGTCGCCGCCGTCGAGGCCCGCGCGCCCCGCGTCTCCGTCGTCCTCAAGGCCGACATCCGCCCCGGCGTGACGGACGGCCTGAACGGCAAGGTCGCCACCGTCGAGCGGCACCTGGAGGGCTGAGCGCCCCCGTCTTCGCACGAAGCCCCCGCCCGGGTCCTCCGGGGCGGGGGCTTCTCCGCACCGTCCCGGCACGGAGGTCACTCCGCTTCGGGCCGCGACACCGCCAGGCCCAGCGGGGTCCGCTCGTACAGCACCTGGTGGCCGTGGCGCCGGGAGGCGAGGAGTCCCGCGTCCCGCAGCACCGCCAGGTGCGCCGAGACGGTGGAGGGCGCCCGGCCGAGGAGGTGGGCGAGGGCCGTGGTCCCCATCGGCTCCGTCAGGGCGCACAGCACGTCCGCCCGCACCGGGCCGAGCAGCCGCCCCAGGGCCTCCGGGGTGCGGCCCCGGGCGTCCGTCCACAGCCCGCCGATCCCGCGCGCCGGGTACACCACCGTCGGCTGCCACGGCGGGTCGAAACCGCTCACCACCTCGGGCCAGGTGAACACGGACGGCATCAGGACGAGGCCCTGCCCGTCCAGCGGCCGCACGTGCTCCCCGTGGTGGTCCACCCGGAGCGTGGCCGTCTCCGCCGTCCAGTCGAAGGACGGGTGCAGCTCGCCCAGGAGCCGTTCGAGCCCGCCCTCCGCGAGCCGCCGCGAGTGGTACGCCACGTCCGCCTCCAGGAGCGCCCGCAGCCGCGGCCAGTCGGGCGCGACCAGCGCCTCCCAGGCGGCCCGCAGCAGCTCGGCGAGCCGCTCCACCGCACCGGCCGGGTCCGCGAGCATCCGCCGCCCCTCGTCGCTCTCCGCCGCCCCCGGGGTCGCGGCGAGCGCCTTCTCGAAGTCGTCCAGGACGAGCGCCGGATCGGTCCTCCGCACGGCCTCGATCTCCTCCTCGAAGGAGGCGGCGGGCCGCAGCGGCGGCGGGTACAGGAAGTCCGGGCTGTGTCCGCGCGCCGGCATCAGCAGGTGCAGCGGCCCCAGGCCGAGCCCCCGCGCGGTGCCCGCGATCCGCCGCATCCAGGGCAGGTGGTACCCCTGCTGCCGGGGGCGCGCGAGGACCCGCACGGCGGAGTGGGTCTCCCAGAGCGGCGAGATCGCGAACCGGATCCGCAGCGGATCGGCCTCCCCGAAGCGCAGGTGGTACGGCACGACCCCTCCGGAAGATTCGCCTGGACCCGAAAGTCTAGGCGGCCCGTTTCCCCGACGGCAGGCTGCGCCCATGCCGAAGCCCGCCGCACCCCGGGGCCCGGGGACACCCACGCCCACCACTACCGGAGCCGCGCCCGCCGGGACACCCGAGCCCGCCACCACCGGGACCGCACCCATGCCCGCCGGGGCGCCCGCGCCTGCTGGGGCCCGCGCACCTGTGGCCGCCGGAACGCCCCCGCCCGCGCCCGCCGGCGCCCCCGTACCCCCGCCCGCCGCCGCCCCCGGCTACCGGGCCGTCTTCCGGGTGCGGGAGTTCCGGTTCGTGTTCGTGGCGCACCTGTTCTCGCTGCTCGGAGTCGTCGTCAGCGAGCTCGCGCTCACCGTGCTCGTCTACGACCTCACCCGCTCCCCGCTCCTCTCCTCCCTCACCTTCGCCCTCGGCTTCCTCCCCCACCTCCTCGGCGGCACCCTCCTCGCCGGTCTCGCCGACCGCTTCCCGCCCCGCCGGATCCTCGTCGTCTGCGACCTCGTCTGCGCCGCCTGCGTCGTCCTGATGACCGTCCCCGCCACCCCCGTCGCCGCCCTGCTCGCGCTGCGCTGCGCCATCGCCGCCGTCTCGCCCGTCTTCCACGGCACCCGTACGGCGACCCTCGCCGACGTCCTCGGCGAGGGCGACCTCTTCGTCCTCGGCCGCTCCCTCCTGC
This sequence comes from Streptomyces sp. NPDC088915, assembly GCF_044749825.1. Classification (NCBI taxonomy): domain Bacteria; kingdom Bacillati; phylum Actinomycetota; class Actinomycetes; order Kitasatosporales; family Streptomycetaceae; genus Streptomyces; species Streptomyces sp. NPDC088915. The sequence continues at coordinate 109,526 of NZ_JBIVIR010000003.1, forward strand.
GGATCGTCTCCCAGAGCGCCCTGCTCGCCGGGTTCGCCACCGGCGGCGTCCTGCTCACCGTCGTCCCGCCGCGCGGCGCCCTCGCCGTCACCGCCGCCACCTTCCTCGCCTCGGCGCTGCTGCTCCGCCTCGGCACCGCCCGCCGCCCCGCCCGGGGCGCCGGGGACGGGGCGGGCGGCGGCCTCGCCGGCACCTGGGCCGTCCTGCGCGACCGACGCGTGCGCGCCCTGATGGTGATGTTCTGGGTGCCGCCGCTCTTCGCCGTCGTACCGGAGGCGCTCGCCGCCCCCTACGCCGACGAGATCGGCGTCTCCACCGCCGCCCTCGGCCTCCTCATGTGCGCGCTGCCCGTCGGCACCATCGCGGGCGAGCTGCTCGCCGGCTCCCTCCTCTCCGCCGCCGCCCGCTCCCGGATCGTGGTGCCGCTCGCCGTCACCGGCGTCCTGCCCTACCTCCTGTACGCCGTCGAGCCCGGCGTCGCCCTCGCCGCCGCCGCGCTCTTCCTGGCCGGCGCCACCGGCGCGTACACCCTCGGCCTCGACGCCCGGTTCGTCGCCGCCGTCCCCGAGGAGCGGCGGGGGAGGGCCATGACCCTGATGACGGCGGGCATGATGACCGTCCAGGGCCTCGGGATGGCGGGGGCCGGGCTCGCGGCCGAGTTCGCCCCCGTGCACACGGTCGTCGCGGGCACCGGGGTCGTCGGGACCCTCTGTCTCCTCGCCGCCGCCGCGGAGCTGCGGGCGGCCGGGGCGACCGAAGGACGAGACGGGGCTGACCGCCATGTTCCCCATGGGTAAGGTCGACGCGTGCCGAAGCCGCTCAGTCTCCCCTTCGACCCCATCGCCCGCGCCGACGAACTCTGGCAGAAGCGCTGGGGCCCGGTCCCCTCGATGGCCGCGATCACCTCGATCATGCGCGCCCACCAGATCCTCCTCGCGGAGGTCGACGCCGTCGTCAAGCCGTACGGCCTGACCTTCGCGCGCTACGAGGCCCTGGTCCTGCTCACCTTCTCCAAGGAGGGCGAGCTGCCGATGTCGAAGATCGGCGAGCGGCTGATGGTGCACCCCACCTCGGTGACGAACACGGTCGACCGGCTCGTGAAGTCCGGTCTCGTCGCCAAGCGCCCCAACCCCAACGACGGCCGCGGCACCCTCGCCACCATCACCGGCAAGGGACGCGAGGTGGTCGAGGCCGCGACCCGCGACCTGATGGAGATGGACTTCGGCCTCGGCGCGTACGACGCCGAGGAGTGCGCCGAGATCTTCGCGATGCTCCGCCCGCTCCGGGTGGCGGCGAACGACTTCGACGAGGCCTGACCCGCGCGAAGATCGCCCGGAACGTACGGTTACGCTCGACGGCATGAAATCCAGCGTGCTGACCCGCTACCGCGTCATGGCGTACGTGACCGCGGTCATGCTCCTCATCCTGTGCGCGTGCATGGTCGCCAAGTACGGCTTCCACACGGGTGAGGACCTCACCTTCGCGGTCTCCCAGGCCCACGGCGTCCTCTACATCATCTACCTCGTCTTCGCCTTCGACCTGGGTTCCAAGGCGCGCTGGCCGTTCGAGAAGCTGCTGTGGGTGCTGGTCTCCGGCACCATTCCGCTCGCCGCCTTCTTCGTCGAGCGCAAGGTCCACCGCGAGACCCTTCCGCTGGTCAACGGCGCGCAGCCGGTCCCCGCCAAGGCGTAATCCGGGGCGTGACCCCACCCCGCGCCACACCGGTGCGGGGTCTGCCATCGACATTTACTAGGACGTCCTAGTAAATTCGAAGCATGGACGCTGACGCCATCGAGGAAGGCCGCCGTCGCTGGCAGGCCCGTTACGACAAGGCCCGCAAGCGGGACGCCGACTTCACCACGCTCTCCGGCGACGCCGTCGAGCCCGTCTACGGCCCCCGGCCCGGGGACGCCTACGAGGGGTTCGAGCGCATCGGCTGGCCCGGTGAGTACCCCTTCACCCGGGGACTGCACCCCACCGGCTACCGCGGCCGGACCTGGACCATCCGCCAGTTCGCCGGCTTCGGCAACGCCGAGCAGACCAACGAGCGGTACAAGATGATCCTGGCCGCCGGCGGCGGCGGCCTCTCCGTCGCCTTCGACATGCCCACCCTCATGGGCCGCGACTCCGACGACCCCCGCTCCCTCGGCGAGGTCGGCCACTGCGGCGTCGCCATCGACTCCGCCGCCGACATGGAGGTCCTCTTCAAGGACATCCCGCTCGGCGACGTCACGACGTCCATGACGATCTCCGGGCCCGCCGTCCCGGCCTTCTGCATGTACCTCGTCGCCGCCGAGCGCCAGGGCGTCGACCCGGCCGTGCTCAACGGCACGCTCCAGACCGACATCTTCAAGGAGTACATCGCGCAGAAGGAGTGGCTCTTCGAGCCCGAGCCCCACCTGCGCCTCATCGGCGACCTGATGGAGCACTGCGCGGCGAAGATCCCCGCGTACAAGCCGCTCTCCGTCTCCGGCTACCACATCCGCGAGGCCGGGGCGACGGCCGCGCAGGAGCTGGCGTACACCCTCGCCGACGGCTTCGGCTACGTGGAGCTCGGCCTCTCCCGCGGCCTCGACGTCGACGTCTTCGCCCCCGGCCTCTCCTTCTTCTTCGACGCCCACCTCGACTTCTTCGAGGAGATCGCCAAGTTCCGCGCCGCCCGCCGGATCTGGGCCCGCTGGATGAAGGAGGTGTACGGCGCGAAGACCGACAAGGCGCAGTGGCTCCGCTTCCACACCCAGACCGCCGGCGTCTCCCTCACCGCCCAGCAGCCGTACAACAACGTCGTGCGGACCGCGGTCGAGGCCCTCTCCGCCGTCCTCGGCGGCACCAACTCCCTCCACACCAACGCCCTCGACGAGACCCTCGCGCTCCCCAGCGAGCAGGCCGCCGAGATCGCGCTGCGCACCCAGCAGGTGCTCATGGAGGAGACCGGCGTCGCCAACGTCGCGGACCCGCTGGGCGGTTCCTGGTACGTCGAGCAGCTCACCGACCGCATCGAGGCCGACGCCGAGCGGATCTTCGACCAGATCAAGGAGCGCGGCCGCCGCGCCCACCCGGACGGGCAGCACCCGATCGGCCCGATCACCTCCGGCATCCTGCGCGGCATCGAGGACGGCTGGTTCACCGGCGAGATCGCCGAGTCCGCCTTCCAGTACCAGCGCGCCCTGGAGAAGGGCGACAAGCGGGTCGTCGGCGTCAACGTCCACCACGGCTCCGTCACCGGCGACCTGGAGATCCTGCGGGTCAGCCACGAGGTCGAGCGGGAGCAGGTCCGCGTCCTCGGCGAGCGCAAGGCGCGCCGGGACGACGCGAAGGTCCGCGCCTCGCTCGACGCGATGCTGGCCGCCGCCCGCGACGGCTCGAACATGATCGCGCCCATGCTGGAGGCCGTCCGCGCCGAGGCCACCCTCGGCGAGATCTGCGACGCCCTGCGCGACGAGTGGGGCGTCTACACGGAGCCCCCGGGCTTCTGACGCGCCTGACACACGACAGGGGCGGTACGGGACTTCCCGTACCGCCCCTGTCGCGCGTCCGTACGGCCTCTCAGCCCCCGGTCGTCGCCGCCGCGCCCAGGCCCCCCACCAGGAGGGCCGACAGGCGCGCCACCCACGGCCCGTCCACCGGCTCGGCGCTGACCAGGGCGCGGTGCACGACCGCGCCCGCGATCACGTCGAAGATCAGGTCGTCGGTGGCGTCGACGGCCGACAGGTCGCGGTCCGCCGGGAGTTCACCGCGCCGCTGCGCCCGCATCCGGCCCTCCAGGACGAGCCGCTTCTGCCGGTCGACGATGGAGGCGCGGATGCGCTCGCGCAGCGGCTCGTCCCGGGTCGACTCGGCGACCACCGCCATCAGGGCCGTCTTGGTCTCGGGGCGTTCGAGGAGCGCCGCGAACTGGAGCACCACGTGCTCGATGTCGGCCCGCAGCGAGCCCAGGTCGGGGAGTTCGAGCTCGTCGAAGAGGACGGCGACCGCGTCCACCACCAGCTCGCTCTTGTTGGCCCAGCGGCGGTAGAGGGTCGTCTTCGCGACCCCGGCACGGCCGGCGACGTCCCCCATCGTGAGCTTGGACCAGCCCAGCTCGACCAGGGCCGCGCGGGTCGCCTCCAGGATGGCCGTGTCGGCCTCGGTGGAGCGGGGGCGCCCGGTACGGCTGCTGCGGGGGTTGGTGCGGCTACACATGAACGTCGACCATACCCGCCAGTAGGTAGGGCACCAGAGGGCCGCGATGTGAGGCAGTTCACCGTACGGATCGGCCGCGCGCCCTCCCGCCGCCTCCGTCCCGGCAGTTACGCTACGACTCGTAGCGAAAGGCATTGAGCGGCCTGAGCGACAACCATGGTGCCGGGTGGGGACCCGGCGCGAAACCAGACGACAGAAGACGGGCAGCCGTGTCGTCCGCGCGTCTCGCACACCGGCGGGAGGCGGGCGGACGGCGCGGTTCGGCCACGGCTTAACGGTTACGCGCGCGGAAGGGGGAGGATGTAGCCATGCAGCCCCGAAACATGTCCATGAGCGGCGTCGTCGACCTCGCCGCGGTGAAGGCGGCCGGAGAGGCCAAGACGAAGGCGGAGCAGGCGCGCGCCGAAGCCGCCCGGCAGGGCGGAACGGCCGCCGTGCCCCCGTCCGCCCTGGTGATCGACGTCGACGAGGCGGGCTTCGAGCGCGACGTGCTCCAGCGCTCCGCCGAGGTCCCGGTCGTCCTCGACTTCTGGGCCGAGTGGTGCGAGCCCTGCAAGCAGCTCGGCCCCCTCCTGGAGCGGCTCGCCGTCGAGTACAACGGCCGCTTCCTGCTCGCGAAGATCGACGTCGACGCCAACCAGATGCTGATGCAGCAGTTCGGCATCCAGGGAATTCCGGCCGTTTTCGCGGTGGTCGCCGGTCAGGCGCTGCCGCTCTTCCAGGGCGCGGTGCCCGAGGCCCAGATCCGCGAGACCCTCGACCAGCTCATCGCGGTCGGCGAGGAGCGCTTCGGCCTCACCGGGATCGCCGTGGACGCGGACGCCGACCCCTCGGCCCCCGCCGCGCGCCCGGCCGGCCCGTACGACTCCCTCCTCGAGGCGGCCATGGTCGCGCTCGACGCGGGCGACCTGGCCGGCGCCGTCCAGGCGTACAAGAACGTGCTCGCCGACGACCCGGCCCACCCGGAGGCCAAGCTCGGCCTCGCGCAGGCCGAACTCCTCGCCCGCGTGCAGGACCTGGACCCGGGCGCCGTCCGCAAGAACGCCGCGGACAACCCGGCCGACGTCACCGCGCAGCTCGCCGCCGCCGACCTCGATCTGGCGGGCGGCCACGTGCAGGACGCCTTCGGGCGCCTGGTGGAGGCCGTGCGCCGCACGGCCGGCGAGGACCGGGACGCGGCGCGGCTGCGGCTCCTGGAGCTGTTCGAGGTGATCGGCTCCGACGACCCGCGGGTGACGGCGGCCCGGCAGGCCCTGGCCCGCGTGCTGTTCTAGGGCGTTCCGAAGCCACGCTCCGTGCGCCGGATCGTCCGTCGATTTGGCAGCGGGGTGACAAACGGCGGCCGCGCTTTACCAAAACTTGGTAATCGCGGCCGCTGTTACTTGCAGTAAATCGAACCGGGCGTTCTGTCCGGATTCATCAGGCGATCTCCTGACATTCCCCTCCCTTCGAACGCACCCTGTGTGCCCGTTCGGTCCCGTCCCGCCATGGCGTGGTTATCCACCCGTTACTAGCCAGTAACGAACCCCCTTGTGCGGGCGCCCGGAATGGACCACGATCGGCCACGCTCGGTCCGAACCGCACGACCCCGGCAACCAACCGGGATCGCGGGGAGGGTCCCCACCGGGCGGACCGGCGCTCCGGCGCCGGTCGCGGACAGGGGGGTTCCCGCTCTCACCGAACGGGGCCTGTCCGAACAGGCCACGCGCACCGCGTGGCCCATGGTTGTCGCTCGGGGGTGATCGCCGGTGATTCGGACGCGCAGCGCATCGCGTCGTTCTGATGCCTCGGCGCTCTCCTTCCCGAGGACGTAGCTCTTCTCCCATCGCAGATCGGGCCCACGCCCCTTCTGGAGATGTACGTCCGAGAAGGAGGATTCTCATGAAGTCCCAGGTTCGTGGCGGGACCAGATGGAAGCGTTTCGCCGTCGTCATGGTGCCCAGCGTGGCCGCGACGGCAGCGATCGGCGTCGGCCTGGCGCAGGGCGCGCTCGCCGCGTCGTTCGCGATCTCCGGCCAGGAGTTCAAGGTCACCACCGACCGGCTCGAGGGCACCGAGTTCGTCCAGTACGGCAGCGTCGCCAAGGGCAACAAGCTGGACGGCACGCCGTTCGGCGCCCCGGTCGCGGTCTCCGGCTTCGACACGGCCAAGATCACCAACATGTGCCAGTCGGTCGTGACGCCGGTTCCGGTCCTGGGTGACATCACCCTCCGCCTGACGGCGGGCACCGACGCGGTCAAGTCCGGCAAGGACGAGGACAAGGTCCAGGCGAAGGACCTCTACCTCGACGTCTCGTACCTCGAGGCCGACGCCAACTTCACCAACATCGACATCGGCGTCGCGGCCGGCTCCCTCCCGAAGCACGAGGGCGGGCAGGGCATCCAGCCCAACACCGAGGCCAGCAAGTACGGCTTCGGCCAGCGCGCCGACGTCGCCGAGCTGAGCAACGTCCGGCAGAAGGCGTGGGCCACCACGGCCGCCACCTTCAAGCTCCCCGACCTGAACCTGTCCCTGAACCGGGGCACGGACAAGGAGTGCTTCAAGGGCTGACCGGTCCTCCGGACCGATCCGTCCCGAGGGGGGCGGGGCCGCCGCGCGCGGTCCCGCCCGCCGGGCACCTTCCCCACCCTCTTCACTCTCAGCAACACCGCTTCCAGGGAGCTGTTTTCCATGAGCGCCGAGACCCCTGCCTCCCGCGAAGTCCCCCAGGAGAACCGGTTCAAGGTCTGGCGGCAGACCCGGCCCTTCTGGGCGGGACTGCTCACCTTCCTCGGTGGCGTGCCGATCGCCTACCTCCCCTACGGGGACATGCGGCTCGGCAACATCACCCTCGCGATGAAGACGACCGCCGGATCCAGCGCGCTGATCATCGGCGCCCTGCTCATCACGCTCGGCCTGATGATGTGGTTCCAGCCCGCCGTACGGGTCTTCGCGGGCGTCGCGACGATCGTCCTCGGACTGGTCTCCATCCCCGTGTCGAACTTCGGCGGTCTCGGCGTCGGGTTCCTGCTCTCCCTCATCGGCGGAGGCATGTCCATCGCCTGGGCGCCCGCGCCCCCGGTCGAGGAGACCGCGGACACGGAGGACGCCGGCGGGCCGGAGGCCTCCGCGGAGGCCGGGGCCGTGCTGACGGCCGGTCTTCCGGAGCAGCGCGGGCCGGAGTACCACGCGACCGACAAGACGATCGACGCCGACGGCGGGAGGAACAGTGCGGGGTGACGAGACCCAGCCGGCGCTCGCGAAGGGCGGACCGCGGCACGCGGCCCCACGCAAGACGCTGCTGAACAGGATCCAGGGCCCCGCGGGCAAGGCGATGGCGCTGGCCGCCATGCCGACCGCGGTGATCGTGGGGATGGGCCTCACGCCCAGGATCGCCCTCGCCGACGACAAGGACCTCCCCTACGCTCCCGGCCCCTGCGTGACCCGCTCGGACGAGCCGACGCCGGAGGCCTCGGAGACGGAGAAGGAGACGGAGACGGCGAAGCCGACGGCCACCCCCTCGGCGACCGCGACCGCCACCCCCTCGGCCACCCCCTCCGCCACCCCTTCCGGCACCCCCTCCGCCACCGCGACGCCGACGCCGACCGCGACGACGACCGCGCAGGCGGCCACGCGGCAGACGGTGACCACCGCGGCCCCCGGGCCCGCCGCCACCCCGACCCCGACGGCCACACCCACGCCGACGAAGTCGAAGAACCCGCTGGACCCGCTGGGTCTGGGCGACGCGCTGAAGGACCTCCTCGACGGCCCGGACCCGAAGCCGACGGGCACGCCCACCGCGACGGCCACGCCCACGACGGCGCCGACGACCCCGGCCCCGACCGCCTCGGCCACGACCGCCGCGCCGGAGCCGACGGCCGACCCGGCGGCCGGCCGCAAGACCACCAAGGCCCCGAAGCCGACCGCCGACCCGGCGACGGAGCGCACGAAGGCCGCGATCCGCGAGGCGGCCGAGAAGGCCGGCGTCCGGGCCGAGGAGCTGCCGGAGAGCGCGCAGGGCCTCGACGCCAAGAAGGACGAGGACATACCCGAGGGCGCCAAGCCCCGCTTCCCGTGCCCCGAGCGCGACGACGCGGCGCTCGCGGCGGCCGAGGTGGAGCCCGGCATCCCGCTGCTCCCGGACGAGCCGTGGCGCCTGGAGAGCTCGCTGCTCACCCTCAAGGGCCTCAAGTACCACGGCATCGTCGAGGTGCGGACCTACGGCGGCAGGACCAAGAAGGTGCTGAAGTTCACCGCGAGCGGGGTGGACATCAAGGACCTGCACCAGATGACGGACCACGTCCCGGGACAGACGGGCCACGTCCGTTCCAAGAAGGGTTCGACGTCGACCATCACCGGCGGCACGGTGACGATGTACACGGAGGAGCTGAAGGGCAACCTCCTGGGCATCATCCCGATCACCTTCGGCCCGGAGTCCCCGCCGCCGCTGGACCTCCCGTTCGTCTTCTTCACCCACGTCCAGCTCAAGCAGGCCGGCCAGTTCGGCGGCAACCTCAAGGTCGAGGACCTGCGCAACACGATCGAGCCGAGCTGACCCCCGTACCACTCCGGGAGCCGCACGCGGCGAAGCCCCCGTCCGGACCGGACGGGGGCTTCGCCGTGCGTCACGCGGTCAGGCGCGCTCGCCGCCGCCCAGGTGGTGGACGCGGACCATGTTCGTGGTGCCGGGGACGCCGGGGGGCGAACCGGCCGTGATGACCATGGTGTCGCCCTCGTTGTAGCGCTGGAGCTTGAGCAGCTCGGCGTCCACGAGGTCGACCATCGCGTCGGTGTTGTCCACGTGCGGGACGACGAAGGACTCGACGCCCCAGCTCAGGGTGAGCTGGTTGCGGGTGTTCTCGTCCGTCGTGAAGGCGAGGATCGGCTGCTGGACGCGGTAGCGCGAGAGGCGGCGGGCCGTGTCGCCGGACTGGGTGAAGGCGACCAGGGCCTGGCCGCCCAGGAAGTCCGCGATCTCGCAGGCCGCGCGGGCGACCGAACCGCCCTGGGTGCGCGGCTTCTTGCCCTGGACCAGGGGCTGGAGGCCCTTGGAGAGCAGCTCCTCCTCGGCCGCCGTGACGATCTTCGACATCGTCTTGACGGTCTCGATCGGGTACGCGCCGACCGAGGACTCGGCCGACAGCATGACCGCGTCCGCGCCGTCCAGGATCGCGTTGGCGACGTCGCTCGCCTCGGCGCGGGTCGGACGCGAGTTGGTGATCATCGACTCCATCATCTGGGTGGCGACGATGACCGGCTTGGCGTTCCGGCGGCAGAGCTCCACCAGGCGCTTCTGCACCATCGGGACCTTCTCCAGGGGGTACTCCACGGCGAGGTCGCCGCGGGCCACCATGACCGCGTCGAACGCGGCGACGACGTCGGCCATGTTCTCGACGGCCTGCGGCTTCTCCACCTTGGCGATGACGGGGACCCGGCGGCCCTCCTCGTCCATCACCTTGTGGACGTCCTTGACGTCGTTGGCGTCCCGTACGAACGACAGGGCGACCATGTCGCAGCCCATCCGCAGGGCGAAGCGCAGGTCGTCGACGTCCTTCTCGGACAGGGCCGGGACGTTGACGGCCGCGCCGGGCAGGTTGATGCCCTTGTGGTCCGAGACGACGCCGCCCTCGATGACGATGGCCCTGACCCGGGGGCCCTCGACCTCGACCACCCGCAGCTCGACGTTGCCGTCGTTGATGAGGATCTGGTCGCCCTTGGAGACGTCGCCGGGCAGACCCTTGTAAGTGGTGCCGCAGATCGACTTGTCGCCCGGGACGTCCTCGGTGGTGATGGTGAACTCGTCACCGCGCACCAGCTCGACCGGACCCTCGGCGAAGGTCTCCAGACGGATCTTCGGGCCCTGGAGGTCGGCGAGGACGCCGACGGCACGCCCGGTGTCCGCGGCGACCTGCCGGACGCGGTCGTACCGCTCCTGGTGTTCTGCCTGGGAGCCGTGGCTGAAGTTGAATCGGGCCACGTTCATGCCGGCCTCGATGAGAGCCTTCAGCTGCTCATACGAGTCGACGGCGGGGCCCAGCGTGCAGACGATTTTGGAACGGCGCATGAGGCGGATCCTATCGGTTTGTTTCACTGCGGAATATTCCGACTGGCGGAAAGTACAAATGGGCGGGCGGCCGCTCAAGCGATCACTCGTTCGAGCCCTCCGCCTCCCGTACGAGCGCGTCCCCCGCCGACGCGTCCTCCACGCGCGAACCCCGGACGAGCGCGTAGCTCTGGCGCGCGATCTCCAGCTCCTCGTCCGTCGGCACCACGGCGACCGCCACCCGCGCGTACTCCGGCGAGATGATCCGCGCCCCGTCCGCGCGCGCGACGTTCAGCTCCGCGTCCACCACGAGTCCCAGCTCCTCCAGGCCCGCGATCGCCGCCTGCCGCACCGGCGCCGCGTTCTCGCCGACCCCGGCCGTGAACGCCACCGCGTCCACCCGGCCCAGCACCGCGTAGTACGCGCCGATGTACTTCTTCAGACGGTGGACGTAGACGTCGAAGGCGAGCGCCGCCCGCTCGTCGCCCTCGTCGATCCGGCGGCGGATCTCCCGCATGTCGTTGTCGCCGCAGAGCCCCACCAGACCGGACCGCTTGTTCAGCAGGACGTCGATCTCGTCCGCCGACATCCCCGCCACCCGCCGCAGGTGGAAGGTGACCGCCGGGTCGATGTCGCCCGAGCGGGTCCCCATGACCAGCCCCTCCAGGGGCGTCAGGCCCATCGAGGTGTCCACGCACCGGCCGCCCCGCACCGCCGAGGCGGACGCCCCGTTCCCCAGGTGCAGCACGATCACGTTCACCTCCTCCGGCGCCTTGCCCAGCAGCCGCGCCGTCTCCCGCGAGACGTACGCGTGCGAGGTGCCGTGGAAGCCGTACCGCCGGATCCGGTGCGCGTCCGCGGTCTCCACGTCGATCGCGTACCGGGCCGCGGCCTCCGGCATCGTGGTGTGGAAGGCGGTGTCGAAGACCGCCACCTGCGGCAGGTCGGGCCGCAGCACCATCGCCGTGCGGATGCCGATGAGGTTCGCCGGGTTGTGCAGCGGCGCCACCGGGACGAGCCGCTCGATCTCCGCCAGCACCTCGCCGTTCACGACGGTCGGCTCGGTGAAGCGCAGCCCGCCGTGCACCACCCGGTGCCCGATCGCCGCCAGTTCGGGGGAGTCCAGGCCCAGGCCGTCCGCCGCCAGCTCCCCGGCGACCGCCTTCAGGGCGGCCGAGTGGTCGGAGATCGGACCGTCCTTCTCGCGCCGGCCCCCGCCCTCCGCCCCGAGCGGGGTGTGCACGAGCCGCGAGGTCTCCTCGCCGATCCGCTCCACGAGCCCCTGCGCCAGACGGCTGCCGTCGCGCATGTCGATGAGCTGGTACTTCAGCGACGAGGAACCGGAGTTGAGAACGAGGACACGCGTGGGAACGGACGCGGACGTGGGCGCGGTCATGCGGGGAGCTCCTGACCCTGGGACTGGATCGCCGTGATGGCGACCGTGTTGACGATGTCGCTGACGAGCGCGCCGCGCGAGAGGTCGTTCACGGGCTTGCGCAGGCCCTGGAGCACCGGGCCGACGGCCACGGCGCCGGCCGAACGCTGCACGGCCTTGTACGTGTTGTTGCCGGTGTTCAGGTCGGGGAAGATCAGCACCGACGCCTGCCCCGCCACCTCCGAACCCGGCAGCTTCGTCGCCGCCACCGAGGGCTCCACGGCCGCGTCGTACTGGATGGGCCCCTCGATCCGCAGCTCCGGGTGCGCCTCCCGGACGAGCTTGGTCGCCTCCCGCACCTTGTCGACGTCGGCGCCGGAGCCCGAGGTGCCCGTGGAGTACGAGAGCATCGCGATCCGCGGCTCCACCCCGAACCGGGCCGCGGTGGCCGCCGACTGCACGGCGATGTCCGCGAGCTGCTCGGCGTCCGGGTCCGGGTTGACCGCGCAGTCGCCGTACACCAGGACCTTGTCCGCCAGGCACATGAAGAAGACCGACGAGACGATCGACGCGTCCGGCTTCGTCTTGATGATCTCGAAGGCCGGGCGGATCGTCGCCGCCGTGGAGTGCACCGCGCCGGACACCATCCCGTCGGCCAGGCCCTCCTGGACCATCAGGGTGCCGAAGTAGTTCACGTCCGACACCACGTCGTACGCCAGCTCCACGGTCACGCCCTTGTGGGCGCGCAGCGCCGCGTACTTCTCCGCGAACGCGTCCCGCAGCTCCGAGGTGTGCGGGTCGATGAGCTGCGTGTCGCGCAGGTCCACGCTCAGGTCGGCGGCCTTCTTGCGGATGGTCTCCACGTCCCCGAGCAGGGTCAGGTCGCACACGTCCCGGCGCAGCAGCACGTCGGCCGCGCGCAGGACCCGCTCCTCCGTGCCCTCCGGGAGCACCACCCGGCGCCGGTCGGCCCGCGCCTGTTCGAGCAGCTCGTGCTCGAACATCATCGGGGTGACCCGGCCGCTGCGGGCCACCGAGATCCGCTTGAGCAGGTCGGCGGTGTCCACGTGCCGCTCGAACAGGCCGAGCGCGGTCTCCGCCTTGCGCGGCGTGGCCGCGTTCAGCTTGCCCTCCAGGGCGAAGAGTTCGGCGGCCGTCGGGAAGCTGTTCCCGGCGACCGAGACGACCGGGGTGCCGGGTGCGAGCCGGGCCGCCAGGGTCAGGATCTCCTCGCTGGGCCGCTCGTTCAGGGTCAGCACCACCCCGGCGATCGGCGGGGTGCCGGCCGAGTGCGCGGCGAGCGCGCCGACGACCAGGTCGGCCCGGTCCCCGGGGGTGACGACCAGACAGCCGGGCGTCAGGGCGTTCAGGAAGTTCGGCAGCATGGCGCCGCCGAAGACGAAGTCCAGGGCGTCCCGGGCGAGCCCGGCGTCGTCCCCGAGGACGACGGTGGCGCCGAGCGCGTGGGTGATCTGGGCGACGGTCGGCGCGGACAGGGCCGGCTCGTCCGGCAGGACGTAGCAGGGCACGGGCAGCCGGGCCGCGAGCCGCTCCGCGATGGCCTCCCGGTCCTCGGCCGCGACCCGGTTGACCACCATCGCGAGCACGTCGCAGCCGAGTCCGTCGTACGCCCGGAAGGCGTTGCGCGCCTCGGCCCGCACGGACTCCGCCGACTGGCCCTTGCCGCCGACCACCGGAATGACGGAGGCGCCGAACTCGTTGGCGAGCCGCGCGTTGATCGCCAGCTCGTCGGGGAGCTGGGTGGCGGCGAAGTCGGTGCCCAGGACGAGGACGACCTCGTAGTCGCGGGCGACGGCGTGGAAGCGGTCGACCAGCCGGGAGACCAGCTCGTCGGTGCCCCGCTCGGCCTGGAGGGCGGACGCCTCCTGGTAGTCCATGCCGTAGACCGTCGCGGCGTCCTGCGAGAGCCGGTAGCGGGCGCGCAGCAGGTCGAAGAGCCGGTCCGGACCGTCGTGCACCAGCGGCCGGAACACCCCCACCCGGTCCACCTGGCGGGTGAGGAGCTCCATGACTCCCAGCTCGACGACCTGGCGGCCGTCCCCGCGGTCGATCCCGGTCACGTACACGCTGCGCGTCACGCCGTGGTCTCCTGTCCAGTCCTGCGGAAGGGCCCGGGCGGTGCCCCAGCTCCGCCTTCCCGGCCCGTACGTCCGTCAAAAGGGCTCGGAAAGCCCCGATAGGGCGGCATTACCCCCTTGACAATACCCTCGGTGGTGGTTAGGTCGCCCGCCGGACGAAGGGCCCGGAAGCACGGGCCGAAAGGCCCCGGGAGACCGGTCCGAGGTGCGTCGGAGGGACCGGCGGAAGGGGCTCCGGGAAGCCGCCGGAGGGCCTCCGGCGAGCCTCCGGAGGGCCGTCGGGAAGGACGCGCGGAACGGCGACGAGCGCGCCCCTCGGGCCCGCCGTGTGAGAATTGCCCTGGCTCACACGGACCGCGACCGAGCAGGAGACACAGCACGATGCGCATCGGAGTCCTCACCGCAGGCGGCGACTGCCCCGGCCTGAACGCAGTGATCCGGTCGGTCGTGCACCGGGCGATGACCGGCCACGGAGACGAGGTCATCGGCTTCGAGGACGGCTTCAAGGGCCTCCTCGACGGCCACTTCCGGCCCCTCGACCTCAACGCCGTCAGCGGCATCCTGGCCCGCGGCGGCACCATCCTCGGCTCGGCCCGCCTGGAGCGGAACCGGCTGCGCGAGGCCGCCGAGTCCGCCTCCGACCTGGCCCGTCAGTACGGCATCGACGTCCTCATCCCGATCGGCGGCGAGGGCACCCTGACCGCCGCCCGGATGCTCTCCGACGCCGGCATGCCGGTCGTCGGCGTCCCGAAGACCATCGACAACGACATCTCCTCCACGGACCGCACCTTCGGCTTCGACACCGCCGTCGGCGTCGCCACCGAGGCCATGGACCGTCTCAAGACCACCGCCGAGTCCCACCAGCGCGTGATGGTCGTCGAGGTGATGGGCCGCCACGCCGGCTGGATCGCCCTGGAGTCCGGCATGGCCGGCGGCGCGCACGGCATCTGCCTCCCCGAGCGCCCCTTCGAGGTCGACGACCTCGTCAAGATGGTCGAGGAGCGCTTCGCGCGCGGCAAGAAGTTCGCCGTCATCTGCGTCGCCGAGGGCGCGCACCCGGCCGAGGGCTCCATGGAGTACGCCAAGGGCGAGATCGACCAGTTCGGCCACGAGCGCTTCCAGGGCATCGGCACCCAGCTCGCCGTCGAGCTGGAGCGGCGCCTCGGCAAGGAGGCCCGCCCGGTCATCCTCGGCCACGTCCAGCGCGGCGGCACCCCGACCGCGTACGACCGGGTGCTCGCGACCCGCTTCGGCTGGCACGCGGTGGAGGCGGCGCACCGCGGCGACTTCGGCCGGATGACGGCGCTGCGCGGCACGGACATCGAGATGGTGCCGCTCGCGGAGGCCGTGACCCAGCTCAAGAGGGTCCCGACGGACCGCATGCGCGAGGCGGAGTCGGTCTTCTAGGGGGAGCGATCGACGAGACGCCCCCTAGGGCCTGTCCGGCGGATCAGGGTCGCGGCCCCGGCCATGATCCGCCGGACAGGCCCTAGGGCCCGTGGGCCGGAAGCGGCCCCGACCGTCCCCCCGTGGACGGTCGGGGCCGTTCCCGTGCGGCACCGCCCCCGTAAATGCCGGATTCCACTCTTGAGCCGGAGCGCGAGATCAACAAGGCTGGGGGCCTGTCCCGGACATGTCCCGACGCTGTCCGCCCGTCCGGGGGAAGGGGGAGGCGCGGATGACGCCGGGGGAGCACGTCCCGGACCCGAGGGG
Organism: Streptomyces sp. NPDC088915; assembly: GCF_044749825.1. NCBI lineage: Bacteria > Bacillati > Actinomycetota > Actinomycetes > Kitasatosporales > Streptomycetaceae > Streptomyces > Streptomyces sp. NPDC088915. Next base: position 124,917 of record NZ_JBIVIR010000003.1, read on the forward strand.
CGCACGGAGCCCCGCCGAGTTCCTCGCGCGCCTCCAGGCGCTCAAGGACTGGTCGGGTCTGACGTACCGCGAGCTCTCGGCGCGGGCGGAGGCGCGGGGGGACGTCCTGCCCCGCTCGACGGTGGCGAACATGCTGTCCCGCACGACCCTGCCCCGCGAGGAACTCCTGACCGCCTTCGTCCGCGCGTGCGGGACCGGCCCGGCCGCGCTGGAGCGGTGGCGGACGGTACGGAGGGAACTGGCGGGGCGGCGGGGGGACGTGGAGGGGCCGGATCCGGACCCGGAGGGGCGGGCGCTGGAAACTCCGGGCTCGGCCGAAGGGGACCCCGAGAAAACGGCCCCGGAAACTCCGAATCCGGTCGAAAAGAACCCTGAGAAAACGGCTCCGGAAACCTCGGCCCCGGCCGAAAGGCACCCCGAGAGAACGGCCCTGGAGGAAACCGGCCCGGCGCACGAGGAGCCACCCGCCCCCGAGGACACCCCCGGGGACACCCCTGAGAACACCCCCGACTCCCCGCCCGTCTGGCCCGGCGCCCCCGCCGACGAGCCCCCGGGCCCCGGCCCCGGGAAACGGTGCCGAATACGCGGCATACACGGCATACACGGCCTCCTCGTCCCGCTGGTCGCGGTCGCCGCCCTCGTGTTCGCCGGCGTCAGCGTCGTCGCCTTCCTGCGGGACGGCCACACCGGGCACCCGCCCCGTACCCCCACCGTCCCCGCCGCCGGGGACGTGCTCATCCGGGTCGTCGGCACCGACTTCTGCCTCGGCGAGCGGCGCGGCACCCGAACCGGCCGGATCCACCAGATGCCGTGCGCCGCCGCGGACGTCCCGCTGTACGCGCTCGTGGAGAGGGGCGACGGCCGGTGGCGGATCGCCTCCGGCCACCCCGACCACGGCGCCGGCTGCTCCGGGCTGCCCTCCGGCGGGCGCGTGCCCGACGCGCCGTACGAGGACTCCGAGTGCGGCGACCCCACCCGGATCGAGGAGTTCTCCCTGGAGCCGTACGGCACCCCGGTCCGGGGCTACCGGATCGTCCCGGCCGGCTCCGCGACCCCCGGCGCCTGCGTCACCGTCGTCGGCGACCGCGCGGCCCCCTGGTCCCGCCTCGCCCAGGCCCCCTGCGCACCGGACGCCACCGGCCAGCTCTTCGACTTCGACCGCCGGCCCTAGGGGGTGCCTCGTCGATCATGCCGGGCTCGCGGCGCCCGGCACGGCTCCCCCGTAGCCCTTCGGGCACGGGAGGTACCCCCACCGCGTCGACTCCCTCCTCCGCCTTGCGACGCACGGCACCGGACGCCGCTCCCCGATCCGGCCCGATCGACAAGACACCCCCTAGACCGCGGCCGGCTCCACCAGACGGCCCCTCAGCTCCCCGACCACCGCCGGGTCCAGGCCGACGTGACCGGTGGCGTACCCGTACACCGATCCGTACCGCGCCCGCAGGTCCGCGAGGAAGAGGCGGATGATCTCGGCGGGGGCGCGGCCGTAGCCCGGCCAGCGGAGTTCGCGGCCGGGGTGGGCCGCGCGCCAGTCGGCCACCAGGCGGTCCGTGGCCAGCTCGGTGAGGGCGAAGTCCGCGAGGACCTCCTCGTCGGGGACCTCCAGGAGCCCGAGGACGACCGCCGCGAGCAGTCCCGTACGGTCCTTCCCCGAGGCGCAGTGGAAGACGAGCGGTCCGTCGGCGGCGGCGACGACCTCCAGGGCCGTACGGAGCTCCGCGGCCCCGTCCTCGGCGACCTCGGCGAACCGGTCGGCGAGGTACCGCCACGGGTCGAGGGCGGGGTCGATCTCCGCCTGGTCGTACGGGCGGTGCTCGATGGAGAGGTTGTGCCAGGAGACGCCCTCGGTCTCCGGCAGGCGCCCCTTGGCCGCGATCTCCCACGGGTAGCGCAGGTCGATCACCGTGGCCACGCGCAGCGCCCGGAAGCGTTCCAGGTCCGCGGGGGCGGCGTCCGCGAGCTTGCCGAGGGAGTCGGAGCGGTAGAGGGTCTCCCACCGCACGGTTCCGCCGTCGGCGGTCCGATAGCCGCCCAGGTCACGGAAGTTGTGGAGTCGTTCGAAGGGTACGTGTCGTCTCACGGCGCCAATGTACGGCGCCGACGTGCGGCGCCGGTACGCGACTTCGGCCCGCGTCCCCGGTCACGTTCCGACGGCCGCCCAGAAGTGGTCGACGACCTCGTCCAGGTACGCGCGCCCCTCGTCGCCCGTGGTCCCCGGGGCGCCCCAGCTGCTGACCGCCGCCATCCGGGCGTTGTACTCCGTGTGCAGCCGCTGGAGCGCCGACTCCACGGTCCGCCTGGGCAGCGGCACCGCCCGCGCCACCGGTTTCACGTACGCCTGCCAGCGGGTGGTGACCGCGTCGCGCAACAGCTCGGCGAGGCGCTCGTCGCCGCCGGTCGCGGTGATCAGGGCGCGCGGGCCGAGGCCGAGGACCTCGGCGAGGGCGGCCGTCTGGCGTTCGGTGCCGCGCCAGCGCCCCTCGTCCTCCATCCGCTGGTACGCGGGGGCCGCGAGCCCCACCCGCCGCGCCAGCTCCTCAGGGGCGAGCCCGCGCGCCACCCGGTGCTCGCGCAGGGTGGAGGCGGCGGCGATCAGCTCGGCGGGGGAGCACCACAGGACGCCCGCGAGGGCGGTGAGCTCCTGCTCGGTGGGGACCGCCCGGCCCCGTTCCCAGGCGAGGACGGTCTCGGGGGTGGCGAAGACGCCGTACTGCGCCCGCAGGCCGTACGCGACGTGGCCGTGGGCCATGCCGAGGCCCTCGCGCAGGCGGCGCGCGGCCTGGGCGTCGAAGGGTGGGGTGGGTCTGTGCACGCGGCCACCGTAGGTGCGGAGGGTGACGGGTGGATACGGTGCGTTCCCCCAAGGCCAGAGGTTCGTAGGAACGTGGGAACCGCCCGGTAACACCGTTTTCCCTGTTCAGTGCCCTCGTGCGGGTCCCTCCAGCCAGCGGTACTGGAGTTCGGGCCGTCCGATCTGCCCGTACTGCGGCGCCCGCACGGCCCGGCCCTCGGTGACGAGGTGCTCCAGGTAGCGGCGCGCGGTGATCCGGGAGATCCCGAGGGCCGCCCCCGACTCGGCGGCGGTCAGCCCGCCCGGGGCGGCCCGGAGGGTGCGGGTGACCGCCTCCAGGGTGGGGGCGCTCAGGCCCTTGGGGAGCGCGGCGGGGTGCGGGGCCCGCAGCGCGGAGAGCGCCCGGTCCACCTCGTCCTGCCCGGAGGCCTCCCCGGCGGCCGCCCGGAACTCGGCGTACCGCACGAGGCGGTCCCTGAGGGTCGCGAAGGCGAAGGGCTTGAGCACGTACTGGACGACCCCCAGGGAGACGCCCTCCCGTACGACCGCCAGGTCCCGTGCGGAGGTCACCGCGATGACGTCGGCGGCGTGCCCGGCGGCGCGCAGCGCCCGCAGGAGCTGGAGGCCGTGGCCGTCGGGCAGGTACAGGTCGAGCAGGATCAGGTCGACCGGCGTCCGGTCGAGGACCCGCACGGCGGCGGCCCGCGAGTGCGCGACCCCGACGACGGTGAAGCCCTCGACGCGCCCGGCGTAGAGCGCGTGCGCGTCGGCGGCCACGGGGTCGTCCTCGACGACCAGCACCCGCAGGGGAACGGCACTCACGACACCACCTCGTTCCCGCCGGACCCGTCGCCGCCACTCGCGCGGGCGGCTCCGCTCGTACGGGGGGACCCGCCCGGGTCCGGGGTGCCGTCCGCACCCGGGGCCCTGCCCGTACCCGGGGCCCTGCCCGTACCCGAGGCGCTACTCACGCCCGAGGCGCCGCTCACGCCCGGGGTGCCACCCGAGTCCAGGCCATCACCCGCGCCCGGAGCGCCACCCGCCCCGGACCCGCCCCCCTCCCGTGGCGCGGGCACCGACCCCCGTACCGCGTCCGCCCCCACATCCGCCCCCGCACCGGCCTCCGCAGGTCCCGCCCCCGCACCGGCCTCCGCAGGTCCCGCCCCCGCACCGGCCTCCGCAGGTCCTGCCCCCGCAGGTCCCGCCCCCCGCAACGGCAGCCGTACCGTGAACTCCGCCCCGCCCCCCTCCCCGTCGGTGAGGACCAGCGTGCCCGAGGCGCGGGAGACCGCCTGGCGGACCAGGGCCAGGCCGAGGCCGCGGCCCGGGCCGCGGGTGGACCAGCCGCGGCCGAGGACCGCGTCCCGGTCGGCCGGGCGGACGCCGGGGCCGCTGTCCGAGACCCGGAGCAACAGCTCGCCGTCCCCCGCGCGGGCCGCGACCGTCACCGTCACGCGCGCGTGCGGGGTCCCGCCCGCCGCCTCCACCGCGTTGTCGATCAGGTTGCCGAGGATCGTCACCAGGTCCCGGGCCGGCAGGGCCTCCGGCACCCGGCCGTCGTCGATGCGGCTGTCCTCGGTGAGGACCAGCTCCACGCCCCGCTCGTTGGCCTGCGCCGCCTTGCCGAGCAGCAGCGCGGCGAGGACGGGCTCGCCGACCGCGTCCACGACCCGGTCGGTGAGCGCCTGCGCCAGCTCCAGTTCCGCCGTCGCGAACTCCACCGCCTCCGCCACCCGGCCCAGCTCGATCAGCGAGACGACCGTGTGCAGCCGGTTCGCCGCCTCGTGCGCCTGCGAGCGCAGCGCCTCCGTGAAGCCCCGCTCGGAGTCCAGCTCGCCCGACAGGGCCTGGAGCTCCGTGCGGTCCCGCAGCGTGACCACGGTGCCGCGCCGCTCCCCGCCCACCACCGGGCGGGTGTTGACGACGAGGACCCGGTCGTCCGTCAGGTGCGTCTCGTCCACGCGCGGCTCGGAGGAGAGCAGCGCCCCCGTCAACGGCGCGGGCAGGCCGAGCTCCGCCGCCGGACGGCCCACGACCCCCTCGTCGAGCCCGAGCAACTCCCGCGCCCCGTCGTTGATCAGGGCGATCCGCCGCCGCCCGTCGAGCATCACGAGCCCCTCCCGCACGGCGTGCAGCGCCGCCTCGTGGTAGTCGTGCATCCGGCTCAGCTCGGTCGCGTTCATGCCGTGGGTGTGCCGGCGCAGGCGCGCGTTCACGACGTACGTCCCCGCCCCGCCGAGCGCGAGCGCCGCGCCCGCCATGCCGAGCAGGGCGGTCACCTGCTCCCGCACCTGCGCGCTGATCCGCGCGATCGTGATGCCCGCGCTGACCAGGGCGACGACCCGCCCGTCGGCGTCGAAGACGGGCGCCACCGTCCGCACGGAGGGGCCGAGGACCCCCAGGTGGGTCTCGGAGTAGACCTTCCCCCGCCGCGCCTGCTCGATGTGGCCGAGGTACGTGCGCCCGATCTGGTCCGGTTCCGGATGCGTCCAGCGGGTGCCGTCCGGGGCCATGACCACCACGAAGGCGACGTCCGCGTGGCGGCGCAGCGCCTCGGCGTACGGCTGGAGCGCCGCCGACGGGTCGGCCGAGCGCGCGGCGGCGGCCACCGACGGCGAGTCGGCCACGGCCGCGGCGGTGGCCGTGGCCTGGCGCCGCGCCGTCTCCTCGGCCTGCGCCCGGTCCGTGAGGTACGCGAAGACCGCGCACCCCGCCACGACGACGGCCACGAGCACGACCTGCATCGCGAAGAGCTGGCCGGCCAGGCTGCGCGGGCGGGGAAGCCGGGAGAGGAGGGAGAGCCGGGGGAGGGGCACACGCATGCGGGTAAGTGTGCACGTCCGGACGCCCGCGGCGGCGTCGCGGCCCCGCCCCGTCCCCCACCCCCGTCGTTTCGGCCATGAACGAAACGTACGCAACCGTGACCCGGGTCACAGGCTGGTGGATAGTCGCGGAGGTCCACCGGGACGCGGACGCCCGGGGGGACACCCACCCAGCACGAGGAGGACCCCCGTGGCCGCACGCCGGGACCGCACCCACTATCTGTATCTGGCCGTCATCGGCGCCGTACTGCTCGGCATCGCGGTCGGTCTCCTGGCGCCGGGCGTCGCCGTCGAGCTCAAGCCGCTCGGCACCGGCTTCGTCAACCTGATCAAGATGATGATCTCCCCGATCATCTTCTGCACGATCGTGCTCGGCGTCGGCTCGGTCCGGAAGGCCGCGAAGGTCGGCGCCGTCGGCGGCCTCGCCCTCGGCTACTTCCTGCTCATGTCGACGGTGGCGCTCGCGATCGGCCTGCTCGTCGGCAACCTCCTGGAGCCCGGCTCCGGCCTCCACCTCACCGAGGAGCTGGCCGAGGCCGGCGCCAAGCAGGCGGAGGGCGCGAGCGAGTCCACGGCCGACTTCCTCCTCGGGATCATCCCCACCACCCTCGTCTCCGCCTTCACCGGGGGCGAGGTCCTCCAGACCCTCCTGGTCGCCCTCCTCGCGGGCTTCGCGCTCCAGGCGATGGGCGCGGCCGGGGAGCCGGTGCTCCGGGGGATCGGGCACATCCAGCGGCTGGTCTTCCGCGTCCTCGCCATGATCATGTGGGCCGCCCCGGTCGGCGCGTTCGGCGCCATCGCGGCCGTCGTCGGCGCGACCGGCGTGGACGCCCTGAAGTCCCTCGCCGTCATCATGGTCGGCTTCTACCTGACCTGCGGAATCTTCGTCTTCGTCGTGCTCGGCGCGATCCTGCGCCTGGTCGCCGGGATCAGCATCTGGGCCCTCCTGAAGTACCTGGGCCGCGAGTTCCTGCTGATCCTCTCCACCTCCTCCTCCGAGTCGGCGCTGCCGCGCCTCATCGCGAAGATGGAGCACCTGGGCGTCTCCAAGCCGGTCGTCGGCGTCACCGTGCCGACCGGCTACTCCTTCAACCTCGACGGCACCGCCATCTACCTCACGATGGCCTCGCTCTTCGTCGCCGAGGCGATGGGCGACCCGCTGTCGATCGGCGAGCAGGTCTCCCTCCTCGTCTTCATGATCATCGCATCGAAGGGCGCGGCGGGCGTCACCGGCGCGGGCCTCGCCACCCTCGCGGGCGGCCTCCAGTCCCACCGGCCCGAACTGGTCGACGGAGTGGGCCTGATCGTCGGCATCGACCGCTTCATGAGCGAGGCGCGCGCCCTCACCAACTTCGCCGGCAACGCCGTCGCCACCGTCCTCGTCGGCACGTGGACGAAGGAGATCGACAAGGCGCGGGTGACCGAGGTGCTCGCCGGCCGGATCCCCTTCGACGAGAAGACCCTCGTCGACGACCACGCCCCGACCCCGGTCCCGGACCAGCGGGCGGACGGGGAGGGCGAGAAGGCCCCGGCGGCCGTCTGAGCGGCCCCCGACCCCGCGAAGAGCCCCCCGAGTCCCGGGCCTTGAGCCGGATCCGGGCCCCGGGAACGGGAGTGCCCCGGTCGCCACGAGCGGCCGGGGCACTCCCGGTCCCCCCGTTTACTCCCGTTCACCCCCGTACCGCCAGCTCCGCCAAGTCCTCCTCGGCCAGGACGAGTCCGGCCGCGGCCGCCGAGTCCCGGGCCGTCTCCGGGCGGCTCGCCCCCGGGATCGGGAGCACGGTCTCCGAGAGCGAGAGCAGCCAGGCGAGCGCCACCCGCTGCGGGCTGGTCCCGCGCGCCCGGGCCACCCGGTGGAACGCCCCGAACTCCGGGTCCTCCTCCAGCGCGGACGCCCCGTCCAGGGAACTGCGCGAGATCCCGCCCAGCGGGCTCCACGGGAGGAAGGCGAGGCCGAGCTCCGCGCAGAGCCGCAGCTCCGCCCCGCCGTCCCGGACGGCGGGGGAGTACCGGTTCTGCACGGAGACGAGCCGGTCGCCCAGGACCTCCCGGGCCAGCAGGATCTGCCCGGCGTCCACGTTCGAGACCCCGGCGAGCCGGACCGTGCCCGCGTCCAGCAACTCCCGCACCGCGCCGAGCGATTCGGCGTACGGGACGGCCGGGTCCGGCTTGTGGAGCTGGTACAGGCCGATCGCGTCGCCGCCGAGCCGCCGGGCCGAGGCCTCCGCCGCCCGCCGCAGGTGCGCGGGCCGGCCGTCCACGGTCCAGCCGCCGTCGGCCGTCCGCCCCCGCCCGCCCTTCGTCGCCACCAGCACCCCGTCCGTACGACCTCCGTACGAGGCCAGGGCCCGGGCCACGAGGAGTTCGCCCTCACCGGGCCCGCCGCCCGGCGGGTGGTACGAGTCGGCGGTGTCGAGCAGGGTCACGCCCGCGTCCAGGGCCGCGTGCACCGTGGCGACGGCCCGCGCCGGGTCGGGCCGCCCCTCGATGGAGAGCGGCATCGTGCCGAGCCCGACCGCCCCGACCCGTACGTCCCCCAGCGTCCGGAACGACGTCACCGCACCGCCCCGGCGATCCCGACCGCCCGGACCGCCTCGGAGACGGCCCGCGCGAGCCACTCCGAGGAGTGCGTGAAGGAGTAACCGAGCTCTCTGGCCCGGGAGTTGTCCATCCCGTAGGAGCGGCCGAAGGAGAACGGCGAGAAGCACCCGTCGTCTGCCTCCCCGGCCTCCGCCTCCCCGACCCCGCCCTTCCCGACCTCCACCTCCCGGAACACCGTCCGGCCGCCCACCTGCCGCTCGATCTCCGCGCAGAGGTCGGCGGTGTGGAGCGGGCCGTGGGAGTGCGCGTTCACCGGCCCGGTGAAGTCCCCCTCCACCGCCCAGGCGAGGAACGCGGCGATCTCCTCCACGTGCACGTAGGTCGCCGGGCGGTTGACCGCCGGCACCGCGATCGGCTCGCCGTCCCGGACGCGCCGCACGTAGTGGTCGAGCCGGCCGGTGAAGTCGTCGTCCCCGCCGAGGACGTGCGCCACCCGCACCGAGGCCCACGCGAACGGCGCCCCGGCCGCGAACACCGCCTCGGCCTGCCGCTTGCCCTCGCCGTAATGGGCGTCGCGGAACTCCGGGTCGTCCCAGGGCGCGCCCGTGTCGACGACGACCGACGCCAGGTCGAGGGCGGCCTCCGGGAGCGGTACGGGCGAGTCCTCGTCCCCGTACACCTCCACCGTCGACGTCATCACGTAGCGCCGGACGCGCCCCGCGAAGACCCGCAGGGCGACCTCCGCCTGGCGCGGGGTGTAGCAGACCTGGTCGAGGACGACGTCGAAGGAGCGGCCCGCGAGCACGGACGCGAGCGCGGCCTCGTCGTCGCGGTCGGCCACGAGGTGCTCGGCCCCCTGCGAAGGCGCCCCGGAGGAACCCCGGTTGAGCACCGTGACGCGATGCCCGGATTCCCGCAGGAGCGCGATGACCCGCTTGCCGAAATAACGGCTTCCGCCGATGACCAGAACGTCCATGAACTCCCACTCCCTTGCCTCTGTGGACAAGTGTTACGTTGAGCGTTCGCCGCCTGAAGGGGGAAACATGGGCGTCTCGGCCACCACGCCGAAAGAACCACGGCGTTTCCGGTTCGCCGCCGACGAAACCTCGGCGGCCCCTCGTGCGGCTTTCGACCCCGTCGACCGGCAGATCCTGGACCTCCTCCAGACCGACGGCCGGATCAGGCTCAGCGAGCTCGGCCGCCGCGTCCGGCTCAGCCCGGCGGCCGTCACCGAACGGGTCCGCCGCCTGGAGGAGAGCGGCGCGGTCACCGGCTACGGCGCCAGGGTCTCCCCGGCCCGCCTCGGCTACGGCATCCAGGCCTTCATCCGCGTGAACCCGCACGGCGGCTACACCCTCAAGCACCCCCGCACCCTCGAACTGCTCGCCCGTCCCGAGGTCCTGGAGGTCCACCACGTGGTGGGCGAGGACTGCTGGATCCTCAAGGTCGCCGTCACCGACACCGTCCACCTCGAAGACGTCCTGGAGCAGACCTCGGCCCTCGGCCGCACCACGACCTCGATCGTGCTCTCCTCCCCGGTGGAGGGGAAACCACTGCTGCCGCCGGACCGGAAACACCCCTGACGTCTGTTGAGGCCGGCCGGCCCGGAGCACCGCCCCTTGCCTTGACCCCGACGTCAAGGCCTACCGTCGGGGACATGCGCATCGGAGAGCTGGCCGAGCGGGCCGGGACCACCACGCGGACCCTGCGGTACTACGAGTCGCGCGGTCTCCTGACCGCCCGGCGCACGGACCTGGGGCACCGGACGTACGACGAGGACGACCTGCGGCTCCTCCAGCAGATCAGGACCCTTCAGGACTTCGGGTTCGAGCTGGAGGAGACGCGGCCGTTCGTCGACTGCCTGCGCGCGGGGCACCCGGCGGGGGACGCGTGCCCCGCGTCGATCGCCGTCTACCGGCGCAAGGTCGCCGAGCTGGACGGCCTGATCGAACAGCTCCGGGCGGTACGCGCCCAGGTGGGCGCCCAGCTCCTGCGGGCCGAGGCGGAACTGCCGCACGGCCCGGAACCCCGGTGCGAACTGGCCACGGAGAAAGCCGTGGAAGAAGCCACGCAGGAAGAGGAGTGACGGACATGACGACGCACACGACGGGCGTGACCGAGGTGACGGACGCGGACTTCGGCACGGAGGTGCTGGGCTCCGGGCTGCCGGTCCTGGTGAAGTTCACCGCCGAGTGGTGCGGGCCGTGCCGGCAGCTGAAGCCGGTGCTCGGCGCGCTCGCCGAGGAGGAGGCCGGGCGCCTCCGGATCGTCGAGATCGACGTGGACCGCAACCCGGGGACCACGGTGAGGTACGGGGTCCTCGCCACCCCGACCCTCATGGTCTTCCGGGACGGCGAGCCCGTGAAGTCCCTGGTCGGCGCCCGTCCGAAGCGCCGCCTCCTGGAAGAGCTGGAGGACGTGCTGGCCTGAGGAGCGTCCCGCCGGTCAGGGCCGGGACCGGTTTTCCGCGGTGCATACAGAAATACCCCGACTAGAATTGACAGTCGGGGTATCGCATCACGTATATTCGTGGATTCCGTGTCTATGTGAAGCAAAGGCACGGAGAAGTTCACTAAACGCACTGTATCGCGCCGGGAGTCGAATTGTCAACCGAGGAATTTCGGAATGAACAGCGATTCATCACCGATCTCTACACCCGACTCGACGACCTGAGGGACCAGGCCGAGGCCGCCGTCGACCGCGCCCTGCGCACCCCCGGCACCGGCAGCAACCAGGGCCGGCTCGAACGGGACGTGATGGTCGCCGAGCAGTCCGGGCTGCTCGCCGCGCTCAACGCGGGGGAGAGCGGCCTCTGCTTCGGGCGGCTCGTCTTCCGCGACGGCCGCGACCACCACATCGGACGGCTCGGCATCCGCGAGGACGACCCGAACCGCACCCCCCTCGTCGTCGACTGGCGCGCCGAGGTCGCCCGCCCCTTCTACCTCGCCACCGGGTACGAGCCGATGGGCCTCTCCCGCCGCCGCCACATCAGCACCACAGGCCGCACGGTCACCGCCCTCCACGACGAGGTCCTCGACCTCGCCGACGCCACCCGCACCGGCCACGAGAGCCGGGACGCCGACGAGGTGCTGCTCGCCTCGCTCGACGCCGCCCGCACCGGCCGCATGCACGACATCGTGCAGACCATCCAGGCCGAGCAGGACGCCATCATCCGCTCCCCGCACCGCGGCGTCCTCGTCGTCGAGGGCGGCCCCGGCACCGGCAAGACCGCCGTCGCCCTGCACCGCGCCGCGTACCTCCTCTACGCCCACCGCGAGCAGCTCGCCCGCCGGGCCGTCCTCATCGTCGGCCCCAACCCCGCCTTCCTCGGCTACATCGGCAACGTCCTGCCCTCCCTCGGCGAGACCGGCGTCCTCCTCGCCACCCCCGCCGAGCTCTTCCCCGGCGTCCGCGCCACCGGCACCGACACCCCGCGCGCCGCCGCCGTCAAGGGCTCCGCCGCCATGGCCGACGCCCTCGCCGCCGCCGTACGGGACCGCCAGCGGGTCCCCGAGCGCGGCGAGCCGCTGGTCGTCCCCCACGAGGACGGCGACCTGGTCGTCGACTGGGACATGGCCCTGGAGGCCCGCCACAAGGCCCGCGAGACCGCCCTCCCGCACAACCTCGCCCGCCCCTACTTCGTCTTCCGGATCCTCGACGCCCTCGCCGAGCAGCTCGCCGACCGCATCGGCGCCGACCCCTACGGCGGCCCCAACTTCCTCGGCCCCGACGACATCGCCCTGCTCGCCAAGGGCATCGCCGCCAACGCCGAGGTGTACGCCGCCCTCGACACCCTCTGGCCCGCCCTCACCCCGCAGGAGTTCCTCGCCGACTACCTCGCCGACCCCACCCACCTGCCCGACGCCGACGCCGCCGCCATCCGGCGCGAGGGCGGCGCGTGGACCCCCGGCGACGTGCCCCTGCTCGACGAGGCCGCCGAGCTGCTCGGCGAGGACGACTCGGCGGCCCGGGCCGCCCAGGAGGCCGAGCGGCAGAAGCAGATCCAGTACGCGCAGGGGGTCCTCGACGTCTCCTACGCCTCCCGCACCTACGAGTTCGAGGACAAGGAGGAGCAGGACAAGGACGCCTCCGAGGTCCTCTCCGCCCACGACATCATCGACGCCGAGCGGTTCGCCGAGCGGCACGAGGAGGCCGACCACCGCACCGCCGCCGAGCGGGCCGCCGCCGACCGCACCTGGGCCTTCGGGCACATCATCGTCGACGAGGCCCAGGAGCTCTCCGCGATGGCCTGGCGGCTCCTCATGCGCCGCAGCCCCAGCCGCTCCATGACCCTGGTCGGCGACCCCGCCCAGACCGGCGACCCGGCCGGCGTCGGCGCCTGGCAGGACATCCTCGACCCGTACGTGGAGGACCGCTGGGACCTGGTCCGGCTCGGCGTCAACTACCGCACCCCCGCCGAGATCATGGCCGTCGCCGCCGAGGTGCGGCGCGCGGACGACCCCGGCTTCGAGCCGCCCGGCTCGGTCCGCTCCACCGGCGTCGAGCCCTGGGACCGCACGGTCGAGGACCCGGTCAAGGAGGCCGCCGACGCGGTGGCCGCCGAGCGGCGCCCCGACGGACGGCTCGCCGTGATCGCCCCGCCGGAGCTGCACCCCGCCCTGGCCGGCGCCCTCCCGGACGCCGACCGCGGCCCGGCCCCCGACCTCACCCGGCCGGTGGTCCTGCTCGACCCCCGGCAGGCCAAGGGCCTGGAGTTCGACACGGTCCTCGTCGTCGACCCGGACGGCATCCGGGCCGGCGCCCCGCACGGCGTGAACGACCTGTACGTGGCGCTGACCCGGGCCACCCAGCGCCTGGGCGTGATCAGGCCGGCCGGGTCCTCAGCGGCGTCGTGACCTTCAAGCCGGCCTGAGCCACACCGTCGCCAGCGGCGGCAGCGTCATCCGCACGCTGGACGACCGCCCGTGCCACGGCACCGACTCGGTCTTCACCGGGTCGGTGCCGACCACGTCCGAGCCCCCGTACCGGGCCGCGTCCGTGTTCAGCACCTCCGTCCAGGCCGCGAAGGTGTCCGGCACCCCGAGCCGGTAGTCGTGCCGCACCACCGGCGAGAAGTTCGACACGGCGAGCAGCGGCGAGCCGAGCCCGTCGAAGCGCAGGAACGCGAAGACGTTGTCGTCGGCCGCGTCCCCGACCACCCACTCGAACCCCTCGGGCGAGGTGTCCCGCTCCCACAGCGACGGCGACGCCGTGTACACCGTGTTCAGGTCGCGGACCAGGTCCCGCACGCCCCGGTGGTCGGCCGCCGCCCCGTACGCCGGGTCGAGCAGCCACCAGTCCGGCCCCTGGTCCGCCGACCACTCCCCGCCCTGCGCGAACTCCTGGCCCATGTAGAGGAGTTGCTTGCCGGGGTGGGCCCACATGTAGCCCAGGTAGGCGCGGTGGTTGGCCCGCTGCTGCCACCAGTCGCCCGGCATCTTCGACACCAGCGACCGCTTGCCGTGCACCACCTCGTCGTGCGAGATCGGCAGGATGTAGTTCTCGCTGTACGCGTACACCATCGAGAACGTCATCTCGTTGTGGTGGTACTTGCGGTGCACCGGCTCCTTCTGCACGTACTCCAGGGAGTCGTGCATCCAGCCCATGTTCCACTTCATGCCGAAGCCGAGGCCGCCGAAGCCGCCCGGACCCACCTGGTCCGTCGGCCGCGTCACCCCGTCCCAGGCCGTCGACTCCTCCGCGAAGGTCACGATCCCCGGGCAGCGCCGGTACACGGTCGCGTTCATCTCCTGGAGGAACGCCACCGCGTCCGGGTTCTCCCTGCCCCCGAACTCGTTCGGCACCCACTCGCCGTGCTCGCGCGAGTAGTCCAGGTAGAGCATCGAGGCGACCGCGTCCACCCGCAGGCCGTCGATGTGGAACTCCTGGCACCAGTACACGGCGTTGGCGACCAGGAAGTTCCGCACCTCCTTGCGGCCGTAGTCGAACTCCAGGGTCCCCCAGTCCGGGTGGTGCGACCGGCGCGGGTCCTCGTGCTCGTACAGCGGCCGTCCGTCGAACTCCGCGAGCGCCCAGTCGTCCTTCGGGAAGTGCGCCGGGACCCAGTCCATCAGGACCCCGATCCCCGCCCGGTGCAGCGCGTCCACCAGGTACTTGAAGTCGTCCGGGGTGCCCAGGCGGGCCGTCGGCGCGTAGAAGCCCGTCACCTGGTAGCCCCACGAGCCGCCGAAGGGGTGCTCGGCGACCGGCATGAACTCCACGTGCGTGAACCCGAGGTCGCGCACGTACGCGGGCAGCTGCTCGGCCAGCTCGCGGTAGGTGAGCCCAGGACGCCAGGACGCCAGGTGCACCTCGTACACCGACAGCGGGGCCTCGTGCGCCGGGCGGGCGCCCCGCCGCTCCATCCACTCGCCGTCGCTCCACGCGTGGTGCGACTCGGTGACGATCGACGCGGTGTTCGGCGGGCACTCGGTCCGCCGGGCCATCGGGTCCGCCCGCAGCGTGTGCGAGCCGTCGGGCCGGGCGATGTCGTACTTGTAGACCGTGCCCTCGCCGAGGCCGGGCACGAACAGCTCCCACACGCCCGTCGAGCCGAGCGAGCGCATCGGCAGGCCCGTGCCCCAGTACGTGAACGCGCCGGTGAGCCGCACCCCGCGCGCGTTCGGCGCCCAGACCGCGAACCGGGTGCCGGTCACGCCCTCGTGCGTCATGATCCGGGAGCCGAGCGCCTTCCACAGCTCCTCGTGCCGGCCCTCGCCGATCAGGTGCAGGTCGAGGTCACCGAGCGAGGGCAGGAAGCGGTACGGGTCCTGCACCTCCAGCTCCGTACCTTCGGCGCCTTCGTCGTACCGCACCCGCAGCTCGTACGCCGGCACCTTCCGCAGCAGCGGCAGCAGCCCGGAGAAGAGCCCGTCCCCGTCGTCGTGGAGCACGATCCGGCGGCCCTTGACGAGGACGGCGACCTCCCGGGCGAACGGGCGCAGCACCCGCACCACCACTCCGCCGCGCACCGGGTGCGCGCCGAGCACCCCGTGCGGGTCGTGGTGCTCCCCGGCGAGCAGCCGGGCCCGGTCGCCCGGGTCGAGCGGTGGCGCCTTCCGTACGGCGGGCCGCTCCGGCGCCGGCTCCTTCCGCACGGCGAGCAGGTCCGCCGCGGACGCCTTCTTGGCAGTGGCCGACGCGGGCGCCTTCTTGGCTGTGGACGTCTTTCCTGCGGATCGGGCGGTCACGGGGATGCCTCCTGGAGGACGGGAGAGGGGAAGGGGGGATTCGTGGGGAACACGCTTGTGGAACGGGCCGCGGGGACCCCGGGACACTCGGCCGAACGGGGCCGGTGGGGGTTCTCGCGGGTGGGACGGGGCCCGCGGGACGGGCCCGCTGCTCCGAACGGGGTACTCACGGGATCGCCGCCAGCCGTTCGATCGCCGCCATCGGCACCGGCAGCCAGTCCGGCCGGTGCCGGGCCTCGTAGACGACCTCGTACACCGCCTTGTCGGTCTCGTAGGCGCGCAGGAGCGCCGGGTCCGAGCGCGGGTCGGCGCCCGCCGCCTCCGCGTAGCCGGTGCAGAAGGCGTCGCGGCAGCGGGCCGCCCAGTCGGCGTTCCACGGGCGGTGGGTGCGGGCCGCGTAGTCGAAGGAGCGCAGCATCCCGGCGACGTCCCGGACCGTGGGCTGGGGGCTGCGCCGCTCGTCCAGCGGCTTCGCGGGCTCGCCCTCGAAGTCGATCACCGCCCAGGCCCCGTCGGAGCCCCGCAGGGTCTGCCCGAGGTGCAGGTCGCCGTGGATGCGCTGGAGCGCGCCCGCCCCGGCGGCGCCGCTCGCCGCCGCGAAGACGGCCCGCAGCCCCGGCACGTGCGGCAGCAGCGCGGGCACGGCCTGCGCCGCCGCGTGCAGCCGCCGGTCCATCGCGTCGGCGAGCAGCTCGGCCTCGGCCTTCCCGAGCCGCCGCGTCGGCAGCGTCCCGGCGAGCGCCAGGTGCACCTCGGCCGTGGCGCGGCCGAGGGCCCGCGCCTCGCCGGTGAACTCCCGGCCGTCGGCCAGCGCGTCGAGCGCGAGCCGCCAGCCGTCCCGGGAGTCCCGCAGATACGGCTGGAGGACGCCGAGGGTCGCGGCCCCCGACTCGAACCAGGCGACCGGCGCGGGCACCCGGGCGCAGCCGGCCCGGCTGAGTGCCAGCGGCAGTTCCAGGTCGGGGTTGGCGCCGGGGCTGACCCGCCGGAAGATCTTCAGGATGTACGCGTCGCCGTAGACGAGCGAGGAGTTGGACTGCTCGGCGTCGAGCACGCGGGGCGCGAGCGCGGCCGGCAGGGCGGCGGTGGCGTGGAAGCGCAGCGGACCGGTCCGGCCCGGGGTGCGCAGCCGCTCGTAGAGGAGCCCGGCGAGCCGCGGGTCGCGCAGCCCTTCGTAGACGGCCCGCCCGGCGAGCGGCCCCTGCCGGATCCGCCCGATCAGGGCGGGGGCGAGGCGGGGCGGGAGCTGGGTCCTTACGCCCAGGAGCAGTTGGTAGCAGTCGGAGGGCGAACCGGCCGGGCGGCCCGGCTGTTCGACCCGTACGAGCAGATGGAGGAGGCCGGGCCCCGGGCCGTCCAGCGGCAGCAGCTCGGTGGCCGCGTCCAGTGTGAATCCGGTGACCCGGCGGCCCTTGCCCGCGAACCAGCGCTGCCGTGGCAGCCATTCGTGGAGCAGGGGGGCGAGGGACGGAAGGAGGGCGTCCGGGGCCCGGGTGTCGGATGCGGTCTCCGGCATGGCATCGCGTCCTTTCCCCGGGGCGCGCAGTTGGCTTTCGTATACGTTCAAATGCGCAGAGTGTCCCGGATGGAGTCTTGGACTGTCCGGAAGTGCGGGACGTGTCGGAAAGGGAAGATCCGTATGGGCCCGGGAAGAAGGCCCGTATGGACCTGAATCGTGCTGTCGTTCACAGTGCCCCCGGCGGGACGGGCGAAACCGCCCCGCCGCGGACGTGGCCGAACCGTCGCGGTCTCAGCCCTTCTTGAGGCGGAACCAGTAGAACCCGTGTCCCGCGAGGGTCAGGAGGTACGGGAGTTGACCGATGGCAGGGAACTTCACGCCACCGATCAGCTCCATGGGGTGCAGACCCGCGAAGCGCCGCAGGTCCAGCTCGGTCGGCTGCGCGAACCGCGAGAAGTTGTTCACGCACAGCACCAGGTCATCGCCGTCCTCGCGCAGGAACGCGAGCACCGCCGGATTGGACGCCGGGAGTTCCGTGTACGTCCCCGTGCCGAAGGCCCGGTTCTGCTTCCGGATCTCGATCATCCGCTTCGTCCAGTGCAGCAGTGACGAGGGCGAGGCCATGCCCGCCTCGACGTTGGTCACCTGGTAGCCGTGGACCGGGTCCATGATGGCCGGAAGGTAGAGCCTGCCCGGGTCGCAGGAGGAGAAGCCGGCGTTCCGGTCGGGCGTCCACTGCATCGGGGTCCGCACCCCGTCCCGGTCGCCCAGCCAGATGTTGTCGCCCATGCCGATCTCGTCGCCGTAGTACAGCACCGGTGAGCCCGGCAGCGAGAAGAGCAGCGCGGTGAACAGCTCCATCTGGTTGCGGTCGTTGTCCAGGAGCGGGGCGAGCCGACGCCGGATGCCGATGTTGGCCCGCATCCGCGGGTCCTTGGCGTACTCGGCGTACATGTAGTCGCGCTCTTCGTCCGTGACCATTTCGAGCGTCAGCTCGTCGTGGTTGCGCAGGAAGATGCCCCACTGGCAGCCGGACGGGATCGCCGGGGTCTTCGCCAGGATCTCGGAGACCGGGTAGCGGGACTCGCGCCGCACGGCCATGAAGATCCGCGGCATGACCGGGAAGTGGAAGGCCATGTGGCACTCGTCGCCGCCCGACCGGAAGTCGCCGAAGTAGTCGACGACGTCCTCCGGCCACTGGTTGGCCTCGGCGAGCAGCACCGTGTCCGGGTAGTGCTCGTCGATCTCCTTGCGGACCCGCTTCAGGAAGGCATGGGTGGCCGGGAGGTTCTCGCAGTTGGTCCCCTCCTCCTGGTACAGGTACGGCACCGCGTCGAGCCGGAAGCCGTCGATCCCCAGGTCCAGCCAGAACTTCAGCGCGGACAGGATCTCCTTCTGCACCGCCGGGTTCTCGTAGTTGAGGTCCGGCTGGTGCGAGAAGAACCGGTGCCAGTAGTACTGCTTGCGCACCGGGTCGAAGGTCCAGTTGGAGGTCTCCGTGTCGACGAAGATGATCCGGGCGTCCGGGTACTGCTTGTCGTCGTCGGCCCAGACGTAGTAGTCGCCGTACGGCCCGTCCGGATCGCGCCGCGACTCCTGGAACCACATGTGCTGGTCGCTGGTGTGGTTCATGACGAAGTCGATGACCACGCGCATGCCGCGCTGGTGGGCCGCGTCCACGAACTCCACGAAGTCGGCCAGGTCGCCGAACTCCGGGAGCACCGAGGTGTAGTCGGCGACGTCGTAACCTCCGTCGCGCAGCGGGGACTTGAAGAACGGCGGCAGCCAGAGGCAGTCCACGCCCAGCCACTGGAGGTAGTCCAGCTTGGACGTGATGCCCTTCAGGTCGCCGACGCCGTCGCCGTTGCTGTCCTGGAAGGAACGGACCAGGACCTCGTAGAAGACGGCCCGCTTGAACCACTCGGGATCGCGGTCCTTGGCGGGGGTGTCCTCGAACTTGTCGGGGACGGGCTCGTTGACAGTCATGAGGTGGGTGACCCTCCGGTCTGCGGGGACGGTCGCAGGGCCAGCACGTGCGCGGGCGTGACGCCCGGCTCCAGACGTACGTAGTTGGACCTGCCCCAGTGATAGGTCTCGCCGGTGAGCTCGTCGCGCACCGGCGCGGTCTCGTGCCAGTCGAGGCCGAGTTCCGGCATGTTCAACGAGACCGTCGCCTCCTGGGTGTGGTGCGGGTCGAGGTTGACGACCACCAGAACGGTGTTCGAACCGGAGCGCTTGCTGTACGCGATCACCTGCGGGTTGTCCGCCTCGTGGAAGGTCAGGTTCCGCAGCCGGCGCAGGGCCGGATGGCGGCGCCTGATCCGGTTCAGGTTCGTGATCAGCGGGGTGATCGTCCGCCCCGCGCGCTCCGCCGACTCCCAGTCACGGGGCCGCAGTTCGTACTTCTCCGAGTCCAGGTACTCCTCGCCGCCCTCCCGCAGCGGGGCGTTCTCGCACAGCTCGTACCCGGCGTACATGCCCCAGGACGGCGAGAGCGTCGCCGCGAGCACCGCCCGCGCCTCGAACGCGGGCCGGCCGCCCTTCTGGAGGAGGCCGGGCAGGATGTCCGGGGTGTTCACCCAGAAGTTCGGCCGCATCTGCGCGGCCGTCTCCCGGGACAGCTCCGTCAGGTACTCCGTCAGCTCCTCCTTGGTGTTGCGCCAGGTGAAGTACGTGTACGACTGCTGGAAGCCGATCGCGCCCAGGGTCCGCATCATCGCGGGCCGGGTGAACGCCTCCGCCAGGAAGATCACGTCCGGGTCGTCCTTGTTGATCTCCCCGATCGCCCGCTCCCAGAACACCACCGGCTTGGTGTGCGGGTTGTCGACGCGGAAGATCCGGATCCCGTGGTCCATCCAGTGCCGCAGCACCCGCACGGTCTCCGCGACGATCCCGTCCATGTCCCGGTCGAACGCGATGGGATAGATGTCCTGGTACTTCTTCGGCGGGTTCTCCGCGTACGCGATCGAGCCGTCCGGCCGGTGGTGGAACCACTCCGGGTGCTTCTCCACCCACGGGTGGTCCGGCGAGCACTGGAGCGCGAAGTCGAGCGCGATCTCCAGGCGCAGCTCCCGGGCCCGCGCCACGAAGGCGTCGAAGTCCTCGAAGGTGCCCAGGTCGGGGTGGAGCGCGTCGTGCCCGCCCTCCGGCGAACCGATCGCCCACGGCACCCCCACGTCGCTCGGCGACGCCGACAGGGAGTTGTTGGGACCCTTGCGGTGGGTCTCGCCGATCGGGTGCACCGGCGGCAGGTACACCACGTCGAAGCCCATCGCCGCCACCGCCGGCAGCCGCTCGGCGGCCGTGCGGAAGTTCCCCGGGACCGTGCGCCCGTCGACCGTCCGCGCCCCCTCGGAGCGCGGGAAGAACTCGTACCACGAGCCGTACAGGGCCCGCTCCCGCTCCACCTGGAGGGGGAACTTCGGCGAGGAGGTGAGCAGTTCGCGCAGCGGGTGGCGGTCCAGGACCTCCACCACCCGGGGGGCCAGGGCCGCCGCGAGCCGCACGGCGGCGGGGCGGGACGGGTCGCGCAGCGTGTCCGCCACCGCGAGCACGGCCTCCCGGCCGCCGCCCTTCTTCGGGACGCCCTTCGCCGCCCGCTCGTGCAGCTCGGCCCCCTCGGCGAGGACCAGTTCGGAGTCGATCCCGGCCGGGATCTTGATCCTCGCCGCGTGCCGCCAGGTGGCGATCGGGTCGCTCCAGGCCTCCACGGCGTACGTCCAGGAGCCCTCGGCGTCCGGGGTGACCTCGGCCCCCCACCGGTCGGTGCCCGGAGCCAGTTCGCGCATCGGGATCCAGGGGCCGGGACGGCCCGACGGGCCGCGCAGCACGACATTGGCGGCGACCGCGTCGTGTCCCTCGCGGAAGACGGTCGCCGTCACCTCGAAGGTCTCTCCGGCCACCGCCTTCGCGGGGCGCCGGCCGCAGTCGACCAGTGGGCGGACGTCCAGTACGGGAATGCGTCCCATGAGCGGATTCACAGCATCACCTGACGGGTTACGGGGGTGCGGGTGGTGGTGCGCTCTTTCTAGCTCCGCCGACGGCCGGCGGGTCGGGGGCGTGCCCTCTCCCGTCCGCGTTCACCCGGATGGTCGATCAACGGGGGTGAAAGGGGGTCAGGAAGGGGCGCGTGCCGGGCGTTACCGGAGGAGCCTTCCCATGGTGCACCCTCGGGCAATCCGGCGCTTTGTTAACTACCCGGTCGTAGCAAATCGGGCCAGGACTGAAGTCGGACACGAAGCCGTCACCGCCCCTGTGGCATCAGGACGTTGCTCCCGCCCGGCCCGTCACAGGGCTTTCCGTACCCGTCGGTTCCCGTTGCTCCGATCCGGTCGGGGCTACCATCGGAGCGGCACGCCGGACACACAGCGTGGTGCGTCCGCTCCGGTCCGTACTCGCCTGCGAAGGTGGAACACGTGAAGGCAATCCGTCGATTCACCGTGCGTCCCGTCCTCCCCGACACCCTTCGACCCCTCGCCGACCTGGCGCGCAACCTGCGCTGGTCCTGGCACGAGCCCACCCGGGCCCTCTTCGAGTCCCTCGGCACCCCCGGGCCGGGCACCCCGCCCGGCACCGACCCCGTCCGGATCCTCGGCTCCCTCGAAGCCCCCCGGCTCGCCGCGCTCGCCGCCGACCAGGACTTCCTGGCCCGGCTCCGCGCCGCCGCCGAGGACCTCGACGCCTATCTGCACGCCCCCCGCTGGTACCAGGAGCAGTCCGCCGACCTCCCCGCCGCCGTCGCCTACTTCTCGCCCGAGTTCGGCGTCGCCGCGGCCCTGCCCCAGTACTCCGGCGGCCTCGGCATCCTCGCCGGCGACCACCTCAAGGCCGCCAGCGACCTCGGCGTCCCCCTGATCGGCGTCGGGCTGCTCTACCGGCACGGCTACTTCCGCCAGTCCCTCGGCCGGGACGGCTGGCAGCAGGAGCAGTACCCCGTCCTCGACCCCGGCGAGCTGCCCGTCACCCTGCTCCGCGAGCCCGACGGCACCCCCGCCCGCGTCGCCCTCGCCCTGCCCGGCGGCCGCAGCCTGCACGCCCACCTGTGGACCGCCCAGGTCGGCCGCGTCCCGCTGCTCATGCTCGACTCCGACGTCGAGGAGAACGCCCCCGGCGAACGCGGCGTCACCGACCGCCTCTACGGCGGCGGCAGCGAGCACCGGCTCCTCCAGGAGATGCTCCTCGGCATCGGCGGCGTCCGCGCCGTCCGCACGTACACCCGGCTCACCGGCCACCCCGTCCCCGAGGTCTTCCACACCAACGAGGGCCACGCCGGCTTCCTCGGCCTCGAACGCATCCGTGAACTCCAGGGCGAGGGGCTCGACTTCGACAGCGCCCTGGAGACCGTCCGGTCCGGCACCGTCTTCACCACCCACACCCCCGTCCCGGCCGGCATCGACCGCTTCGACCGCGCCCTGGTCGCCCGCCACCTCGGCGAGGACGGCGCCCTGCCCGGCGTCGACACCGCCCGCGTCCTCGCCCTCGGCGACGAGACCCCCCTCGGCGGCGAACCCGGCGTCTTCAACATGGCCGCCATGGGCCTGCGCCTCGCCCAGCGCGCCAACGGCGTCTCCACCCTCCACGGCGCCGTCAGCCGCGCCATGTTCGCCGGACTCTGGCCGGGATTCGACCCCGAAGAAGTGCCCATCACCTCCATCACCAACGGCGTCCACGCCCCCACCTGGGTCGCCCCCGAGGTCGGCCCGCTCGGCCCCGACGCGAGCGACCGCGAGCTGTGGGACCTGCGCCGCACCCTGCGCGAGCGGCTCGTCGCCGACGTGCGGGACCGGCTGCGGGCCTCCTGGCGGCAGCGCGGCGCGGCCGCCGCCGAGCTCGGCTGGACCGACACCGTCCTCGACCCCGACGTCCTCACCATCGGCTTCGCCCGCCGCGTCCCCTCGTACAAGCGGCTCACCCTGATGCTGCGCGACAAGGACCGGCTGCGGTCGCTGCTGCTCCACCCCGAGCGGCCCGTACAGCTCGTCGTCGCCGGCAAGGCCCACCCCGCCGACGACGGCGGCAAGCGGCTCGTGCAGGAACTCGTCCGCTTCGCCGACGACCCCCGGGTCCGGCACCGGATCGTCTTCCTGCCCGACTACGGCATGGCGATGGCCCGCGGCCTCTACCCCGGCTGCGACGTCTGGCTCAACAACCCCCTGCGCCCCCTGGAGGCCTGCGGCACCAGCGGCATGAAGGCCGCCCTCAACGGCTGCCTCAACCTCTCCGTCCTCGACGGCTGGTGGGACGAGTGGTTCGAGCCCGACTTCGGCTGGGCCATCCCCACCGCCGACGGCGCGGCCGCCGCCGACGAGGAGCGCCG
Organism: Streptomyces sp. NPDC088915; assembly: GCF_044749825.1. Classification (NCBI taxonomy): domain Bacteria; kingdom Bacillati; phylum Actinomycetota; class Actinomycetes; order Kitasatosporales; family Streptomycetaceae; genus Streptomyces; species Streptomyces sp. NPDC088915. Next base: position 148,036 of record NZ_JBIVIR010000003.1, read on the forward strand.
CGACGACCTGGAGGCCGCCGCCCTCTACGAGCTGATCGAGCGCCGGGTCGCCCCCCGCTTCTACGACCGGGGCCCCGACGGCGTCCCGTCCGGCTGGACGGCGATGGTCCGGCGCACCCTCGCCGACCTCGGCCCCAAGGTCCTCGCCGACCGCATGGTCCGCGAGTACGTCGAGCGGCTCTACGCCCCCGCCGCCTCCGCCCGCCGGGCGCTCACCCCGGACCGGGCCCGCGAGCTCGCCGCCTGGAAGGCCCGGGTCCGGGAGGCCTGGCCCAGGGTGACCGTCGACCGCGTCGAGATCGGCGACGGCCTCGCGGACGACGTGGCCGACGCGGAGCTGGGCGCCACCCCGGTCGTCCGCGTCCGGGTCGCCCTCGGCACCCTCACCCCCGACGACGTCGAGGTCCAGGCCGTCACCGGCCGGGTCGACGCCGACGACACCCTCACCGCCCCCCGCACGGTCGCCCTCAAGCCGGCGGGCGGCCCCGACCTGGAGGGCCGCCTCCCGTACGCGGGCACCCTGGAACTCGACCGCACCGGCTCCTTCGGCTGCACGGTCCGCGTCCTCCCCACCCACCCCCTCCTCGCCCACCCCTCCGAACCGGGCCTGGCGACCCTGCCGGAGGAGACGACGGGGGAGGGGGCGGGGGTGTTGTTGCGGTAGGGGTGGGGCGGGTTCCCGAACCGTGGTGCCTCGCCCCAAGGCACCACGGTTCTCAGAACCCGCCTCCGGACGGCTCCGTCACGGTGAGCCTGCCGGGGTCCTCGGCCTCCCAGAAGGCACCCCCGCCCGCGACGGGACGCAGGATGTAGACCGAACCCTCCCGGACGTCGGTCACGATGGCCTTCCTGCCGGTGGCCTCGTCGCGTACCTGATCACCCACCCAGGGCTTCCCGTCCTTCACGCCGTTTCCTCCTCCAACTCGGCCCAGACCTGTTTGCCCCACCGGTACGGCTCGGTGCCCCACTGCTCCGTCAGCGCGTCGACCAGCACCAGCCCCCGTCCGCGGAGCTGGTCGCCGTTGGAATCCGTCCGCAGCATCGGAACGGTCTTGGAACGGTCGACCACGCCCACACGGATTCTTTTCGCCGAAGGCCGGGAGACGAGTACCCGGATCGACGGAAGCCGACTGTGATCGACCGCGTTGGAGACCAGTTCGGTCACCACGAGGGTGGCGTCGTCGATCAGCGACTCCAGACCCCAGACGATCAGCGCCGCACGCACCAGCCTGCGAGCGGCCACCGCGCTCTGCGGTTCGCGCGGAAGGGTCTGGGAATACCCGGGGTGCCCTGTGGGGCGAGACGTGGCAGTCACAGTCATCAGGACCTCGATGGGGTGGGTGAACCGCTCGCGGTCTTCCCCGAGCAGCTACGGCCTTGTCTCAGTGAACGACCGTCCCGGCCGTCGCAGGAGGAAAAATCCCGTGGGTCCGGCTCGTGCCCGACCGGAAATTTCTGCACGATCTGCGCCCGTGGACGGAGACCGAGTCACTACCGTGGGCATGTGGAGGGGAACGAGCGCCTCGACAGCGCCATGCAGGAGCGCGGCTTGAAGCAGCACGAGTTGGCCGACGCGGTGAACACCCACCTGATCGACAAGGGACACGAGGGCACAGTCGGCGATCGGACGGTCCGCAACTGGCTGACCGGAAGAACCAGGTGGCCCCATCCCCGACAGCGGGAAGCGCTGGAGGCGGTGTTCGGCCGCACCGCCGAGGAGCTGGGTTTCCGCCCACCGACGAGAAGACGCCCCTCGACACCCCCGGAGGACCCTGTGGACCGCAGGAACTTCCTCACCGGCGCCGGCGGCACGACGGTCGCGGTCGTCGCCCCCTTCTTGGGCGCCCCTCCGCAGGTCGGCACCTCCGACGTCATCCGGCTCCGCAGCGGACTGGACGCGCTGATGGCCCTGGACGACACCAAGGGCGGCCACGAAGGACTGGAGAAGGCCGCGCTGGCCGGAGCCGCTGAAGCTCTGGAGAAGCAGAAGCTCGGTGCCACTCAGCGCATCCGCAGGAGACTCTTCTCCGTGGCCGCCGATTACACGGCCACGGCGGCTTGGAGCGCGCTGGACGCCCATGGAGGGGACCGGGCCCACGCCCTTCTGGGCAGAGCCTTGTATCTGGCCGGAATGGGTCGGGACTCCATCGCGGAGCTTCAGGTCTGGAAATCTGTACGCGATGCTGGCCAACCAGCGCGGGGCGCATGCGGACGCGGTGGACTCGGCGATGGCGGCCCAGGCCACGAGCATCACCAGACGTGACCCGCTCTTCGCCTCCCTGGCCCACGCCCGCGCGGCCGTCGGCCACTCGAACAACGATCGTCAGGCTGCCCTCAGGTCTCTCGGACACGCGCAGGAAGCCCTGAGCAAGGCGGCCTTGGCCGACCCCCGACCGAGCTGGACAGCCTTCTACGGGCCGGCTGAGCTGACAGCCCTGACCGCCGTCGTCCGGAACAGGATCGGGGACTTCGCCGAGGCGGAAGCCGCCTCCCACCGGGCTCTGTCCGCGATCCCGCGGCAGTTCCGCCGGAATCGTGCGATGGCCACGGCACAACTCGCTCTGGCCCAGGTACGCCAAGGCGACGTCGACCAGGCGTGCGCCAGCGCCTCGGCCGCCTTCGAGCTGATGGAGGGGCATCCGATCCCCGGCCGCATGCGGTCGCGCCTCGGGGATTTCTACAGGGACTTGATCACTCTTGCGCCGGATGCGACGGTCGCACAAGAGTGGGGGGACCGCTATCGATCCGAATGGAGCCGATCGTGAAGGCCGTCGAGCCGAACCTCCGGTACTACGCCCACGAAGACCTGCCCCGGATCCGGCAGACGCTCATCGACATCCACGCCGATGCCTACGCGGACGCGATGGACGACGAGTTCAACCAGCGCTTTCCGTGGTTCGTCGACCACTGGGGCAGTGCCTCGGCCTTCTCCTGCGTGATCGCGTACGACGGCGACGAGGCAGTGGGTTTCGCGTACGGAGCCCCGTCCACCAGGTACCGCGAGTGGTGGCGGGAGCATCTCGACCCGGCGCCGGAAAGGGACCGCACCTTCTCCTTCTCCGAGCTGGCGGTCCGGACGAAGTACCGGGGAACCGGAGTCGCCGAGCGGCTCAGTCGGGCACTGCTCGACAGCCGGGACGAGGACCTCGCCGTCCTGCTGGTCGACACGGCGCACCCCCGAGTACAGGCCCTGTACGAATCCTGGGGCTTCCGCAAAGTGGGCGAACGACAGCCCTTCCCGGACTCCCCGGTCTACGCCGTCATGCTGGCCGAACTTCCCTTGGGCACGAAGACCTGACGGTACGGTGGCCGAACCCATCGAGCCTGTATGACCAGGAGGTCCTTATGGCTGGTCAGCCTGTCGAGGCACACTTCACCGAAGACGTCACGCTTCCCGACGGCCGAAGGATTCGCGTCAGTGCCTACCCGGACGGAAGCATCCGCTTCCACGTGGACGGCCCGCCGTACGTTCTGACCGAGGCGTACCTCACCGGCGCCCCGGGGAAGGACCAGGCGATCATGAAGATCTCACCCGGAAAGCAGGGCAGCAGCGCCTCCCACAACTACGTGGAGTGGCTGGAGTCCAAGAAGCAGAGCTAGAGCCGGCCTTCCTCTCGTTGTCGGCCCTGCTTTCCGGAGCACTTCGGTGACAGGCCGAGTCGGACGGCTGGATCCTCAAGCCTGGTCACCGCTTCCCCGGGGCTGACCACGAGAGGCGTACATGTGCAAACCGCGTGGAAGCGTCAGCGGTCGCACGTAGAGTTGGAGCACGGCTCCTGGGGGTTCGTCGCGTTCGCCGGAGGGCTGCTTGTATGGGCGCCGGCTGAGTCGCATGAGCACGGGGGCCGAGGGTGTATACGCCCCGTATGCCTTGAGGGGGAGTGGTGAATGGTCAGCATCCGTGGCAGTTTTGAGTACCCTGACGGGCTGACGCCCGGTCAGTCGAAGGATGGTGGTCTCCACCAAAATCTCTATGATGACGAAGGATCTCTCGCCGGGCATGGCAGGTTCATTCCTGGCGATGAGGACTCGTCGACGGGGCCCTCATCGTACTTCTTCGTTGCGGACGAGTGTCACTGTGATTCGCATTCCAAAGCGGAAAAGCGATGGGAATTCGAGGAAATCGTCGAAGCTCTGGTCATCCTTATCAGGTTTGTGGAGTGGTCTGCGCCGCGCCTTAAGAGGTGGTGGAACGGTCAGGCTCTTCCGTTCGTGAAATCGGCGCGCGGTAGACTTTCCCGCGCCCGTAAGAGTGACGGCCCGGACGAAGCTGGCGAGTCGGTTACCTTGATCGATGCCGAGCCTTCGGGTAACTCGAAAGAAACGGGTGTCGTACTCGAAGAAGATCGAGTGAGCATGAGCGGCGAAGAGGCGTCGGCCCGCTTTGCCGCAGCCCTGCTGGCCAAGCTTTTCAGTGAGGAGCAGCTGAGGGTGCTGCGTCATGCCCGGATCGATGACGAGGGTGCCCTCCCGAGGTCGGGCGCAGTGGAAAAGCTTACGAATCAGCAGATCAGGGAAAATGTCAGGTCCGCGCTCGAAGCGAATCCTTCGTTGCTCACCAAGGAGTCCTTGGGTGAACTCGGCAAGTTTCTCGCGAGAATCCAGGCAGTCGGTCTGATGCGTTCCATCGGGAAGCGAGCAGATCGAGGAAGCGACTCGGCTGACTGATCCTCGTTCTTCTGGAGTCTGTCCAGGAGAAGGAAAGCCATATCACCACGGCTCGGGGCCTTCGCCTCAGGGCACCTCGGCCTTGTCGGTGAGGTGCCCGGACGTGAAGCACAGCCGGTACACCGGGAGGGCGGCGAGCAGCGTTGTGCGGTAGTACCGGCACTCGTCCGTGCCGGGCGGTTCGGCGGGGGCGTCGTGGGGCGGGCCGTCCAGGGGGCGGGCGGGCAGGGCGTCGGCGGCCTCCTCGGACGACTGGCCGATGCGCAGGCGGGCGTACTCCTCCGGTGTCAGGTGGGACCGGTGCTGGGTCCACAGGGCGACCCCGCCCATCAGCAGGGCGAGTGCGGTGAGGAGTGCCAGGGGGACCCAGATCGCCTGGGTGAGGCCCCGGCGCACCTCGCGGCGGGCCCGGTCCAGTTCCCGTGCGGAGGTGGGGGCCGCGGGTGGGGGCGGCGGGGCGTTGCGGGGCAGGACGGCCTCCAGGGCGAAGCCGCCGTCCGCCGTCGGCCCGTGCGTCAGTGAGCCGCCCGCGAGGCGGACCCGCTCGTCGAGGGCGACGAGGCCGGTGCCGCCGGAGGGGAGGGAAGCGGCCGTGGCTCCGGGGCCGTTGAGCACGTGGACCCGTACGGTTTCTTCGACCGGCTCCGGGGCGATCGTGACCTCGACCGGTGCGCCCGGTGCGTGCTTGGCCGCATTGGTCAGGGCCTCCTGGACGACCCGGTGCAGGGCGGGGCCCGTCATCCCCGGGAGGGGTGGCATCGGTGACGCGGTGAGCGTGACGGGCAGGCCCGACGCGCGGGCGCGGGCCACCAGCTCCTCCACCGTCTCGCCGGGCGGGGTCGTCGGCGCCGCCGCGCCGTCCTCGCGCAGGACGCCGATGACGTCCCGCAGCCGGGCCGTCGCGTCCGCTGCCGCGTGCCGCAGCTCGCCCGCCGCCCGCTGCTGGTCCGGGCCGAGCCCCGGATCCACCTCCAGGACGCCCGCGCGGACCGCGATCAGGGCCAGGTCGTGGCCGAGGGAGTCGTGCATGTCGCCCGCGATCCGGGACCGCTCCCGCAGCCGCTCCCGGTCCGCGACGGCCGCCTGCTCCCGCTCCATCCGGTCCGCCAGCTCCCAGCCGCTGCGCACCAGCCGGTCGTACTGGCGCGCGTAACGGCCGATCAGCCAGGGCGCCACGACCGCCAGGGCCAGCGCGAGCAGCAGCGTGAACCACTGGCCCAGGGACGTGCCCGTGACCGTGGTCAGGAGCAGTCCCGTCGCCGCGATCGCGGCGAACAGCCACAGCGCGCTCCCCGTCCATTCCTGCCGTCGTCCCGCCAGGCAGCCGAAGGCGACCAGGGCCGGGCCGTACGAGGGGGTGAACAGCTCCAGGGTGAGGGGCAGGCTCGCCGCGACCACGAGCGCGAGCGGCGCCAGCGGCCACCGCCGGCTCACCGCGACGCAGCCGCCGAGGACCGTCACGCCCAGGGCGACCTGGAGCCAGGAGCCGCCGTCGTTCGGGTCCGACCTCAACAGGACCGGGACGCAGAGGAGGAACCAGAGGGCCGCGTCGAAGACGTGCTGGCGGGCGGGCCGCCGGAGGTGCCGGTGGATGTGCCGACGGATGCGCCGTCGGGGGCGCTCACGCATCGGGGACCAGGCCCGCCTCGTACGCCAGGACCGCGAGCTGGACCCGGTTGCGCAGGCCGAGCCGGCCCAGGACCGCGCTCACGTGCGCCTTGACCGTGCCCTCGACGACGTACATGCGGTCGGCGATCTCCTGGTTCGAGAGCCCGGCGCCGAGGAGGGCCACCACCTCCCGCTCCCGGCCGGTCAGCGGCTCCAGGCGGGTCCGCGCCTCGGCGGCGCGGGTGAACCGCTCGCCGCCCAGCGTGTCGATGACCCGGCGGGCGACCGCCGGGGAGAGCGCGGCGCCGCCGGCGGCCACCGCCTTCACCCCGGCGATCAGTTCGCGCGGGTCCCCGGACTTCAGCAGGAAGCCGCCGACGCCCGAGCCGAGCGCCCGCGCGATGTGGGCGTCCTCGGAGAAGGTGGTGAGCATGACGACGGCCGCGCCCGGCACGGCCCCGCGCAGCTCCTCGGCGGCGGCGAGCCCGTCGAGCCGGGGCATCCTGATGTCGAGCAGGACGACGTCCGGCCGGTGCTCGCGGGCGAGCTCGACGGCCTCGTGCCCGTCGCCCGCCTCCGCCACCACCTCGATCCCGGGGTCGGTGGTGAGGATGGCCCGCACCCCGGCCCTGATCATCGTCTCGTCGTCGGCCAGCAGCACCCTGATCATGCGTTCCACCCTACGGAGGACGCACGGACGCCCCGGGGGCGTTGCCCCGGGGCGTCCGTCGCTTCGTTCCGGCCTTGCCCGTGAGGGTTACGGGAAGGTCAGCTTGAAGGCGTTGATGTAGCCGGTGTCGGCCGAGGCCTTGTCCTGGACGCGGAGCTTCCAGGCGCCGTTGGCGACCTCGGAGGAGGCGTTGACGGTGAAGGTCTGGACGATGTTGTCGGCGCTGCCGCCGGAGCGGTTGCTCAGGCTGTAGACCGAGCCGTCGGGGGCGACGAGGTCGACCACGAGGTCACCGCGGTAGGTGTGGACGATGTCCACGCCGACCGAGAGGTTGCTCGGGGCGTTGCCGGTGACGCCGGTGACGTTGACCGTCGAGGTGACCGCGGCGCCGTTGTCCGGGACGGACACGTCGGCGGTGTTCTCGAAGACCTTGCCGGTGGGCGGGTTGCCGCCACCGGGACGGGCGCCGACGTTGATCGCGGCCCAGGCGTTCTCGACGGCCGTCACCTCGGGGCTGGTGGCGCCGTAGAGCGCCTTGGCCACGTCGACCGTGCCCGTGCGGGCGGCGGCGTAGTTGGTGTTCGAGCCGAACTTGGTGGTGAGCGCCTTGAACCAGATCAGCGCCGCCTTGTCCCGGCCGATGCCCGTGACGGGCAGGCCGTCCGAGGTCGGCGAGTCGTAGTTCACGCCGTTGATCGTCTTGGTGCCGCTGCCCTCAGAGAGCAGGTAGAACCAGTGGTTCGCCGGGCCCGAGGAGTAGTGGACGTCGACCGAGCCGATGCCCGAGTACCAGGCGTCCTTGGACGAGCCGTCCTTGCTCGGCTTGTCCATGTAGCGCAGCGGGGTGCCGTTGCCGCGGATGTCGATCTTCTCGCCGACGAGGTAGTCGCCCTGGTCGGACGCGTTGTTGGCGTAGAACTCGACGGCCGCCGCGAAGATGTCCGAGGTGGCCTCGTTGAGGCCGCCGGACTCGCCGCTGTAGACCAGGCCGGCGGTGTTGGAGGTGACGCCGTGCGTCATCTCGTGCGCGGCCACGTCGATGGAGGTCAGCGGCTTGGTGTTGCCCGCGCCGTCGCCGTACGTCATGCAGAAGCAGGAGTCCTGCCAGAAGGCGTTGACATACGCGTTGCCGTAGTGGACCCGGGAGTACGCGCCGACGCCGTCACCGCGGATGCCGGTGCGGCCGTGCACGTTCTTGTAGTAGTCCCAGGTGAGCGCGGCGCCGTAGTGCGCGTCGGCGCCCGCGGTCTCCTTGTTGGACGGGCTGCCGTTGCCCCACACGTCGGTGGTGTTGGTGAACAGCGTTCCCGTGCCGGAGCTGCCGCCGTTGAGGTTGTACGTCTTGTGGTTGCCGCGGCCGGTGTCCGTCAGCGAGTACGAGGGCGCGGTGCCGAGCGTCACCTGGCCGCTGTACTGCGTGTTGCCGGTGCCGGTCTCGATGGCCTGCCACTCGTAGAGCTTCGCGCCCGACTTGGCGTCGGTGACGACGTGCAGCTCGTTCGGGGTGCCGTCGTGCTGGAGGCCGCCGACGACGGTCTCGTACGCGAGGACGGGGGTGCCCCCGGCGAGCCAGACCACCTTGCGCGGGGCGCGGCTCGCGGCGGCCTTGTCGGAGCCGTCCGCCCGGGCGAGGCCGACGGCCTGCTTCTCGGCGGCCGCCGGGGCGACCTCGGCGGTCGTGTCGACGTTCTTCAGCTCCGTGCGGACCGCCTTGGTGACGCCCTGCCGGACGCCGGCCTTGGACTCCTCGACGACCAGGTCGCCGCCGAGCACGGGCAGACCGGCGTAGGTCCGCTCGTAGCGGGTGTGGGTCGTGCCGTCGCGGTCCTGGACGACGTCGCGGACGACCAGCTTCTCCTGGGCGCCGAGGCCGAGGGACTTGGCCGTGGCGGCCTTGTCGGCGTCGGCCGCCTTGATCAGCGCGGTGCGCTGGGCGGGGGTGAGGTCGGCCGGGAGCTTGCCCGGGTTCGCCGACGTGCCCTGCTGGGCCTTGGGCGCGACGCCGAACGGGGTGTCCGCCGCGGTGGCGGCGCCCGTCTGGACGCTCACGGCGATCATGGCGGCGGCGGCTATCAGGGCACCGGTCGCGGTGGCGCGACGGCTGGGCGTGGATCTCACGCGGACTCCTTTTGCGAGGGGGGTACCGGCGGGCTTGGGTGAGTCCGTCGGGCAGAGCAAGGAGAGCGGTTGAGCACGTTCGTCGGTCTCCGGACTTTCGTTCGGAGAGCCGGGGAGAGAGTGACAGGGATGACGGGGACCTGTCATGAGTGCAGATGTAAGTTGGCCAGAAATCGTCCGCTGCTGGTACGGGCGCGTTCGTTAAGCGGACGTTTCGTGAACTGTGGGGTGGGCGTCGGGTGGTGTTCGGCCGGAGGCGCGTTTTCGCCTGTGGGAGTTGGGCGGTGGGGCGGACTCCGGTTTTTCGGGGGCGTGGGGGCCGGTCCGGGGGTCGCGTTCGGGACTGCATGATTTACGGCGCATGCGGGTCCCGGCGGAGTGACCGGTTCCTGTGCGCCCCACATCACGCTTGACGTCCCGAACGCGGCCCCCTCCACGGCCCCCACTCACGGCCGCAGTCTTCCTCAGCCCACCAGGCTGTCCCGCCACGCCCGGTGCAGGCCCGCGTAGCGGCCGTCTCCCGTCACCAGGGTCGACGGGGGGCCGTCCTCGACGATCCGGCCCGACTCCATCACCAGGACCCGGTCCGCCACCTCGACCGTCGACAGGCGGTGGGCGACGATCACCGCCGTACGGCCCTTCAGGACCGTGTCCATGGCCTGCTGGACCGCCCGTTCGCCGGGTACGTCGAGCGAGCTCGTCGCCTCGTCCAGGATCAGGACCGCCGGGTCCGCCAGGAGGGCGCGGGCGAAGGCGACCAGTTGGCGCTGGCCCGCCGAGATCCGGCCGCCGCGCTTGCGCACGTCCGTGTCGTAGCCGTCCGGGAGGCCCGCGATGAAGTCGTGGGCCCCGATGGCCTTCGCCGCCTCCTCGATCTCGGCGCGGGTCGCGTCCGGGCGGCCGATCGCGATGTTCTCCGCCACCGTGCCCGAGAAGAGGAACGCCTCCTGGGTGACCATGACGATTCCGCGTCGGAGGTCGGGGGTCGTCAACCGTCTGAGATCGACGCCGTCGAGGAGGACCCGGCCCTCCGTCGGGTCGTAGAAGCGGGCCAGGAGTTTCGCCAGGGTCGACTTTCCCGCGCCGGTGGCGCCCACCACCGCCACCGTCTGGCCGGCCGGGATCCTCAGGTCGAAGGCGGGCAGGACCTCGCCTCCCGTGCGGTACGCGAACCGCACGGCGTCGAAGACCACCTCCCGGCCCGGAGCGCCCTCGCGGCGGGGGAGCTCCCGGGGCGTCGTCGTCTCCGGGACGCCCGGTTCCTGGGCCAGGAGGCCCGCGATCTTGGCGAGGGACGCCGCCGCCGACTCGTACGAGTTGAGGAACATGCCCAGGCGGTCGATCGGGTCGTACAGCCGCCGCATGTAGAGGACGGCCGCCGCCAGGACGCCCAGTTCCAGGGAGCCCTCCGCCACTCGGTACGCGCCCCAGAGGCACATTCCGGCCACCGCCGTGTTCGCCACCAGGCGCGAGCCCACGACGTAGCGGGCCATTTCGAGGAGCGCGTCGCCGTTGCTTCGTTCGTGGCGGTGGTTGAGCGCGGAGAACTCCGCGTCGTTGGTCTGTTCGCGGCGGAACGCGCGGACGGGCCTGATGCCGTTCATCGTCTCCGCGAACTTCACGATCACGCCCGCGATCGCGGTGGAGCGCTCGCCGTACACCCGGCCCGCCCGGCGACGGTAGAGCTGCACCAGGAGGTAGAGGGGGACGAAGGACGCCGTCGCCACCGCGCCGATGCCCGGGTCCAGCCAGAGCAGGACCAGGGTGATCGAGACGAAGGAGAGGACCACGCCGATCAGCTCCTGGAGGCCCTCCGAGAGCAGTTCGCGCAGGGACTCCACGTCCGTGGTGGAGCGGGAGATCAGCCGGCCCGAGGTGTAGCGCTCGTGGAAGTCGACGCTGAGCAGTTGTGCGTGGCGGAAGATCCGGCCGCGCAGGTCGAGCAGGACGTCCTGGTTGATCCGGGCCGCTCCCCGGACGAAGGCGTACTGGAGGAGGCCCGAGAGGGCCGCGCAGAGGAGGTAGCCGAGGCCCACGGCGACCACCGGGCCGTGGTCGCCCGCGCGGAAGGCCGGGACGCCGCGGTCGATGGCGTACGCCACGAGCAGCGGGCCCGCCTGGACCGCGGCCTCCTTGACCAGGAGGACGAGCACCGCGACCGCGACCCGCACGCGGTGCGCGGACAGGAGGGAGCGGAGCAGGGCGCCCGTCGCCCCCGGGGGAGCGGGCAGGTCGTCGCGGTCGAAGGGGTCCGGCTCGTCCGGCGCGGGGGCGGTCGGTTTCGTGAGCGTGGTGTCCGTCATCGCCGTTCCTTCTCGCCCGACATCAGCCAGGCGTACTCCTCGTTGCTCCGCAGCAGTTCCTGGTGGGTGCCCACGGCAGCGATCCGCCCCCCGGACAGCAGCGCGACCCGGTCGGCCAGCATCACCGTCGACGGGCGGTGCGCCACCACCAGGGCCGTCGTCTCCCGCAGCACCTCCCGCAGGGCCGCCTCCACCCGGGCCTCCGTGTGCACGTCGAGGGCCGAGAGGGGGTCGTCCAGGACCAGGAAGCGGGGGCGGCCGACCACCGCGCGGGCCAGGGCGAGCCGCTGCCGCTGGCCGCCCGACAGGCTCAGGCCCTGCTCGCCGACCCGGGTCGCGGCGGCTTCGGGCAGCCGGTCCACGAAGCCGTCCGCCTGGGCCACGGCGAGGGCGCGCCGCAGCTCCGGCTCGCCCGCCGCGTCGTCGGCCCCCATCAGGACGTTCTCGCCGACGGAGGCGGAGAACAGGGTGGGTTCCTCGAAGGCCACCGACACCAGGGAGCGCAGGCGGCCGCGCTCCATCCGCGCGATGTCCTCGCCGTCGAGGAGGATCCGGCCGTGCGTCGTCTCGTGCAGGCGCGGTACGAGGGCGGTGAGCGTCGTCTTCCCGGAACCCGTGCCGCCGACCAGGGCCAGCGTCTCGCCGGGGCGGACGTGCAGGTCGACGCCGTCCAGGACCGGCGGGGCGTCCTCGGGAGCGTCCGGGTAGCGGAAGGTGACGTTCTCGAAGCGGATCCCGTCCGGGCCGCCGGTCCGCGGCGCCTCCGGGGCGGCGGCCGTGTCCGGCTCCTCCTCGGCGTCCATCACCTCGAAGTACCGCTCCGTCGCCGTCGCCGCCTCCTGGCTCATCGCAAGCAGGAAGCCGATCGACTCCACCGGCCAGCGCAGCGCGAGCGCCGTCGACAGGAACGCGACGAGCGTGCCCGCCGACAGGTCCCCGTCCGCGACCTGCACCGTGCCGAGGACGAGCGCCGCCCCGATGGCCAGTTCCGGTACGACCGTGATGACCGCCCAGATCATGGCGAGCAGCCGGGCCTTGGCCAGCTCCGTGCCCCGCAGCCGCTCGGAGAGCTCGCGGAAGGCCCGCGCCTGGCTGCGGTGCCGGCCGAAGCCCTTGACGATCCGGATGCCGAGGACGCTCTCCTCCACGACCGTCGTCAGGTCGCCCACCTGGTCCTGGGCCCTGCGCGCCACCCGGCCGTACCGGCCCTCGAAGAGCGAGCAGACGAGCACGAGCGGCAGCACCGGGGTCAGCAGCACCAGGCCGAGGGACCAGTCCTGGGAGAGCAGCAGCACGTACCCGGCGAGGATCGTCACGCCGTTGACCAGGAGGAAGGTCAGCGGGAAGGCGAGGAACATCCGGACCAGCATCAGGTCCGTCGTCCCGCGCGACAGGAGCTGGCCCGACGCCCACCGGTCGTGGAAGGCGATCGGCAGCCGCTGGAGCCTGCCGTACAGGTCCGAGCGCATCCGCGCCTCCACCCCGGCGAGCGGCCGCGCCACCAGCCAGCGCCGGAAGCCGAAGAGCACCGCCTCCGCGATCCCGAGCAGCAGCAGGTACAGCGCGCCGAGCCACACGCCCCCGGGGTCCCGGTCCGCGACGGGCCCGTCCACCAGCCACTTCAGGACGAGGGGGATGACGAGCGACAGACAGGAGGCGACTATCGCGACGAGGGCAGCCGTGAACAGCCGCCCCCGCACGGGACGTACGTACGGCCACAGACGGAACAGGACGCGCACCGCCGACCGGTCGGGGGCGCTTGCTGGGGGCACGGGGTTCTCGGGCATCAGGTCCGACCTTACGGTTCGCCACTGACACCGTTCACCCGGTTTTCCGGCAGTCTTCCCGGACCGCCTCCGGCAGTCTTCCCGGACCGCCTCCGGCCGCCTTCCCGGGCCGCGCCGACCGCGCCGTCGTCCTCCCCCGGCGCCTGAAGGAAGTGGCCCCCGACTCCGCCGGAGCCGACCGGCTCGCCGCCGCCGAGCGCTGGGCCCGCCGGGGCCACTGGGAGGACCTGCGGATGGCCGCCGTCCGGGGGAGGCTCGCCGCCGGGCGGACGCAGGAGCAGGCCCGGGCCCTCGACGACGGCGCCGCAGCCGTCCGCGCCGCCGACCCCACCGACCGCGCGACGGCCGTGCGGGCCGCGACCGCCGTCCGCGCCCCCGCCGCCCCGCCCGCCGGCACCACCCTCTCCGCCCACGGGGCCGAGACCCTCGCCCTCGTCGCCCCGGGCACCGCCGACCGCGCCCTCGCCGCCGGGTACGACCGGAGGATCCTGGGCCGCTCCTGAGCGCCCGGGGCCGGGAAAACCCGTCGCCCACCGGCCGGTACCGGCCCGTAGGATCCCTCCCCTGCACATCGATTCAGGGGTGGGAAGAACGACATGGGACTCTCCGGGAGATTCCGTACGGCGGCCGTCGCGCTGCCGCTGCTGCTCGCGGCCGTCGGCTGCCAGACGGCCGGCACGGGGGAGGAGCCGGCCGCGAAGACGGCTTCGCCGACCGGGAAGCCGGTCTTCGAGGAGCGGCTCTCCGACCAGCTCGGCGCCGCCTCACGGGCCACCGCCGCGAGCGGTTCCGCCCGCTTCACCGCCACCCTCACCTACGGCTCGGCCGGGGGCACCGCCGTGGAGCGGGTCACCGGTGTCCTCGACTACGCGCGGGACACCGCCCGCGTCGAGCGCTCCGTGGACGTGCCGCGCGGCTTCCCGGAAGCGGCGGCGGCGGCCCTCGGCCGCGCGCCCGGGGACCGGGCCCGCGAGGTCTACGCCGTGGAGAAGAACGACATCTCCTACCGGACCTCCCGGGGCACCTGGCTGCGCTACGACGCCTCCGGCTCCCTGGAGTTCGCCGACAGGGTCGGCGACTTCATGGAGTACGCGGGCGAGGCGGCCCCCTGGGGACGCACCCTCGCCGAGGTCGTGCGCCACGCCGACCCCGAGCGGCAGCCCGCTTCCACTCCGGACGGCGGACGCCGGTACGAGGTCGACGTCGACGTCCGGAGCGCGGCGGAGGCGCTGCCGCACTCCGTGGCGTACGCGTTCGTCGGCGGGAAGCCGACCGGTGACGTCCCGTTGACCGTGGTCCTCGACGAGGACGGGCGGCTGCTGCGGGCGGAGGCCGACTACCGGGCGGCCCTGGGCGTCCTCCGCGGACAGGGCCTCCTCGAGGGGGTCACCTCGCTGCGCGCCGAGTACGTCCTGACCGGACACGGCGGACAGGAGGTCCCGCCGGTGCCCGCAGGGGAGCCCGTCGAGGACGCCGAGCGGACCACCGTCACCCTGTCCGCCCTGAAGGCCGGCGCCTGCGCCTCCCACGACACCGGTCTGGGCCACCTGGCCCTGGTCCGCCCCGTCCCCTGCGGCAAGGACGCGGACCTGCGGGTCTTCGGCCAGGAGCGGATCGACGAGACCGTCAAGGGCCGGAGCCCGGAGGGCTTCGGCGACCGGCTCGCGTCCGAGCGGTGCGGGAAGGCGTACCGGGCGGCGCCCGCCGCCTGGACCTCCGGCGGACGGCCCTCCGGCGAGTACGGGGTGGCGGGGAACGAGAACCTCACCTTCACCTACGTCGGCCCCGACGCCACCGTCACCGGCGACTTCACCTGCTACGTCGGGCTCCGCTGACCTCCCGCGCCCCGTCCCGGCCTCACCTGGACACCCGCAGTAGCACCACCGACCGGGCCCCCACCGGGAGCACCTCGCCGCCCCGGTGGACCGTGCCCGGCGGTCCCGACTGGTCCTCGCGGGCGGTGTCCACGACCAGTTCGTACGTCTCCGCCCACGGCGGGCCCGGCAGCCGGAAGTCCAGCGGGCGGTGGTCGGCGTGCAGGACGGCGAGGAAGCTGTCGTCGGTGATCCGCTCGCCCCGCGCGTCCCGGCCCGGGATGTCCCGGCCCGACAGGAAGAGGCCGAGCGTCCCCGTCCGCGCGTACCAGTCGCCCTCCGTCATCTCCGTCCCCCCGGCGGTGAACCAGGCCAGGTCCCGCAGCCCGTCCGCGCGCTGCGGCCGACCGGAGAAGAAGGCCCGGCGGCGCAGCACCGGATGCCGGTGGCGCAGGGCGAGCAGCCGCCGGGACAGGGCGAGGAGCTGGGCCCGCCCGGGGTCCTCCGGCAGCGACCAGTCGAGCCAGCCGATCTCGTTGTCCTGGCAGTACGCGTTGTTGTTGCCGCCCTGGGTGCGGCCCATCTCGTCGCCGGAGACCAGCATCGGCACCCCGGTCGACAGGAGCAGGGTGGTGAGCAGGTTGCGCTGCTGGCGCAGCCGCAGCGCCCCGGTCTCCGGGTCGTCGGTCTCGCCCTCCGCGCCGCAGTTCCAGGAGCGGTTGTCGTGGGTGCCGTCCCGGTTCCCCTCGCCGTTGGCCTCGTTGTGCTTCCGCTCGTACG
The DNA here is from genome assembly GCF_044749825.1 of Streptomyces sp. NPDC088915. Classification (NCBI taxonomy): domain Bacteria; kingdom Bacillati; phylum Actinomycetota; class Actinomycetes; order Kitasatosporales; family Streptomycetaceae; genus Streptomyces; species Streptomyces sp. NPDC088915. The sequence continues at coordinate 163,784 of NZ_JBIVIR010000003.1, forward strand.
TGACGAGGTCCCGCAGCGTGAAGCCGTCGTGGGCGGTGACGAAGTTGACCGAGGCGTACGGCCGGCGCCCGCCCCAGGCGTACAGGTCGCTGGAGCCGGACAGCCGGTAGCCGAGGTCCCGCACGTCCGGCAGCGCCCCGCGCCAGAAGTCCCGCACCGCGTCCCGGTAGCGGTCGTTCCACTCGGTCCACAGCGGCGGGAAGGCCCCCACCTGGTAGCCGCCGTTGCCCACGTCCCAGGGCTCCGCGATCAGCTTCACCCGGCGCAGGACCGGGTCCTGGGCGATGACCGCGAGGAAGGGGGAGAGCATGTCGACGTCGTGGAAGGAGCGGGCGAGGGCCGCCGCCAGGTCGAAGCGGAAGCCGTCCACTCCCATCTCGGTCACCCAGTAGCGCAGGCTGTCGGTGATGAGCCGCAGCACCTGCGGCTGCACCACGTGCAGGGTGTTGCCGCAGCCCGTGTAGTCGGCGTACCGGCGGGCGTCGGACTGGAGCCGGTAGTAGCCCCGGTTGTCGATGCCCTTCAGGGAGAGGGTCGGGCCCAGCTCGCCCGCCTCCGCCGTGTGGTTGTAGACCACGTCGAGGATGACCTCGATCCCGGCCGCGTGCAGCGCCCGCACCATCTTCTTGAACTCGCCGACCTGCTGCCCGGCCGTCCCCGAGGAGGAGTAGCCGGCGTGCGGCGCGAAGTAGCCGACGGAGTTGTACCCCCAGTAGTTGCGCAGGCCCCGCCGCAGCAGGTGGTCCTCGTGCGCGAACTGGTGCACCGGCAGCAGCTCCACCGCCGTCACCCCGAGCCGTACGAGGTGGTCGACCGCCGCCGGGTGCGCGAGCCCCGCGTACGTGCCGCGCAGGTGCTCGGGGATGCCCGGGTGCAGCTTGGTGAAGCCCTTGACGTGCACCTCGTAGATGACCGAGTCCTGCCAGGGCGTCTTGGGCCTGCGGTCGTCGGACCAGTCGTCGTCGTCGTGGACGACGACCCCCTTCGGGACGTGCGGGGCGGAGTCCCGCTCGTCGCGGACGGTGTCGGCCACGTGCTGCTGCGGCCAGTCCCGCACGTGCCCGTACACCTCGGGCGGGAGGGAGAACTCGCCGTCGACGGCCCGCGCGTACGGGTCGAGGAGCAGCTTCGCCGGGTTCCACCGGGCGCCCGTCCACGGGTCCCAGCGGCCGTGCACCCGGTAGCCGTACCGCTGCCCCGGGCCGATCCCGGGCACGAAGCCGTGCCAGATCTCGTGGGTCAGCTCGGTCAGCGGCAGCCGTGCCTCCGTCCCGTCCTCGTCGAACAGGCACAGCTCGACGGCCTCCGCCCCGCCCGCCCACAGGGCGAAGTTGGTGCCCGCGACCCCGCCGGGCCCGACCCGGCAGCGGGCGCCGAGGGGCGTCGGCGCCCCCGGCCACACGGGCGGTCCCGCCCGCTCCAGGGCACGCTGCTGTACCGCCTCCTGCTCGGCTGCGCTCGCCACCGTCCGGCCTCCCGCGGCTCCGTCGGGCCCGCGCCCGGGGACCGGTGGCGTCCCTGCCACCGGTCCCCGGGCGTGGTTCTCCTCCTGTTCTTCCCGTACGGCCGTGCTCCCAACATGACCCGCACGCACGTTTCCCCTGGAGGGTGGCCGTCGTTGGGCCGGGCGTGAGATCTGTATGGAAGCGGGCGGGACGCGCCCTCGCGGTGGCGGGACTGGTGGCGGGCCTCGCGGGCTGCACCGGAACGGACGGCGGCAGGGGCTTCGACCTCTCCCCGCCGGGCAAGGGACGGGGCCCCGGCGACGTCATCCGGGTCACCCCGGAGGACGGCAGCCGCGCGGTCCCGACCGGGCAGGCGGTCGAGGTGGGAGTGGACGGCGGCCGGCTCGAACGGGTGACCGTCGCCCGGATCGAGGACGGCCGGCGGACCGAGGTCGCCGGGGAGGTCTCCGCCGACGGGCTGCGCTGGCGGCCCCTGGCCCCGGGCCGGCTCGCACCGGCCGCCAAGTACAGCGTGGACGCCGTCGCCCTCGACGCGCACGGGCGCCGCTCGGCCCGCCACACCGCCTTCACCACCGTGGTGCCCGAGTCCCGCTTCATCGGCTACTTCAAACCGGAGAACCGCTCCACGGTCGGCACCGGCATGATCGTCTCCTTCTCCTTCAACCGCCCCGTCGAGAACCGGTCCGCGGTCGAGCGCGCCGTCCGGATCACCTCCGACCCGCCGGTCGAGGTCGTCGGCCACTGGTTCGGCAAGGAGCGGCTCGACTTCCGCCCCGAGCGGTACTGGGCCGCCGGCACCCGGGTCACCGTCGACATCGGCCTGCGGGACGTCGAGGGGGCGCCCGGCGTGTACGGGATCCAGCGCAAGAGGGTCGGCTTCACCGTCGGCCGCTCCCAGGTCTCCGTCGTGGACGCCGCCGCGCACACCATGGAGGTCCGCAGGGACGGCGAGGTCCTGGCCACCCTGCCGGTCACCGCGGGAGCGCCGAAGACCACCACGTACAACGGGAAGATGGTCGTCACCGAGCTGTACGACGTGACGCGGATGAACGGCGCCACGGTCGGCTTCGGCGGCGAGTACGACATCGAGGACGTGCCGCACGCGATGCGGCTCACCGAGTCCGGGACCTTCCTGCACGGCAACTACTGGGCCCCGTCCGAGACCTTCGGCACCGCCAACGTCAGCCACGGCTGCGTGGGGCTCCGGGACGAGAAGGGCGGCAGCGAGCGCTCGCCCGCCGGCTGGTTCTTCGACCGGACCCTGATCGGCGACGTGGTGGAGGTGGTCAACTCCCGGGACCGGAAGGTCGCTCCGGACAACGGGCTCGGAGGCTGGAACACGGACTGGAAGAGCTGGAAGGCCGGGTCCGCCCTCCGCTGACCCCGCCGCTCCCGGCCGTCCGGCCCCGTCGCCCCCCGTCGCTCCTGTCGTCCCCCGCCACCCCCGCCGCTTCCGTCGTCCTAGCACGTCGATCGGGACGGAACGGTGACATGTACGAGGATCTTTCGTGTCCTGCGGTGTGATTATCTAGCGCCGTGTGCGCGAGTGAATGCGCACGGGGGTGGGGCCGCGGCGGTGCCGGGCCGTGCGAGGGGAGACGACCAGAGTGAACGGGCAGCCGATATCGGGGGCATCGGTAGGGACCACGGGACGGGGCCGGCGACGCGGGGGCGTCCGGTTCCAGGCCCTGGCGGCGGGGGCGCTGCTCCTGGTGCTCACCGCCTGCGGCGGCGGGGGCTCCGCCGACGGCGCGAAGGGCCCCGAGGCCCAGGGCGGTGCCAAGCAGGAGAACGCGGCCTCCCAGGCCGTCGTGACGATCCTTCCGAAGGACGGCGCCGACTCGGTCGCCACCAGCGGCGCCCTCAAGGTGACCGCCCAGCAGGGCAAGCTGACCACGGTCACGGTCGCCGACTCCAAGGGCACCGCGGTCGAGGGCGAGATCGCGGCGGACGGCGCGAGCTGGCAGCCGACCGCCCACCTGGCCGGGGGCACCCGGTACAAGGTCCACGCCGTCGCGAAGGACGCCGCGGGCCGCGAGTCGGCGAAGGACACCACCTTCACCACCCTGGTCCCGAAGAACACCTTCATCGGCCACTACACGCCGGAGGACGGCTCGACCGTCGGCGTCGGCATGCCGGTCTCCATCAACTTCACCCGGGGCATCACCGACCCCGAGGCCGTCGAGAAGGCCATCAAGGTGACGGCCGTGCCGTCCGTCCCGATCGAGGGCCACTGGTTCGGCAACGACCGCCTGGACTTCCGCCCCGAGCAGTACTGGGCCGCCGGCACCAAGGTGACGGTCCACCTCAACCTGGACGGCGTCGAGGGCCGCCCCGGCGTCTACGGCAAGCAGAAGAAGACCGTCACCTTCACCATCGGCCGCCGCCAGGTCTCCACCGTCGACGCCAGCGCGAAGACCATGAAGGTCGAGCGCGACGGGAAGACCGTCAAGACGCTGCCGATCACCGCGGGCGCGCCGTCCACGACCACGTACAACGGTCAGATGGTCATCAGCGAGAAGTACGAGGTGACCCGGATGAACGGCGCCACGGTCGGCTTCGGCGGCGAGTACGACATCAAGGACGTGCCGCACGCGATGCGCCTGTCCCAGTCGGGCACCTTCGTGCACGGCAACTACTGGGCCTCGGCGAGCACCTTCGGCTCGGAGAACGTCAGCCACGGCTGCGTCGGCCTCCGGGACGCCCGGGGCGCGGGGGACGGCTCGACCCCGGCCGCCTGGTTCTACGACAGCTCGATCATCGGTGACGTGGTCGTCGTGAAGAACTCCAAGGACAAGCAGATCAAGCCGGAGAACGGCCTCAACGGCTGGAACATGCCGTGGTCGGAGTGGATCGCCTAGGCGCTCCGAGGCTTTTCGGCGGGACCCGGTGCTGTGAGCAACAGCACCGGGTCCCGCCGCGTTAACGACCTCTAACCTTCTCCCATGACCGTGAACCTCGAAGTCACCGACGGCGTCGGAACGATCCGCCTCGACCGCCCCCCGATGAACGCCCTGGACGTCGCCACCCAGGACCGGCTGCGCGAGCTCGCGCAGGAGACGACCGACCGCGACGACGTGCGGGCCGTGGTCCTCTACGGCGGCGAGAAGGTGTTCGCGGCCGGCGCGGACATCAAGGAGATGCAGGTCATGGACCACGTGGCCATGGTCAAGCGCTCGCGCGCCCTCCAGGACGCCTTCACCGCCGTCGCCCGCATCCCCAAGCCGGTCGTCGCCGCCGTCACCGGCTACGCCCTCGGCGGCGGCTGCGAGCTGGCGCTCTGCGCCGACTTCCGGATCGCCGCCGACGACGCCAAGCTCGGCCAGCCCGAGATCCTGCTCGGCCTGATCCCGGGCGCGGGCGGCACTCAGCGCCTCTCCCGCCTCGTCGGCCCCTCCAAGGCCAAGGACCTCGTCTTCACCGGCCGGATGGTGAAGGCGGACGAGGCCCTCTCCCTCGGTCTGGTCGACCGGGTCGTCCCGGCCGCCGAGGTGTACGAGCGGGCGCACGCGTGGGCCGCGAAGCTGGCGCAGGGTCCCGCCGTCGCCCTGCGGGCCGCGAAGGAGGCGATCGACCAGGGCCTGGAGACCGACATCGACACCGGCCTGGCCATCGAGCGCACCTGGTTCGCCGCTCTGTTCGCCACCGAGGACCGCGAGCGCGGGATGCGCAGCTTCGTCGAGGAGGGCCCCGGGAAGGCGAAATTCGGCTGAGCTGACCGAAAGGGAGCCGTCGGGTGTCGGCCAGGTGTCCGTAAGGCACCTGCCCGGAGCCCGTAAGGCACCTCTCCGGGGCCCGTAGGGGGCCGTTTCCCGCGGAACGGCCCCCGCGGTCCGCCCCGTGCGGCCATGATGGGGGGCATGGCGGGCCTGGAGGGCAGAGAACAACCACGGCAGCGCGCGAGCGCCGCCGCAGGGCGGTGGTCATTGGCCGCGGACGACGAACAGGCCGCCGAAGCAGTGGAGTTGTACGGCAACCCGGCCGAGGACGACGTGCGGTTGCCGTCCCGTCCCGAGTCCGCGTGGGTGGCCCGCAGACTCACGCAGCACGTCGTGATGCGCCAGTGGGCGCTGGGGCCGCAGATCGCCGAGCACGCGGTCCTCCTGGTCTCGGAGCTGGTGGGGAACGCCGTCCGGCACACCGGCGCCCGGGTCTTCGCGCTGCGGCTGCAGCGGCGCCGGGGGTGGATCCGGATCGAGGTGCGCGACCCCTCGCGCGGGCTGCCCTGTCTGATGCCGGTGCACGAGCTGGACACGAGCGGCCGGGGGCTCTTCCTGGTCGACAAGCTGGCGGACCGCTGGGGCGTGGACCTGGCGCCGCGCGGCAAGACCACCTGGTTCGAGATGCGGGTCGCGGACCGCGCCTGAACCCCTCGGCGGTCCGTCCCCGAACGCACGGAAGCCCCCGTGCGCCGTGGTGGGGCGTGCTGGGGGCTTCCGTGTGATGCGCCGTGGACGGGGGGGTGTATCCACGGCCGCCGTGTCGACCTGGCCCGGGTCAATGGGGGTCGTGTCATCGACTATGTCAGAGAAGTGCCGCATCACCAAAAGTTCCTAGCGGGGCAAAACGGAACAAACGCTGACATTCTAATTGTGAATCGTTGGTGACATGCGGCACCTGCCTTGTAAATAGTGAATGACTATGCGGTTCGTTGTTTGTTTCCCGGGGTTGTCCGCATGCTGGATGGTCGACGGGGGTGCGCGAACACCCCCGAATCGCCTCGACCGCCACCGACGGACCCCGACGCCCCCTTCCGCCGGGACCACCCGCACCCGGCCGGGCCGGGGCGGCTAATCTGACCCCCGTCAGACAAGCACCATGAAGGGGCGGAAACAGTGGCGGACATCGAGTCGGCACGCACGGCATTCAACCGGTACGACGTGGACGGGGACGGCTTCATCACCGCCGCGGAGTACAAGAGCGTGATGGCCCAGCTGGGCGACTTCAACGTCACCGAGACGGTCGCCGAGGCGCTCATCAAGCAGCGCGACGACAACGGCGACGGCCGGCTGTCGTGGGACGAGTTCTGGTCGCACCTCAGCAAGGCCTGACCCGCCCGCCCGGACGGGCCGCGCGACCGTGGTCGCCGCCCGTCCGGGGCCAGGGGCTCAGCACTCGATGATGTTCACCGCGAGGCCGCCCCGCGCCGTCTCCTTGTACTTCACGCTCATGTCGGCACCCGTCTCCTTCATGGTCTTGATGACCTTGTCGAGGGAGACCAGGTGGCTGCCGTCGCCGCGCATCGACATCTTCGCGGCCGTGACGGCCTTGACCGCCGCCATGCCGTTGCGCTCGATGCAGGGGATCTGGACCAGGCCGCCGACCGGGTCGCAGGTCAGGCCCAGGTTGTGCTCCATGCCGATCTCCGCGGCGTTCTCCACCTGCTCCGGGGAGCCGCCCAGGACCTCGGCGAGGGCGCCGGCCGCCATCGAGCAGGCCGAGCCGACCTCGCCCTGGCAGCCGACCTCGGCGCCGGAGATCGAGGCGTTCTCCTTGAAGAGCATGCCGACCGCGCCGGCCGCGAGGAGGAAGCGGACCACACCGTCCTCGTCCGCGCCGGGGACGAAGTTCATGTAGTAGTGCAGGACGGCGGGGATGATGCCGGCCGCGCCGTTCGTCGGGGCCGTGACCACCCGGCCGCCCGCCGCGTTCTCCTCGTTCACCGCCATCGCGTACAGGGTGATCCACTCCATCGAGTGGGCCTCGGGGTTGCCCTCGGAGCGCAGCTTGCGGGCCGAGTTCGCCGCGCGGCGGCGGACCTTCAGGCCGCCGGGCAGGATGCCCTCGCGGGACATGCCGCGCGAGACGCAGGACTGCATGACCCGCCAGATCTCCAGGAGGCCCGCGCGGATCTCGTCCTCGGTGCGCCAGGCCTTCTCGTTCTCCAGCATCATCGCGGAGATCGACAGGCCGGTCTCCTTCGCGAGGCGGAGCAGCTCGTCGCCGGTGCGGAAGGGGTACTTCAGGACCGTGTCGTCCGGCACGATCGGGTTCTCGCCCGCCACGGCGTCCTCGTCGACGACGAAGCCGCCGCCCACCGAGTAGTACGTCTTCTCCAGGACGAGCCCGCCCTCCGCGTCGTACGCGAAGACCGTCATGCCGTTGGCGTGGTACGGGAGCGCCTTGCGCCGGTGCAGTATCAGGTCGGCGTCGAAGTCGAAGGGGATCTCGTGGGCGCCGAGCAGGTTGATCCGGCCGCTCGCCTTGATCCGCTCGAACTCCTCGTCCGCGTGCTCCACGTCGACCGTGCGGGGCGAGTTCCCCTCCAGGCCGAGCAGGACGGCCTTGGGGGTGCCGTGGCCGTGGCCGGTGGCGCCGAGGGAGCCGTACAGCTCCGCCCGCACCTTCGCGGTGTGGGCCAGCAGGCCCTCGTTCTTCAGTCGGCGGGCGAACATCCGGGCCGCGCGCATGGGGCCCACCGTGTGGGAGCTCGACGGACCGATGCCGATCGAGAACAGGTCGAAGACCGAGATGGCCACGGGATGACTCCTTGTGGGGGGCTGGACGTCGTTGTCTGCCGGGGTGGTGCAGAGAGCGCGTGGGGGCGGGGGACACGGGTCGGGGCACCGCGCCCGTTGTTCCAGTGTGCGCGGTGCCCCGGAAGTCCGTACGAACAAAAGCGTACGAAATTACTACGGTGTCACTATTACTGCGGTGTCACTACAGGCCGGGGTACAGCGGGTGCTTGTCCGCGAGGGCGGTCACCCGGGCCTTGAGGGCCTCGGCCTTGTCGGCGTCGAAGCCCGGCTTGAGGGTCTCGGCGATGACGTCCGCGACCTCGCGGAAGTCCTCGGCCCCGAAACCGCGGGTCGCGAGCGCCGGCGTGCCGATGCGCAGGCCGGAGGTGACCATCGGGGGACGCGGGTCGTTCGGGACCGCGTTCCGGTTGACCGTGATGCCGACCTCGTGGAGGCGGTCCTCGGCCTGCTGGCCGTCCAGCTCCGAGTCGCGCAGGTCGACCAGGAGCAGGTGCACGTCCGTGCCGCCGGACAGGACCGAGACGCCGTGGGCCGTGACGTCGTCCTGGACCAGGCGCTCGGCGATGATCCGGGCGCCCTCCAGGGTGCGCTCCTGGCGCTCCTTGAACTCCTCCGAGGCCGCGACCTTGAAGGAGACGGCCTTGGCCGCGATCACGTGCTCCAGGGGGCCGCCCTGGAAGCCCGGGAAGACGGAGGAGTTCAGCTTCTTGGCGAACTCCTTCTTCGCCAGGATGATGCCGCCGCGCGGGCCGCCGAGCGTCTTGTGCGTGGTGGAGGTCACCACGTCCGCGTGCTCCACCGGGTTCGGGTGCAGACCGGCGGCGACCAGGCCCGCGAAGTGGGCCATGTCGACCCACAGGTAGGCGCCGACCTCGTCCGCGATCCGGCGGAACTCCGCGAAGTCCAGCTGGCGCGGGTACGCCGACCAGCCCGCGATGATCACCTTCGGGCGGTGCTCCTTGGCGAGGCTCTCGACCTCGGCCATGTCGACCAGACCGGCCCCGTCCACGTGGTACGCGACCACGTCGAACTGCTTGCCGGAGAAGTTCAGGCGCATGCCGTGGGTGAGGTGGCCGCCGTGCGCCAGGTCCAGGCCCAGGATCGTGTCGCCCGGCTGGGCGATCGCGAAGAGGGCGGCCTGGTTCGCGGAGGCGCCGGAGTGCGGCTGGACGTTGGCGTACTCGGCGCCGAACAGGTCCTTGATCCGGTCGATCGCGATCTGCTCGGCCACGTCGACGTGCTCGCAGCCGCCGTAGTAGCGGCGGCCCGGGTAGCCCTCGGCGTACTTGTTGGTGAGGACGGAGCCCTGGGCCTCCATGACCGCGACCGGAGCGAAGTTCTCCGAGGCGATCATCTCGAGGGTGGACTGCTGACGGCGGAGCTCGGCGTCGACGGCGGCGGCGACGTCGGGGTCCAGCTCGTGGAGGGGAGTGTTCAGAAGCGACATGAATCGATCCCTAGGGGTCTCGGGCCCGGTCTCAGTTCCCGGCGGAGAACGCGGCGTACTCGTCGGCGGTGAGCAGGTCGTCCGGCTCACCCGCGACGCGCACCTTGAACAGCCAGCCACCCTCGAACGGAGCCGTGTTCACCAGGGACGGGTCGTCCACCACGTCCTGGTTGGCGGCGACGACCTCACCCGAGACGGGGGAGTACAGGTCGCTCACGGACTTCGTCGACTCCAGCTCGCCGCAGGTCTCGCCCGCGGTGACGGTGTCGCCGACCTCGGGGAGCTGGGCGTAGACGACGTCACCGAGCGCGTTGGCCGCGAACTCCGTGATGCCGACGGTCGCGACGCCGTCCTCGGCGTCCGACAGCCACTCGTGCTCCTTGGTGTACCGCAGCTGCTGGGGGTTGCTCATGACCTGATTCTCCTGGATCGGGGGAGTGCTGATGAACGTCGGTCTTGCGGGGTGAGACGCCGGATGGGACGGATGCGTCACTTCCGGCGCTTGTAGAAGGGCAGCGCCACGACCTCGTACGGCTCGTGGGTGCCCCGGACGTCCACGCCCACGCCCGGGGTGCCCGGCTCCGCGTGCGCCGCGTCCACGTACGCCATCGCGATCGGCTTCCCGAGGGTCGGGGACGGGGCGCCGGAGGTGACCTCGCCGACGACCTCGCCGTCCTTGACGACGGAGAACCCGGCGCGCGGGACCCGGCGGCCCTCGGCGACCAGGCCGACCAGCTTGCGCGGCGGGGCGGTCTCGGCGCGCTCGGCGGCCTTCTCCAGGGCCTCGCGGCCGACGAAGCGGCCCTCGTTGGTCGTCTTCTCGAACTTCACGACCCGGCCGAGGCCGGCGTCGAAGGGGGTGAGGGAGGTGGTCAGCTCGTGGCCGTACAGCGGCATGCCCGCCTCCAGGCGGAGCGTGTCGCGGCAGGACAGGCCGCAGGGGATCAGGCCGACGCCCTCGCCCGCCCCGGTCAGCGCCTTCCACACGCCCTCGGCGTGCTCCGGCTTCAGGAAGAGCTCGAAGCCGTCCTCGCCGGTGTAGCCGGTCCGGGCGATGAGCGCGGGCACGCCCGCGACCGTGCCCGGCAGGCCGGCGTAGTACTTCAGGCCGTCCAGGTCGGCGTCGGTCACCGACTTCAGGATGCCGGGGGACTCCGGGCCCTGGACCGCGATCAGGGCGTACGCGTCGCGGTCGTCGCGGACCTCGGCGTCGAAGCCGGCCGCGCGCTCGGTGAGGGCGTCCAGGACGGTCTGGGCGTTGGAGGCGTTGGCCACCACCATGTACTCGGTCTCACCGAGGCGGTAGACGATCAGGTCGTCCAGGATGCCGCCGTCCTCGCGGCAGATCATCGTGTACCGGGCGCGGCCGGTGCCCACCGTGGAGATGTTGCCGACCAGGGCGAAGTCGAGGAGCTCGACGGCCTGCGGCCCGGTGACGGTGATCTCGCCCATGTGGGACAGGTCGAAGAGGCCGGCCCGGGTGCGGACGGCGTTGTGCTCGTCGCGCTCGCTGCCGTACCGCAGGGGCATGTCCCAGCCCGCGAAGTCGGTCATGGTCGCGCCCAGCGAACGATGCAGCGCGTCGAGGGCGGTCAGGCGGGGGGCAGAGGTCATGGGGTGGCTCCCGGGTCCCAAGGGCGTTCGGTGACGAAGACATGACGGGCGAGGACGTCCTCCCCATCTGTCATGGAACCTGAGAGGTTCACCGGGGGCATCTCGTCACCGAGAGCCCGGCTTGCACCTTGGGTGGGGACACGACGGTGTCCCGCTTTTCAGATCTGCCTCATCCACGCGGTACGGGGCCTGAGAGATTCAAGGGAGGGTCTTGCTCCTTCGGCGCCCGGACACACTCCGTGGTGACCCACGTCGCGCTCCGGAACTCTCCCGCGCGGATTCGAACGGCCGGTATGCGGTTGTACGGCGACTGTGCGCGCCCAGGGCCGGACAGGTCCTGGCGGGCACATCATTGCACGCGGTGTCGGCGCGGCAAATCGCTTGTGCCCCATTACCGTTTCTTTACACTTCTTGGGAAGGGTCTCCCGAGGCCCGTCAGGGGGAGAAGGCGATGACGATCCAGCACACCGGCGCGTACGCGACGAGTACCGGCATACCGTCCCCACGGGCCCGCGCCCGGACCCGGGGACGGGGCCGGATCCTGCGGGACCTGCGCGAGCGCGGCGGCCGGGGCCCCCGCGCCCTGGCCTTCGCGGCCGGGGACCTCGTGGTCGTCTCCGGGCTGCCCGGCAGCGGCAAGTCCACCCTCATGAAGCGGGCCGCCGGGGACCGGGGCGTCGACTCCCAGGACGCCCGGGAGCGCTGGGAGGCCCGGATGCCCCGCCTCCTGCCGTACGCGCTCTACCGCCCCCTGGTCCGGGTCGCGCACTACGCCGGGCTGCGCCGCGCCCTGCGCTCCGGCGCGAGCGTGGTCGTGCACGACTGCGGCACCCAGTCCTGGGTGCGCGGCTGGCTCGCCCGCGAGGCCCGCCGGCGGGGGAGCGAGCTGCACCTGGTCCTCCTCGACGTCACCCCGGACACCGCCAGGGCCGGGCAGCACGCCCGGGGCCGGGGCGTCTCCGCGTACGCCTTCGCCCGGCACCGGCGCGCGGTCGGCCGGCTGCTGCGGGCCGCCGGGACCGGCCGGCTCCCGCACGGCTGCGCCTCGGTGACCCTGCTCGACCGGGACGCCGCCGACGCCCTCCGGACGATCGGCTTCGGGGAGGCGGCCTGATCGCGCCCGTGACCCGTCCGGGGCGCCCGTACCCCCTTCCTTCCGGCCACGGCGGCGCCCGGGCGGCGTTAGGGTGCTGCCGGGCCGCCGGGTACGGCAGGCCGTGCGAGAAGGGGAACGGGACCGTGGACGTGACGTGGCCGGGCAACGAGCTCGAAGAGGTGCTTGCCGCCTCGCTCGGCAACCCCGGGGCGGGAGGCCGCCTCCTGGAGGTGCTCGGCCGCAGCCCGGTCTGGGTCCCCCTGCCCAACGGCGGCGGACCCGACAGCCCCGACCTGGACCTCGCCACCATGGAGATCGAGGGCGCGGCCTACGTCCCCGTCTTCAGCTCCGAGCAGCAGCTCCGCGCCTGCGCCGGCGACCACATGTCCTTCGCCGTCGCCCCCGCCCGCGACTTCGCCCGCGGCCTGCCCCCGCAGCTCGGCATCGCCGTGAACCCCGGCGGCACCGTCGGCGTCCCGCTGCCCCCGCCCGCCGTCGCCGAGCTCTGCCGCGCCGGCCGGACCCCGCTCGACGGCCCCGCGTCCGGCGGCCGCGTCCGGCTCTTCGAGCCCGACTGGCAGGACGACCCCGTCGACTTCCTCGCCGCCGCCTCCGCCGAGTTCGAGGCCACCGGCGTCGTCGCCACCGCCCGCCGCGCCCTCGCCAGCGTCGAGGGCACCGAGCCGGCCCTCTTCATCGGCGTCCAGCTCTCCCACTGGGAGGGCGCCGACCGGACCGCCCCCCTGGACGCCCTCGGCCGGGCCCTCGGCCGCGTCGAGGTCGCCTGGCCGGTCAACCTCATCCTGCTCGACATGGCGCAGGACCCGGTCGGGGACTGGATGGTGGAGCGGGTCCGCCCCTTCTACCAGCGCGCCGCCGTGTGAGCGGCTCCCTGTTTAAGCTGAACTGATTCGGTGGACGGAAGAGGGGCGGGACCCAGGGTGAGTGCGTCAGGCACCGCTGCGGCCGGTCAGGTCGAGCACATGCTGCGCCAGGTGGCACCCGGACGCTACGACGCGTACGAGCGGCTGCTGCACGCCCTCGCCGACGGCGAGCTGCGGATGCTCCTCTGGCAGGGCACGCCCGGCTCGCCCGACGCCCAGTACGGGAACATGGAGGTCGACGGCTTCGGCTACGCGCCCTGCGTCACCTCCGACCAGGAGCTCGCCGCCTCCGGCTGGAACCGCGGCCACGAGCGCGTCACCGGCCGCGAGATCGCCCGCGCCCTCTACCCGGACCGCTGGGGCGTCTGGCTGAACCCGCACGCCCCCGGCGGCGGCGTCGGCATCCCCTGGGCCGACCTGCGCCGGATCGCCACCGGCCTCGACCGGATGCCCGCCGGGCCGCTGCGCGTCACCGAGCCCGCCCTGGAGATCCCGCAGTTCTACGCCCTGATCACCCAGAACGCGCACCGCACCCCGGCCGTCCGGGCGCTGCGCCGCGGCTGGGTGCAGCCCGCGCTCGGCTCCCCGTACCTCGTCATCGGGCTCGACCTGTACGACACCTCCCCGGCGGCCGTCGACACGGTCCGGTCGATGATGAGCCGGTCCATCGGCTCCGTCCCCGACGGGCTGCCCGTCTCGACGGTCGCCCTCTCCGACGCGTACGACCCGGTGGCGCTCTGGCTGCGGGCGAACGCGCGCCCCTTCTACGACCGCGAGGCGCACGCGGGGCGCGGCCCGGCCCCCGCCCCGGGATACGGCTACCCGCCGGCGGCGCCGTCCGGATACTGAGACGGCCCCTGTCTCCCCGTCCGCCCCACGGGTCCCGTCGGAAGCCTTCGTTCGCCCCAATTGAAGAGCTCAAACGCCCAGTTGGGTGACATGTCCGATTGGGGGGAAGAGGGCCCGAGATGGTCCGCTCACGCCCGCACGACGTCCGGATAACGGAAGTCGCAGCACCGCATCACGTTTGAGCAAACATTCCTCGTCAGGGCTGGCGGGTGATCACGAGCGCATTGAAGACTCCCCGGAACACCGGGTGTTCCGCTCCTTTTCGAGCAGGTACCCGGCAGGTTGTTCCACCGAGCCGCTACCCGCGGCGGGCAAGGGCCGGCTACCGGCGGCCGAGAGGGGTCCTCACCACGATGACGGCACCACTGCACGAGACCAGTGCGGGCGCGTCGACCGCCACCGTCGACGGCGTGCCCGCCGATCCCGGCTCCTCCGGCACCCCCGGCACTCCCGAGAAGGGGATCCAGGGCCGCTCGCCCTGGAAGATCGCCTGGACCCGCCTCAAGCGCGACAAGCTCGCCCTCGCCGGCGCCTGCGTCGTCCTCTTCCTCATCCTGGTCGCGATCTTCGCGCCGCTCATCGTCGGTCTCCTCGGCCACCCGCCGGACGAGTTCCACGAGGACCGGATCGACCCGCTCTTCGGCACCCCGATCGGCTCCTGGGGCGGCATCAGCTCCGACTTCCTCCTCGGGGTCGAGCCGGTCAACGGCCGCGACGTCTTCAGCCGCATCGTCTACGGCGCCCGGATCTCGCTGCTCGTCGCCTTCCTGGCGGCGGTCTTCGCGGTCCTCCTCGGCACGGTCCTCGGCATCGTCGCGGGCTACTTCGGCGGCTGGATCGACGCGGCCCTCAGCCGGGTCATGGACGTCATGCTCGCCTTCCCGCAGCTGCTCTTCACGATCGCGCTGGTCTCGGTGCTGCCCCCCGAACTGTTCGGGATCGAGGGGTCGGGCGTGCGCATCGCCGCCCTCGTGCTGGTGATCGGCTTCTTCGGCTGGCCGTACGTCGGCCGCATCGTCCGCGGCCAGACCCTCTCGCTGCGCGAGCGCGAGTACGTGGAGGCCGCCCGCAGCCTGGGCGCCGGCCGCCTCTACATCCTCCGCAAGGAGCTGCTGCCCAACCTGGTGGCCCCGATCACGGTCTACGCGACCCTCATGATCCCCACCAACATCCTCACCGAAGCGGCCCTCAGCTTCCTCGGCGCCGGCGTGAAGCCGCCCACCGCCTCCTGGGGACAGATGTTGTCCAAGGCCGTCAACACC
Organism: Streptomyces sp. NPDC088915; assembly: GCF_044749825.1. NCBI lineage: Bacteria > Bacillati > Actinomycetota > Actinomycetes > Kitasatosporales > Streptomycetaceae > Streptomyces > Streptomyces sp. NPDC088915. Next base: position 178,881 of record NZ_JBIVIR010000003.1, read on the forward strand.
TACGAGTCGGACCCCCTGTTCATGGTGATCCCCGGCCTCGCGATCTTCATCACCGTCCTGGCGTTCAACCTCTTCGGCGACGGCGTGCGCGACGCGCTGGACCCGAAGGGCTCCCGCTGACCGTACGCCGACGACCCGCACGAACCGCCCCTGCCGCTGGCGACAGGAGGCCCATCCCCACCGGCGGACCGCCGTAACGGCCGCCACTATCCCGGAGGTTGCGAGACCCATGACCCTGATGAGCTCTCAGAGGCGCAGAATCGCCGCGGGCGCGCTGCTCGCGGCGGCCACGATGGTCGTCACCACGGCCTGCGGCGGCGGCAACGGCGGCAGCGGCGGCGACAAGGGCAAGGACGGCCTCGCCTTCAACGGCGGCGTCAACAAGGTCCTCAACGCCTCCGACAAGAAGGGCGGCGAGCTGAAGTTCATCGGCTCGCAGGAGGCCGACAACTGGGACCCGCAGCGCGGCTACTACGGCTTCGTGTGGGACTTCGCCCGCTACTACACGCGCCAGCTGGTCACCTTCAAGGCCGAGCCGGGCGCCGCCTCCACCGAGCTGGTCTCCGACCTCGCCACCGACACCGGCAAGGTCTCGGCCGACGGCCTCACCTACACCTTCACCCTGAAGGACGGGGTCACCTGGGAGGACGGCAAGCCGATCACCTCCAAGGACATCAAGTACGGCATCGAGCGCATCTGGGCCCAGGACGTCATCTCCGGCGGCCCGATCTACCTCCAGCAGGTCCTCGACCCCAAGGGCGAGTACAAGGGCCCGTACAAGGACACCTCCGCGGACAAGCTCGGCCTGAAGGCGATCGAGACCCCGGACGACAAGACCATCGTCTTCAAGCTGCCGGTCGCCAACGGCGACTTCCTGCAGATGCTGGCGATGCCCGCGGCCTCCCCGGTCCGCCAGGACAAGGACACCAAGTCCAAGTACGGCCTGAAGCCCTTCTCCTCCGGCCCGTACAAGTGGGAGTCGTACACCCCCAACAAGTCGATCAAGCTCGTCCGCAACGACAAGTGGGACGCCAAGACGGACACCGTCCGCAAGGCCCTGCCGGACAAGATCAGCGTCACGTTCACCACGAACGCCGACGACATGGACAACCGCCTGATCGAGGGCGAGTACGACCTCGACATCAACGCGACCGGCGTCGGCGCCGCCGCCCGCCAGAAGGTGCTCCAGCAGCACAAGGAGAACGTCGACAACCCGCAGACGGGCTTCATCCGCTACGCGGTCTTCCCGCAGACGGTCATCGACAACGTCGAGTGCCGCAAGGCCATCATCTACGCGGCCGACTCGAAGTCCCTCCAGACCGCCCGCGGCGGCCCGCAGGCCGGTGGCGACATCGCCTCCAACATGCTGCCCCCGGCGATCAAGGGCGCCGACCCGAAGGCCGACCCGTACGGCAAGCTCGCGGGCAAGGCGGACGTGGCGAAGGCCAAGGCGGCCCTCGCCAAGTGCGGCAAGCCGAACGGCTTCAAGACCACCATCGCGGTCCGCAACAACAAGCCGATCGAGATCGCCACCGCCGAGTCCCTCCAGCAGTCGCTGAAGGCCGTCGGCATCGAGGCCCAGATCGACCAGTTCGACGGCGCCCAGACCTCGGGCATCATCGGTTCGCCGAAGGTGGTCAAGGAGAAGGGCTACGGCATCATCATCATGGGCTGGGGCGCCGACTTCCCGTCGGGCCAGGGCTTCCTCCAGCCGCTGGTCGACGGCCGCTTCATCCTCCAGAGCGGCAACAACAACTTCTCGGAGCTGAACGACAAGGCCGTCAACGGCCTGTTCGACCAGGCGCTGAAGGAGACCGACCCGGTCAAGGCCGGCGAGCTCTACAAGCAGATCAACACGAAGGTGTCGGAGGCCGCGGTCTACCTGCCCTTCACCCACGAGAAGAACATCATCTGGCGCAGCTCCCGGCTGACCAACGTCTACACGGCGGACGCCTACAACGGCCGCTACGACTACGCGTCGCTCGGCGTCGTCAAGTAATCCGACCCGCTCCACCGGCGCACCACCCGCCGCCAGGTCCGAAGGGCAGGTGATGGCCGAGGGCGGCGGCCGGGGGACCCGATCGGGTCCCCCGGCCGCCGACCGGCCGACCGCATGCTTGCATACATAGTCCGGCGACTCTTCGCGGTCGTCGTGATGCTGCTCGTCGTCACGCTCGTGACGCTCAGCATCTTCTTCCTCATTCCCAAGCTGACCGGCAGCGATCCTGCCGCGATGTTCGTCGGCAAGCAGGCGGACCCGGCCTCCATCGAGGGCATCCGGCAGAAGCTGGGCCTGGACGAGCCGATCCTGGTGCAGTTCTGGCACTTCGTCTCCGGCATCTTCGTCGGCCGCGACTACGTCGGCGGCGGCGACAGCATCCACTGCGCGGCCCCGTGCTTCGGCTACTCCTTCAAGACCGAGCAGGACGTCTGGACCATGCTGGTCGACCGGATCCCGGTCACCCTCTCCATGGTCCTCGGCGCGGCCGTGCTCTGGCTCCTCATGGGCGTCACCACCGGCGTCGTCTCCGCGCTCAAGCGCGGCACCATGGTCGACCGGGCCGCGATGGTCACCGCGCTCGCCGGCGTCTCGCTCCCCATCTACTTCACCGCCATGCTGGCGATGTTCCTCTTCCGCACCCAGCTCGGCTGGCTGGACGCCACGTACGTGCCGTTCACCGAGTCCCCGGGCGAGTGGTTCGTCGGCCTGCTGCTGCCCTGGGTCACCCTCGCCTTCCTCTACGCGGCGATGTACGCGCGCCTCACCCGCGCCACCATGCTGGAGGTCCTCGGCGAGGACTACATCCGCACCGCCCGCGCCAAGGGCCTGCCGGAGTCGGTCGTCCTGGGCAAGCACGCGATGCGCTCCACCATGACCCCCATCCTGACCATCTTCGGCATGGACCTGGGCGCCCTCGTCGGCGGCGCGGTCCTGACCGAGACCGCGTTCAACCTGTCGGGCCTCGGCAACGCCGCCTTCAAGGCGGTCGGCGACCGCGACCTGCCGGTGATCCTCGCGGTCACCCTCATCACGGCCGCCTCCGTGGTCATCGCCAACCTCGTGGTGGACCTTCTGTACGCGGTGATCGACCCCCGAGTGAGGCTCGCATGACGGACAAGCTGCCGAAGACCGGAACGGCGGTGGAGGAGCCCGCCGCCACCGCGGGCGGCTCCGCCCCGTCCGGCGCCTTCCTCGACGTCCGCGACCTGAAGATCCACTTCCCGACCGACGACGGTCTGGTCAAGTCGGTCGACGGCCTCTCCTTCCAGCTGGAGAAGGGCAAGACCCTCGGCATCGTCGGCGAGTCCGGCTCCGGCAAGTCGGTGACCTCGCTCGGCATCATGGGCCTGCACACGGTCGGCCAGTACGGCCGGCAGAAGGCCCGGATCTCCGGCGAGATCTGGCTGAACGGGCGCGAGCTGCTCTCGGCCGACCCGGAAGAGGTCCGCCGGATGCGCGGCCGCGAGATGGCCATGATCTTCCAGGATCCGCTCTCCGCGATGCACCCGTACTACACGGTGGGCGCCCAGATCGTGGAGGCGTACCGCGTCCACCACGACGTGAACAAGAAGACGGCGCGCACCCGGGCCGTCGAACTCCTCGACCGGGTCGGCATCCCCGAGCCCGCCAAGCGGTTCGACAACTACCCGCACGAGTTCTCCGGCGGCATGCGGCAGCGCGCGATGATCGCCATGGCGCTCGTCAACAACCCCGAGCTGCTCATCGCCGACGAGCCGACCACGGCCCTCGACGTGACCGTGCAGGCGCAGATCCTCGACCTGATGCGGGACCTCCAGAAGGAGTTCGGCTCCGCGGTCGTCATCATCACCCACGACCTCGGCGTCGTCGCCGAGCTCGCCGACGACATCCTCGTCATGTACGGCGGGCGCTGCGTCGAGCGCGGCCCGGCCGAGCAGGTCTTCTACGAGCCGCAGCACCCCTACACCTGGGGTCTGCTCGGCTCGATGCCCCGCATCGACCGGGAGCAGACCGACCGCCTCATCCCGGTCAAGGGCAACCCGCCCAGCCTCATCAACATCCCGAGCGGCTGCGCCTTCAACCCGCGCTGCCCGTACGCGGACGTCCCCGAGGGCGGCATCACGCGCACCCAGCGGCCCGAGCTGGAGCTCGTCGGAGAGCGCCACTACTCCGCCTGCCACATGCCGCAGGAGGAGCGCACCCGCATCTGGACCGAAGAGATTGCGCCGAAGCTGTGAGCGAGACCATGGAACCCCTGCTCAAGGTCACCGGCCTGCAGAAGCACTTCCCCATCCGGAAGGGCCTGCTCCAGCGCCAGACCGGCGCGGTCAAGGCGGTCGACGGCCTCGACTTCGAGGTCTACCCCGGCGAGACCCTCGGCGTCGTCGGCGAGTCCGGCTGCGGCAAGTCGACGATGGGCCGGCTCATCACCCGCCTGCTCGAACCGACCGGCGGCACGGTCGAGTTCCAGGGCGAGGACATCTCCCACCTCGGGGTGTCCGGGATGCGTCCCTTCCGCCGGGACATCCAGATGATCTTCCAGGACCCGTACGGCTCGCTGAACCCGCGCCACACGGTCGGCACGATCGTCTCGGCGCCCTTCCGGCTCCAGGGCGTCGAGCCCGAGGGCGGCGTGAAGAAGGAGGTGCAGCGCCTCCTCGGCCTGGTGGGCCTCAACCCGGAGCACTACAACCGCTACCCGCACGAGTTCTCCGGCGGCCAGCGCCAGCGCATCGGCATCGCCCGCGCGCTCGCGCTCAAGCCGAAGCTGGTCGTGGCGGACGAGCCGGTCTCGGCCCTGGACGTCTCCATCCAGGCGCAGGTGGTCAACCTCCTGGACGACCTCCAGGACGAGCTGGGCCTCACCTACGTGTTCATCGCGCACGACCTCTCGGTCGTCCGGCACGTCTCGGACCGCATCGCCGTGATGTACCTCGGCAAGATCGTCGAGCTCGCGGACCGCACGTCCCTGTACACGGCCCCGATGCACCCGTACACCCGGGCCCTGATGTCGGCGGTCCCGGTCCCGGACCCGCGCCGCCGGGGCGTCAAGAGCGAGCGCATCCTCCTCAACGGGGACGTGCCCTCCCCGATCGCCCCGCCGCCGGGCTGCCGCTTCCACACCCGCTGCTGGAAGGCGACGGAGATCTGCAAGACCCAGGAGCCCCCGCTCCTGGAACTCCGCCCGGGCCAGCGCGTGGCCTGCCACCACCCGGAGAACACGGAGGGCGTGACGCTGCCGGGGGCACGGGAGTCGGTGGAGATCACGAAACGCCCGGAGCCGACGGTGTCGGCCGCCACCACCGGGACGGTTGCGGGGGCGGAGGCTCCGGTCGAGGCCGGGGCGGCTGCGGGGGCGGAGGTCCCGGTCGAGGTGGAGGTGCCCGTGGAGGCGGAAACCCTGGCAAAGGCCGGGGAGCCTGCGGAGGCTTCGGCCAAGGCCGGGGCGGCTTCGGAGGCGGACGTCCGGGCCAAGGCCGGGGCACCTGCCGAGGCGCCCGCCGAGACGGGCGGGGCGGCCGAGGTCGCTGCCGAGCCCGCGCCCGAGGCGACGAAGTCGGCCGAGGTCGCTGCCGACCCCGCCGCCGAGGGCGACGCGCCGAAGGCGTGAACCCCGAGAGGTCCCCGTCGCCACCGGGCGACGGGGACCTCTCGCGTGTGCGGGCAGCACCCGCCCTGGGCTCCGCGCCCGCCCTGGGCTCCGCGCCCGCCCTGGGCTCCGCGCCCGCCCTGGGCTCCGCGCCCGCCCTGGGCTCCGCGCCCGGCAGGGCCGAGCGCCCCGCGCGGCGGGTCGACCGGACCGCCCCGGCCGGACTGCCCTGGCCGGACCGCGCCCGCCCGGTGAGTCGGCCGGACTGCCCTGGCCGGACCGCGCCCGCCCGGTGAGTCGGCCGGACCGCCCCGGCCAGACCACCCCGGTCGGACTGCCCTGGCCGGACCGCCCCGGCCGGACCGCGCCCGCCCGGCGTGTCGGCCGGACCGCTCCGGTCGGGTCACGCCCGGCGGGCCGGCCGGACCGCCCGGGGCGCCGGACCCGAGGGCGGCACCGGCTCGCGGCGCGGAGCGCTCGCGTCAGGGGGGTTCGGGGGCGCGGCCCCCGGTCCCGTCAGGGTTTCGGGAAGGGGCGGGGTGGGGGAGATCCCCTCCCCACCCACCGGAGGGGGCCGGAGCGAGACGCGGGGGACGCTCCGGCCCCGCCGAGGGCGCCGGCGCACCGGGCCCGCCCCACAGGCCGACGCCCACCCCCCACGGGAACTACCGGCACAATTGGGCGGTGCTCCACGACCTGTTCACCCCCTCCGTCCAACACGCCCTCGATCTCGTCGGCATCTTCGTGTTCGCCATCTCCGGCGCCCTCCTCGCCGTCCGGAAGAACTTCGACGTCTTCGGCATCGCCGTCCTCGCCGAGGTCACCGCCCTCGGCGGCGGCCTCTTCCGCGACCTGATCATCGGCGCCGTGCCCCCCGCCGCCTTCACCGACCTCGGCTACTTCCTCATGCCCCTGGTCGCGACGGTCCTCGTCTTCTTCCTGCACCCCCAGGTGGAGCGCACCCAGGCCGCCGTCAACGTGTTCGACGCCGCCGGGCTCGGCCTCTTCTGCGTGACGGGGACGACGAAGGCGTACGACTACGGCCTCGGCCTCACCTCCTCCGCCGCCCTCGGCCTCGCCACCGCCGTCGGCGGCGGCGTCCTGCGCGACGTGCTCGCCAACGAGGTGCCCTCGCTGCTGCGCTGGGACCGGGACCTGTACGCCGTCCCGGCGATCGTGGGTGCGACGACGGTCGTGCTCTGCATCCGCTTCGACACCCTCAACGCCTTCACGAGCGGCGCCGCCGTCCTCACCGCCTTCGTGCTGCGCCTCCTCGCGATGCGCTACCACTGGCGCGCGCCCCGCGCCTGGAACCGCCGCTCCTCCACCAGCGAGGAGCCGGAGAAAGCTACCGCTCAGTAGTAACCTGCGGTACCTTCGGATCCATGAGCACGAGCACCGAGACGGACGCCGGGACGGACGCCGTCGTCACGAACGAGTTCGACCGCGACACCGCCGTCACCCTCCGGGAGCCCGGCGTCTACGACGCCGACCTCTCCGCCGGCTGGACGATCATCCACGCCGTCAACGGCGGCTACCTCCTCGCCCTGCTCGGCCGCGCCCTCGGCCACCACCTCCCGCACCCCGACCCGTTCACGATCTCGGCGCACTACCTCACGCCGTCCGTCCCGGGCCCCGCGGTGATCCGGACCGAGACCGTCCGCACCGGCCGGACCCTCTCCACCGGACAGGCCTCGCTCTTCCAGTACGCCGAGGACGGCACCGAGGTCGAGCGCATCCGCGTCCTCGCCTCGTACGGCGACCTCGACGCCCTCCCCGACGACGTCCGCACCAGCGCGACGCCCCCGGCGATGGCCCCGATCGAGAACTGCTTCGGCGCCTCCGACGGCCCCACCCCGCAGATCCCCGGCTCCTCCGCCATCACCGAGCGGCTCGACATCCGCCTCGACCCGGCCTGCGTCGGCTGGGCGATCGGCGCGCCCTCGGGCAAGGGCGAGATGCGCGCCTGGTTCGGCCTCGCCGACGGGCGCGAGCCCGACGCCCTCTCCCTGCTGCTCACCGTCGACGCCCTGCCGCCGACCTCCTTCGAGCTGGGCCTCAAGGGCTGGACCCCGACCGTCGAGCTCACCGCCCACGTCCGCTGCCGCCCGGCCCCCGGCCCGCTGCGGGTCTCCATCACCACCCGCAACCTGGCCGGCGGCTTCCTGGAGGAGGACGCCGAGGTCTGGGACAGCGCCGACCGCCTGGTCGCCCAGTCCCGCCAGCTCGCCCGCGCCCCGCGCGGCTGAGCCCGTACGCCCGCACCCCCGTACGTACACCCGTACGCCCGGACCACCGCCGCCCCGCCCTTGCCGCACAGGGGCGGGGCGGCGGCACACCCGGGTACGGCGGCGCGAACGGGCCGGGCGCCGGGAGCGCCGCGGCGGGCTCGTAGAATCGACCCACCATGGCTTACCTCGACCACGCCGCGACCACGCCCATGCTGCCCGAGGCGATCGAGGCGATGACCGCCCACCTCGCCGTCACGGGCAACGCCTCCTCCCTCCACGCCGCCGGACGGCGGGCCCGGCGGACCGTCGAGGAAGGCCGCGAGACCCTCGCCGCCGCCCTCGGCGCCCGGCCGAGCGAGGTCGTCCTCACCTCCGGCGGCACCGAGGCCGACAACCTCGCCGTCAAGGGCCTCTACTGGTCCCGCCGCGACGCCGACCCCCGCCGCGTCCGCGTCCTGGCCAGCCCGGTCGAGCACCACGCCGTCCTCGACGCCGTCGACTGGCTCGCCGTCCACGAGGGCGCGCGGGTCGAGTACCTGCCCGTCGACCGCCACGGCCGGGTGCACCCCGAGGCCCTGCGCGAGGCGCTCGCCCGCGACCCCGAGACCGTCGCCCTGGCCACCGTCATGTGGGCCAACAACGAGATCGGCACCCTCATGCCGGTCCGCGAACTCGCCGACGTGGCCGCCGAGTTCGGCGTCCCCCTGCACGCCGACGCCGTCCAGGCCGTGGGACAGGTCCCGGTCGACTTCGCCGCCTCCGGACTCGCCGCCATGACCGTCTCCGGCCACAAGATCGGCGGCCCCTACGGCATCGGCGCCCTGCTCCTGGGCCGCGAGCACACCCCCGTGCCCGTCCTGCACGGCGGCGGCCAGGAGCGGCACGTCCGCTCCGGCACCCTCGACGTCCCGGCCGTCGCAGCCTTCGCCGTCGCCGCCCGGCTCGCCGCCGAGCGGCGCGAGGAGTTCGCCCGCGAGGTCGGCGCCCTGCGCGACGAGCTCGTCACCGCCGTCCGCACGTCCGTCCCCGACGCGATCCTCGGCGGCGACCCGGTCGACCGGCTCCCCGCCAACGCCCACTTCACCTTCCCGGGCTGCGAGGGCGACTCGCTGCTCCTGCTGCTCGACGCGGCCGGCATCGCCTGCTCCACCGGCTCCGCCTGCACCGCCGGCATCGCCCAGCCCAGCCACGTCCTGCTCGCCACCGGCACCGACCCCGACCTGGCCCGGGGCACCCTGCGCTTCTCCCTCGGCCACACCTCCACCAAGGAGGACGTGGCGGCGGTCGCCGACGCGATCGGCCCGGCCGTGGAGCGGGCCCGCACGGCCGGCCTCACCTGAGCCCGGCCCCGCCCCCGCCCCCTCACGCCGGCTTCTTCGACGCCTCCCGCACCAGCCGCAGATACCGGTCCCAGTCCCAGTGCGGACCGGGATCGGTGTGGTCGGTGCCCTCGACCTCGACGTGCCCGATGACGTGCTCCCGGTCCACGGGTATCCCGTACCGGGCGCAGATGTCGGCGGTCAGCCGCGCCGACCCCTCGTACATCGCCGCCGTGAAGTCCTCCGGCCGGTCCACGAAGCCCTCGTGCTCGATGCCGATGCTCCGCTCGTTCATGTCCCGGTTCCCGGCGTGGAAGGCCACGTCGAGCTCCCGGATCATCTGCGCCACGTGCCCGTCCTTGCGGACCACGTAGTGCGCGGCGGCCCCGTGCCCCGGGTTCTTGAAGACCCGCAGGGCGGTCGCGTAGCTGCCCTGCACGACGTGGATCACGACCCGGTCGATCGTGTAGTCGTCCGGCCGGTCCGCCCGCCGCCAGTTCGCCCGCGCCGCCGACGTCCACTCCGCGCCCGCGTGGTCCAGCTCCCCCTCCACCCGCTTCCTCTGCGACCCCGGCAGCCGCCACCAGAAGCGCGCCAGCTCCTCCCGGGCGAGCACGGCCGTGCCCACCACCGCGGCCCCGCCGCCGAGCAGGACGGCCCGCCGCCCCACCGCCCCGTTCCCCTTGCTCCCCATGCCTTCGAGAACGCTTACTACCGCGACGGTGGTTCCCGGCGCCCCGTACCCTGGTGGGGCTATGACTCAGACCCCGCCCCAGCGCCCCCACGCCCGCCCCCTCCGGGTCCTCGCCGCCATGTCGGGCGGCGTGGACTCCGCCGTCGCCGCCGCCCGTGCCGCCGAGGCGGGCCACGACGTCACCGGCGTCCACCTCGCCCTCTCCGCGAACCCCCAGTCGTTCCGCACCGGAGCGCGCGGCTGCTGCACGATCGAGGACTCCCGCGACGCGCGCCGGGCCGCCGACGTCATCGGCATCCCCTTCTACGTGTGGGACCTGGCCGAGCGGTTCCGCGAGGACGTCGTGGACGACTTCGTCGCGGAGTACGAGGCCGGCCGCACCCCCAACCCCTGCCTGCGCTGCAACGAGAAGATCAAGTTCGCGGCGCTCCTCGACAAGGCGCTCGCCCTCGGCTTCGACGCGGTCTGCACCGGCCACTACGCCACCGTCGTCCTGGGCGAGGACGGCACCCGCGAGCTGCACCGCGCCTCCGACACGGCCAAGGACCAGTCGTACGTCCTCGGCGTGCTCGACGAGAAGCAGCTCGCGCACGCGATGTTCCCGCTGGGCGACACCCTCACCACCAAGGACGAGATCCGGGCGGAGGCCGAGCGGCGCGGGCTCGCGGTCGCGAAGAAGCCCGACAGCCACGACATCTGCTTCATCGCCGACGGCGACACCCAGGGCTTCCTGGCCGCCCGCCTGGGGACGGCGGAGGGCGACATCGTCGACGAGGCGGGCGCGAAGGTCGGCACCCACGAGGGCGCGTACGGCTTCACCATCGGCCAGCGCAAGGGCCTGCGGATCGGCCACCCGGCTCCGGACGGCAAGCCCCGCTACGTCCTCGACATCTCGCCCGTGAACAACACCGTCACGGTCGGCCCCGTCGAGGCCCTCGACGTCACCGCCCTCACCGCGATCAAGCCCCGCTGGTGCGGCACCGCCCCGGAGGGCCCCGGCCGCTACACCGCCCAGCTCCGCGCCCACGGCGGCGAGACGCCGGTGAGCGCGGCGATGGAGGAGGGCGAACTGCGGGTCACCTTCGACGAGCCCGTCCGGGGCGTCGCCCCCGGCCAGGCGATCGTGCTGTACGACGGCACGCGCGTGGTGGGCTCGGCGACGATCGCCACGACGGTCCGCCGGACGACGGAACCGGCCGGCGCCTAGGAGCCGGACCGGGGCGTCTCCTCCGGGCCCCCGGCCGCCGGTCCGGGCGCGGTGCCGGCCGCCGCGGGATCGCCGGGCAGCAGCGGACGCATGAAGGTGCGCTCGTACCGCAGCACGCATCCGCTGTCGTCGCGGATGCGGTCCGCCTCGACGAACTCGGGGTCCCGTCCGAAGAGCCGCCGGTACTCCTCGTAGGCGGCCAGTCCGGGAAAGCTGAACAGGGCCAGGGCCTCGTCGCTCGCACCCTCCGCCGGAAGGAAGTAGCCGTGGTGCGTGCCGCCGTGGGCCTGCACCAGTTCCATCCAGCGTCGGCCGAACCGCTCGAAGGCCGCGATCTGCTTCGGGTCGATCGTGTACCGCACGACGCATGTGATCATGGGCCAAGGCTAGGACCCGCCCGGAAAGCCCCGCTCCTCCACGAGGGATTCCACGAGGAATTCCGTGAGGAACTCCGCCAGGACCGGGGCCAGGACGTGCGGGGCGACCTCGTGGGTCTGGCCCGTCAGGGTGCGGTGCCGGGCGCGGGGGAGGGCCGCCGCCAGCTCGCGGGCCGCGCGCCGGGTCTCCGCCGGGCTGAAGCCCCCGTCGACCACGAGCACGCGCGCGGAGACCCGCCCGAGGGGCACGTCCGCGTGCGGCGGCTCGTACACCGAGACCGGGCCCACCGGCAGCCCGGCCGCCGCGGCGGCGAGCGCGAGGACGCCCCCCGTGCCCGTGCCGTGCACCGCCGCCCCCGGCCCCACCGCGGCCAGGACGGCCGCCAGGTCCTCGACCTCCCGCTCGGCACCCCCGCGTTCCCGGCGGTCGTACGCCACGACCGGGAGGTGCCGGGCGAGCAGCCCGGCCAGCGCCCGCCCGTCCGCCGCCCCCGGGGCCCCGCCCACCAGGACGAGCGGCGGCCCGTCCCCCTCCCCGTACCGCTCGTACGCGACCGTCGTCCCGTCCCGTGACGTGACGCGTCCCCCGAACCTGTTCACCTCGTCCATGGCAGGGCAGACCGGGGCTGTCGCCGGAACTCATCGCCGCGGCCCGGACTTTTCCGGGAGCCGTACGGTGGGGGCCATGAACATCTGCGTCTTCCTCTCCGCCGCCCGGCTCGACGAGCGGTACACGGCCCCGGCCCGTGACTTCGCCGCGCTCCTCGGCAAGGCGGGGCACACCCTCGTCTGGGGCGGCTCCGACACCGGCCTGATGAAGGTCGTCGCGGACGGCGTCCAGGAGGCGGGCGGCCGGCTCGTCGGCGTCTCCGTCGACTTCCTCGCCCACAAGGCCCGCCCGAACGCCGACGAGATGGTCGTCACCGAGGACCTCGCGCAGCGCAAGGCCCTGCTCCTCGCCAAGTCCGACGCGATCGTCGTCATGGTCGGCGGCACCGGCACCCTCGACGAGGCCACCGAGATCCTGGAGCTGAAGAAGCACGGCAAGCACCGCAAGCCGGTGGTCCTGCTCAACACGGAGGGCTTCTACGACGGCCTGAAGGACCAGTTCCGGCGCATGGAGGAGGAGGGTTTCCTCCCGCTCCCCCTCGCCGACCTCGTCTTCTTCGCGGACGACGGCGCGGCGGCCCTCGCGTATCTGGAAGCGGAGCTGGGCTGAGCGGGACGACGGATACCCCGCACCGGCGAACTGCGCACGGGCACTCTTGCGCGGCCCTTTCCCGCTCTGCTAAGGGACACGGGGTTTTCTCGCCCCGGACCCCCTTCGCGACTGTGTACGCGCGCGCGTGCCGCGTTAACGTCGTCGAGCGCGGAAGCGGAACGTACGGGGAGCGGGGGATCATGTCCTATTCGGAGCGCTGGCAGGAGCTGTTCGGACCGATCGGCGGAGGTTCGGCCGGCGAGCCGTCGACGCGTCTCGCCTCGGCGGCGCCGGAAGCCGGACCGGGTGGCGGCACCGGGACGCTCAAGCACCGGGGCGGCCCCTGGACCAGCGCCTCCGGCACCGCCGACGACCTCCGCACCAGCACCGAGGCGAGCCGCTCCGCGCTCGGCCCCGGGCACGAGGGCGTCGAGGCGGGAGCCGCGGGCCTCGGCTCGGTCGCGGCCCTCAGGGCCGTACTGACGTCCTGGGAGGACCGTCTGCGGACGGTACGGGACGAGTGCGACCGGCTCAGCGGGTCCCTGCTCACGGTTGCCAAGGAGATGGGCGAGACCGAGACCGCGGTCGAGAAGTCCTTCGGGTCCGCCGGCACGGCCGGGGAGAAGGCGGGGGCGCGGCGGTGACCGGAACGCTCACCTGGCGGCAGCTTCGCGACCTCAGGACCTCGGAGTTCACGGAGGCGGGCGACGCCTGGCACAAGGTCTCGAACCGCTCCGACTCCGACCGGGTCAGGGTCGACCGGGCCATGTCCGCGAAGCTCCGCGAGACCCAGGAGAGCGAGTCGGCCGGAGCGGCCCTCGGCAGGCTCCGGCGCCTCGGCCGCAACTTCCAGTACCTGCACACCGAGTGCGGGCTCGTCCGCACCGCGCTCAACGGCCTCGCCGCCGACCTCGCCGAGCCGCAGAACCTCCTCAAGCAGGCCCTCGCGGACGCCGCCGCCCTGCACCTCACCGTCCACGAGGACGGTTCCGTCGGCTATCCGGCCGCCGAGGTCGAGGACCTGACCGGGGCGAAGAAGGAGACACCGGGCGGCACGCTCCGCGGCCACGACGGGCTCGCCCCGGCCCCGCCCCTCCTCGGCGCCGACGGCCGGCCGTCGCTGTACCCGGCGTACTCGGGCTTCACGCCGCTCAATCCGAACGCGGCCAAGGCGCAGGAGGTGGCCGACCGCATCGTCAGGGCGGTGCGGTCCGCGCGGGACGTGGACGACCGGTACGCGAAGACCCTGAACGGCCTCAAGGCGGAGAAGGGCCTCGACGTCACCGAGGCCACGCTGAAGGACGTCTTCCGCGACACCGCCGACGTCCGCTCCACCGCCGGCGGACACCTCGGCGAGGGCGTCCCGGAGGACAAGAGCCCCGCCGAGCGCAAGAAGTGGTGGGACGGGCTCACCGACGAGCAGCGCCAGGAGTACCTGGAGGTCGCACCGGACCTGGTCGGCAACCTCGACGGCATTCCCGCGGCCGCGCGGGACGAGGCCAACCGGGCCTACCTGCCGGTCCTGATCGACGACCTGTCCCGCAAGGACGACGACGACTCCGCGACCAAGCTCGACGCCCTCCGCACCATCCGGGACAAGCTGAACGGGCCCAGCGACCCGCCGATGTTCCTCCTCGGCATCGGAGACGAGGGCAACGGGCGCGCGATCGTCTCGTACGGCAACCCGGACACGTCGAAGAACGTCTCGGCGTACGTGCCGGGCCTGATGACCAAGCTGGACGGCGAGTTCGCCACGGACACGCTGAAGCGGGCCCAGGACACCGCCAAGGGCGCCCGGCGCTTCGACCCGTCCAGCGCCTCGATCGTCTGGCTCGGGTACGACGCCCCGCAGCACGTGGACGTCATGACCAAGGGCGACGCCGAGCGGGGCGCCCCCGCGTACAACCGGTTCATGGAGGGGCTCTCGGCGACCAACGGGAACAAGGACCCCCACGTGACGGCGATCGGCCACTCGTACGGCTCGCTCACCGTGGGCACGGCCGCCGAGCGGTCCGGCGGGATCCCGGGCGTGGACGACGTCGTGCTGCTCGGCAGCCCCGGAGTGGGGGTGGACAGGGCGCAGGACCTCGGCGTGGGCAGGGACCACGTCTTCGTCGGCGCCGCCGACAACGACCCGGTCACGCACCTGCCGACGAAGGACGAGGCGGCGCTGGGCCTGGCGCTGGGCGGGACCCCGCTGGGGGCGGTGACGGGCGTCCGGATCGCCCGCGACCTCTTCGACGTGGGGAACGACGACCTGTACTTCGGCAAGGACCCGGCGAGCGAGGCGTTCGGGGCGCGGCGCTTCCTCGTCGACGACGGGCCGAGGATGGTCTGGGACCGCGGCTTGTTCGACGCGCATTCGCAGTACTTCACGCCGGAGAAGGACCAGATCTCCGCGGACAACATCGCGGCGATCGTCGCGGGGCGCCCCGAGGACGTAGTAAAGGAAGGCCATCGATGAGACGCATGGCGCGGACCGTTCGCATGCTCTCCGCATTCGTCGTGGCCGGCGTACTGCTCGCGGGGTGCGGGCCGCTGGACGACATGAAGGGCCCAGGAGGAGTGGTGGCGGGTATGAACATGCAGGGCGCGGCGGAGCACGCCGACGCGATGCTCTACGCGACGGTCGGGGCGATCAAGCCGGAGATCGTGTGGGTCCACGACACGACGACGACGGGCAGCTGTGACGTCACGCGTTACTGGGTGGTGATGACCGTCGTCTCCGAGGAGCGGCGTGGCAGTTTCCTGGGTGTGGTCGAGCGGTTCTGGAAGAAGAGCGGCTACAAGATCACGGGGATGCACGCGAGCAAGGAACGTCCCCGGCTCTACGCGGTATCCCCGGAAGGCTTCGGAATCAGCCTGGTCTTCGGGTACAAGGGGCAGGCGTTCTTCGAAGTCACGACCCCCTGCGTGGACAAGTCGGAAGTGACCGGTCCCGAGAAGCCGTCGAACGGCCCCACGTACGAAGGGGACGTCCCCACCCCCGACGTCCGCTCCGACTTCTGGTCCGCCACGACCCCCGTCCCCGGCCCCTCCTCCTGACCACGGGTGCGAGCATGGGGGCCATGGCTACTCATGTGATCACCGGAGCCGGCTCCGGCATCGGCGCGGCCGTCGCGCGCCGCCTCCACGCGCGCGGGGACGACCTCGTGCTCCACGCGCGCGACGCGGGGCGGGCCAAGGAGCTCGCCGCCGCGTTCCCGGGCGCGCGCACCCTCGTCGGGGACCTCGCGGACCCGGACCGGCTCTCCTGGGCGTTCTCGCACCAGAGCCTGCCCGAGCGGGTGGACGGGCTGCTGCACGTCGCGGGCGTCGTCGACCTCGGGCCGGTCGGCGAGCTCACCCCCAAGACCTGGCACCACCAGCTGAACGTGAACCTGGTCGCCCCCGCCGAGCTCACCCGGCACTTCCTGCCCCAACTGCGCGTCTCCCAGGGGCACGTCGTCTTCGTGAACTCGGGCGCCGGGCTCAACGCGCACGCCGAGTGGGGCGCGTACGCCGCCTCCAAGCACGGCCTGAAGGCCCTCGCGGACTCCCTGCGCCACGAGGAGCACGCCCACGGCGTCCGGGTCACCTCGGTCTACCCGGGCCGCACCGCCGGCCCCATGCAGGCGAAGGTGCACCAGCAGGAGGGCAAGGAGTACGACCCGTCGCGGTGGATCGACCCCGAGTCGGTCGCGACGGTGATCCTCGCCGCGCTCGACCTGCCGCGCGACGCCGAGATCAACGACCTCACCGTCCGCCCGGGACGCTGACGGAGAGGGCCGGGCCCCCGGGACGTACGCTTCCCCGGTGAGCGACACGATCGAGAAGAACGACTTCCCCTGGGGCCCCGCCACCGGCGTCGGATCCCTGCCCGGCGGCGACGCCCGCGAGGCCGCCAAGACCGTCACCGGCTCCTTCGAGGACTTCCCGTTCCTCGCGGAGCTGCCCGCGCGCGGGCCCGGCGCCGACATGATCGGCCGGACGATCGGGATGCTCGTCGACCTGTACGCGCACGTGGAGCCGAGCGGCTGGCGGATCAGCGACCGGCCCGGCCGCGACACCCGGCGGGCCCGCTCCTGGCTCGGCGAGGACCTCGACGCCCTGGAGGAGTTCACCCAGGGGTACGAGGGCGCGCTCAAGGTGCAGGCGGTGGGCCCCTGGACGCTCGCCGCCGCCCTGGAGCTGCGCGGCGGCGAGGCCGCCCTCGGCGACGCGGGTGCCTGCCGGGACCTGGCGGGATCGCTCGCCGAGGGGCTCGGCCTGCACCTGGCCGAGGTACGCAGGCGCGTGCCCGGCGCCCGGGTGGTCCTCCAGCTCGACGAGCCCTCGCTCACCGCCGTGCTGCGCGGACAGGTCCGCACCGCCAGCGGCTACCGCACCTACCGGGCCGTGGACCGGCAGGTCGTGGAGGGCGCCCTGCGGGAGGTGGCCGCGGTCCACGACGGGCCGGTGGTCGTCCACTCCTGCGCCCCCGACGTCCCCTTCGCGCTGCTGCGCCGGGCCGGCGTCGCCGGGATCTCGTTCGACTTCGGGCTGCTCACCGAGCGTGACGAGGAGGCGATCGGGGAGGCCGTGGAGGGCGGCACGAAGCTCTTCGCCGGTGTGGTGCCGTCCACCGACGGCCCGTTGTCGGACCCGGGGGGTAGCGTCATGGGTGTCAGGACGCTGTGGCGCAGGCTGGGGCTGAATCCGGGGACCCTCGCGGAGTCCGTGGTGATCACCCCCACGTGCGGGCTCGCGGGCGCGTCGCCCGCCCACGCCCGCGCGGCGCTCGCCCACTGCGTCCGGGCTGCGAAGTCGCTCGCGGACAACCCGGAGTGACCGGGGACCGAGGCACGGGAGGACGGACGAAGGTGGCAGTCGACGAGGGGGCCCTGCCCGCCGAGGCACGGGAGAAGCACGCGGACCTGGCCGAGCGGATCGAGGAGCACCGCTTCCGGTACTACGTGAAGGACCAGCCGGTCATCAGCGACGGCGAGTTCGACAGGCTGCTGCGCTCCCTGGAGGCGCTGGAGGAGGAGTACCCGGAGCTGCGGACCCCCGACTCGCCGACCCAGAAGGTCGCCGGGCAGTACGAGACCGACTTCACCGCCGTCGAGCACCGCGAGCGCATGCTCTCCCTGGACAACGCCTTCGACGACGAGGAACTGGCCGCCTGGGCCGAGCGCGTCGCCCGGGACGTCGGCACGCCCGACCACCACTTCCTGTGCGAGCTGAAGGTCGACGGCCTGGCCGTGAACCTGACGTACGAGCACGGACGCCTCACCCGGGCCGCGACCCGCGGCGACGGACGCACCGGCGAGGACATCACGCCCAACGTGCGCACGATCGAGGACGTCCCGGAGCGGCTGGGCGGCGACCGGATCCCGGCGCTCGTGGAGATCCGCGGCGAGGTCTACTTCCCGATGGAGGCCTTCCTCGGGCTCAACGCCCGCCTGGTCGAGGCCGGCGAGAAGCCCTTCGCCAACCCGCGCAACGCGGCGGCCGGTTCGCTCCGCCAGAAGGACCCGAAGGTCACCGCCTCCCGCCCGCTCCACATGGTGGTGCACGGCATCGGGGCCCGCGAGGGCTTCGACATCGCCCGGCTCTCGGAGGCGTACGCGCTGCTCCACGAGTGGGGCCTGCCCACCGCCCGGCACAACAAGGTGGTCGAGACGCTCGACGAGGTGCGGGAGTTCATCGCGTACTTCGGCGAGAACCGGCACTCCGTCGAGCACGAGATCGACGGCGTCGTCGTCAAGCTCGACGAGATCCCCCTCCAGGGCCGGCTGGGCTCCACGGCCCGCGCCCCGCGCTGGGCCATCGCCTGGAAGTACGCGCCGGAGGAGGTCAACACCAAGCTGCTCGACATCAAGGTCGGCGTCGGCCGGACCGGCCGCGTCACCCCGTACGCGCAGGTGGAGCCGGTGACCGTGGCCGGCTCCGAGGTCGAGTTCGCCACCCTCCACAACCAGGAGGTGGTCAGGGCCAAGGGCGTCCTGATCGGCGACACGGTCGTGCTGCGCAAGGCCGGCGACGTCATCCCGGAGATCCTCGGACCGGTCGCGGACCTGCGGGACGGCACCGAACGGGAGTTCGTGATGCCGACCGAGTGCCCCGAGTGCGGGACGCCGCTGAAGCCGATGAAGGAGGGCGACATCGACCTCCGCTGTCCGAACGCCCGGGCCTGCCCGGCCCAGCTCCGCGAGCGCGTCGAGTTCCTCGCCGGCCGCGAGTGCCTGGACATCGAGAAGTTCGGCGCCGTGGCCGCCGCCGCCCTGACCCAGCCCCTGGAGCCGGCCGAGCCGCCGCTCCGGGACGAGGGCGACCTCTTCGACCTCACCGTCGAGCAGCTCCTGCCGATCCGGGCGTACGTCCTCGACCCGGACAGCGGGCTGCCCAAGCGGGACCCGAAGACCGGCGAGGAGAAGATCGCCACCGTCTTCGCCAACCAGAAGGGCGAGCCGAAGAAGAACGCGCTCGCCATGCTGGAGAACATCGCGGCGGCGAAGACGCGCCCGCTGGCCCGCTTCATCAACGGGCTCTCGATCCGGCACGTGGGGCCGGTCGCGGCCGCGGCCCTCGCCCGCGAGTTCCGCTCCCTGGAGCGGATCGAGCAGGCGAGCGAGGAGGAGCTTGCGGCCGTCGACGGGGTCGGCGGGATCATCGCGGCGGCGGTGAAGCAGTGGTTCGCCGAGGAGTGGCACCGCGAGATCGTGCGCAAGTGGCGGGCCGCCGGGGTCGCCCTGGAGGACGAGGGCGCCGGCGAGGACGAGGGTCCGCGCCCGCTGGAGGGGCTCACGGTCGTGGTGACCGGCACCCTGGAGAAGTTCACCAGGGATGGCGCAAAAGAGTCGCTCCAGCGGCTCGGAGCGAAGGTGACCGGTTCCGTTTCGAAGAAGACCTCCTTCGTCGTGGTGGGCGAAAACCCTGGTTCGAAGTACGACAAGGCGATGCAGCTCAAAGTTCCGGTTCTGGACGAGGAAGGCTTCTCGATCCTGCTCGAACAGGGACCCGACGCCGCCCGGGAGGCCGCGGTCCCCGTACCCGAGACTCCCCAGTAGTCCCTTTCCGTCCCGGAGAACATCACCCGTTCGGCGCATACCAGACCGGGAGGGGTGGCCGGGTCTCATTCGGGCAAGACACGGAGAGCGCTGCCCGTCGGAGCCCTCGGCGGCCTAGTGTGGTGACCGTGCGTCTCGTCCTGCACGGCCGCGCGAGGGCTCTGCCGGTCGTGGCGTCAGGACAACGGCCCCGTGACACGAGGAGCGGCCGCCCGCCGGCGGCCCCGCACCGGACGACGGCGGCCGCACGACGGACGGCCGCCCCACCGCGGCCCAAGGCACACCGACGGCACCGCCGCCTGTGAGAGGGACGGAAATGGAACCGACCGAGAGCGCCGCCCCGGTCCCCCGGCCGCACGGCCGCGTGGCCCCCGGGGGCTCCACCTCCCGGCTGCCCGCAGCCGTGGTGGGCATCGCCGCCGTCCTGCTCGCCGCCGGACTCCAGCAGGCCCTCACCACCGGGCACGGACTCTTCCCCGGCGGGGTCACCGGCTGGTCCCTCGCCGTCCTCACCGGCCTCATCGTCGGCCACCTGGTCGCCCTCGGCCGCGACCGCTGGTGGGGCGGCACCGGCTCCGGCGCCGCCCTCACCCTCGCCGTCCTCCTGCTGTACGGCTGGGTGCCCGCCGGACTCGTCTCGCTGACCGTCGTCACCCTCGTCGGCGCCGCCCGCCACCACCGCTGGCGACAGGGCCTGCTGCACGGCGCCGCCGACGTCCTCGGCGTCGGCGCCGCCGCCCTCGTCCTCGCCCTCTTCGGCGACGTGCCGACCGTCGAGCAGCCCTGGCGGCCCCTCGACTGGACGATCGGGGACCTCCCGGAAATCGTCCTCGCCGCCGCCGCCTACCTCGTGGTGACCCGGCTCCTCCTGTGGTACACGCTCGCCCCCCAGGGCCGCGGACTGCCCACCGTCGCCCGCACCGCCCTCCTCCGGCAGGGCCTCGTCGCCGTCGCCCTCCTCGGCATCGCCCCCCTCATCTGCGCCGTCGTCGCGAGCCGCCCGGTCCTCCTGCCGCTCTTCGCGGTCCCCCTCATCGCCCTCGACTCCACCCTCTGGATCGCCCGCGCCCGCGCCGAGGAGCAGCTGCGCGACCCCCTCACCGGGCTCCCCAACCGCCAGTGGCTCCTGGAGCGGGCCTGGACCGCCCTGGAGGAGGCCGAGGACCAGGGGGCCCGCGCCGCCCTCGTCCTCATCGACCTCGACCGCTTCCGCTCGGTCAACGACACCCTCGGCCACCTCGCCGGCGACCGGCTGCTCCTCCAGATCGCCGACCGGCTCCGCCTCGCCCTGCCCCGCGGCGCCGAGGCCGCCCGGCTCGGCGGCGACGAGTTCGCCGTCCTGCTGCCCACCGCCGACTCCACCACCAGCGCCCAGCGCGTCGCCCGCCACCTCGTCGCCGAGCTCTCCTCCCCGCTCGACCTCGACGGCCTCACCCTCGTCCTGGAGGCCAGCGCCGGCGTCGCCGTCTTCCCCGACCACGCCCTCGACGCCGAGGGGCTGCTGCGCCGCGCCGACGTCGCCATGTACCAGGCCAAGCGCGACCGCACCGGCGTCGAGGTCTACGAGTCCAAGCGCGACTCCAACACCCCCGACCGGCTCGGCCTCCTCGGCGACCTGCGCCGCGCCCTCGACGCCCACGAGGTCCAGCTCCACTACCAGCCCAAGGTCCGCTTCGACGGCCAGGTCGCCGGTCTGGAGGCGCTCGTCCGCTGGGTCCACCCCGAGCGCGGAAAGGTTCCCCCGGACGAGTTCATCGCCATCGCCGAGTCCTCCGGCCTGATGCCCCACCTCACCGAGTACGTCCTGGAGACCGCCCTCGCCCAGGTCGCCCGCTGGCGCGCCCAGGGCCTCGACGTCCCGGTCGCCGTCAACGTCTCGCCGCGCGACGTCCACACCCCCGGCTTCGCGGGCGCCGTCGCCGCCCGGCTCGCCCGCCACGGCGTCCCGGCCGGCTCCCTCCAGCTGGAGATAACGGAGCACGTGCTCCTGGAGGACCCCCAGCGGGCCGCCGACACGCTCAACGGACTCACCGGCCACGGCGTCAAGATGTCCCTCGACGACTTCGGCACCGGCTACTCCTCCCTCGTCCACCTGCGCCGGCTGCCGGTCAGTGAACTGAAGATCGACCGCTCCTTCGTCGCCCGGCTCGCCGTCGACACCGAGGACGCCGAGATCGTCCGCTGTACCGTCGACCTCGCCCACTCCCTCGGCCTCCTCGTCGTCGCCGAGGGCGTCGAGGACGACGAGACCTGGGAGCGGCTGCGCGACCTGGGCTGCGACGCCGTCCAGGGCTGGCTGGTCGCCGCCGCCATGCCGTCCGACGAGGCGACCGCCTGGCTCCTGGCCCGCGGCGAGCACGGCTGGCGCCGCCCCGCCGACCTCGCGCCCCCGACCGACCTGGACCACCCCTCGGGCCAGGTCGTCCCCCGGGCCTGACCCGGTCCGGCGAAACCGTTTCACGGGCTATGGCACCGGCCCCATAGGATGGACCCACACATCAAGCTCACCCCGTGAGGATCCGCATGCCTGGCATCACGCGCGAGGAGGTCGCCCACCTCGCACGGCTGGCGCGTCTGGAGCTGAAGGGCGAAGAACTCGATCACTTCGCCGGCCAGCTCGACGACATCATCGGCGCGGTCGCCCGCGTCTCCGAGGTCGCCGACCAAGACGTACCGCCGACCTCCCACCCGCTGCCGCTGACCAACGTCATGCGCGCGGACGAGGTCCGTCCGTCGCTCACCCCCGAGCAGGCGCTCTCCGGCGCCCCGGCCCAGGAGCAGCAGCGTTTCAAGGTGCCGCAGATCCTGGGGGAGGACTAAGAAGTCATGACGGACAACATCATCATCAAGCTCACCGCGGCCGAGATCGCCGGGAAGATCGCCGCCGGCGAGCTGACCGCCGTCGAGGTCACCGAGGCCCACCTCGCCCGCATCGAGGCCGTCGACGAGAAGGTCCACGCCTTCCTGCACGTCGACCGCGACGGCGCCCTCGCCCAGGCCCGCGCCGTGGACGAGAAGCGCGCCCGGGGCGAGAAGCTCGGCCCGCTCGCCGGTGTGCCGCTCGCGCTCAAGGACATCTTCACCACCGTCGGCATCCCGACGACCGTGGGCTCGAAGATGCTGGAGGGCTGGATCCCGCCGTACGACGCGACCCTGGTCAAGAACCTGAAGGCCGCCGACGTCGTCATCCTCGGCAAGACCAACATGGACGAGTTCGCGATGGGCTCCTCCACCGAGAACAGCGCCTACGGCCCGACCGGCAACCCCTGGGACCTCACCCGGATCCCCGGCGGCTCCGGCGGCGGCTCGTCGGCCGCCCTCGCCGCGTACGAGGCCCCCCTCGCCATCGGCACGGACACCGGCGGCTCCATCCGCCAGCCCGCCGCCGTCACCGGCACCGTCGGCGTCAAGCCGACCTACGGCGCGGTCTCCCGCTACGGCATGGTGGCCTTCTCCTCCTCCCTCGACCAGGGCGGCCCCTGCGCCCGCACGGTCCTGGACGCGGCCCTGCTGCACGAGGCGATCGCCGGGCACGACCCGCTCGACTCCACCTCCATCGACGCCCCGGTCCCGCCGGTCGTCGAGGCCGCCCGCAACGGCTCCGTCGCCGGCATGCGCGTCGGCGTCGTCAAGCAGTTCCGCGGCGAGGGCTACCAGGCCGGCGTCGTGCAGCGCTTCGACGAGTCCGTCGAGCTGCTGAAGTCGCTGGGCGCCGAGATCGTCGAGCTGGACTGCCCCACCTTCGACCTGGCCCTCTCGGCGTACTACCTGATCGCGCCGTCCGAGTGCTCCTCGAACCTGGCCCGCTTCGACGCCATGCGCTACGGCCTGCGGGTCGGCGACGACGGCACCCGGTCCGCCGAGGACGTCACCGCCCTCACCCGCGAGGCCGGCTTCGGCGACGAGGTCAAGCGCCGCATCATCCTCGGCACGTACGCGCTCAGCTCCGGCTACTACGACGCGTACTACGGTTCGGCCCAGAAGGTCCGCACCCTCATCACCCGCGAGTTCGAGAAGGCCTTCGAGGAGGTGGACGTGATCGTCTCCCCGACGACCCCCACCACCGCCTTCCCGATCGGCGAGCGCGCCGACGACCCGATGGCCATGTACCTCGCGGACCTGTGCACCATCCCGACCAACCTGGCCGGCAACGCCGCCATGTCGCTGCCCTGCGGCCTCGCGCCCGAGGACGGCCTGCCGGTCGGTCTGCAGATCATCGCCCCCGCCCTGAAGGACGACCGGCTCTACAGGGTCGGAGCAGCCGTCGAGGCCGCCTTCGTGGAAAAGTGGGGGCACCCGCTGCTCGAGGAGGCTCCGTCGCTGTGAGTGCCATGGCAAAGAAGGCCAAGAACTTCAAGAAGTCGAAGACCGGTCTGTACGTCTCGCTGGCCAGCACCGCCTTCGGTGCCGTCAGCGTCGCCAAGCAGGCGAAGCTGGCCCGCAACGACGGCGACGCCCTGCGGCTGATCGACGCCGCGGTGTCCGCCGCCGCCATCGTCACCGGCCTGGCGATCCTCTACCGGGAGCTGAAGCGCCTGGGCGACGAAGACGTCCTGCTGGGCTGAGAGGGAAAGTCTCACCGTGACTGTCACTGAACTGCTGTCGTACGAAGCGGCGCTCGCCGAGTACGACCCCGTCATGGGCCTGGAGGTCCATGTCGAGCTCGGCACGCGGACCAAGATGTTCTGCGGCTGCTCCACCGAGCTGGGCGCGGACGCCAACTCGCAGACCTGTCCGACCTGCCTCGGCCTGCCCGGCTCCCTCCCGGTCGTCAACGCGATCGGCGTCGAGTCCGCGATCAAGATCGGCCTCGCGCTCAACTGCGAGATCGCCGAGTGGTGCCGCTTCGCCCGGAAGAACTACTTCTATCCGGACATGCCGAAGAACTTCCAGACCTCCCAGTACGACGAGCCGATCGCCTTCAACGGCTACCTGGACGTCCAGCTGGAGGACGGCGAGGTCTTCCGCGTGGAGATCGAGCGCGCCCACATGGAGGAGGACACCGGCAAGTCCACCCACATCGGCGGCGCGACCGGCCGCATCCACGGCGCCTCGCACTCGCTGCTCGACTACAACCGGGCCGGCATCCCGCTCATCGAGATCGTCACCAAGCCGATCGAGGGCGCGGGCGAGCGGGCCCCCGAGGTCGCCAAGGCGTACGTCGCCGAGCTGCGCGAGCTGATCCGCGCCCTGGGCGTCTCCGAGGCGCGCATGGACAAGGGCCAGATGCGCTGCGACGTGAACCTGTCGCTGCGCCCGCACGGCACCGAGAAGTTCGGCACCCGCTCGGAGACGAAGAACGTCAACTCGCTCCGCTCGGTGGAGCGCGCGGCGCGCTTCGAGATCCAGCGGCACGCGGCCGTCCTGTCCTCCGGCGGGACGATCGTGCAGGAGACCCGTCACTTCCACGAGGACGACGGCTCCACCACCTCCGGCCGCATCAAGGACAACGCCGAGGACTACCGCTACTTCCCGGAGCCGGACCTGGTGCCGGTGGCCCCCTCCCGCGAGTGGGTCGAGGAGCTGCGGGGAGGCCTGCCCGAGCTGCCGCGCGTGCGCCGCAACCGGCTGCGCGAGGAGTGGGGCGTGTCCGAGCTGGACATGCAGTCCATCCTCAACGCGGGCGCGGTCGACCCGATCGTCGCCACGATCGAGGCGGGCGCGGACGCGGCCTCGGCCCGCAAGTGGTGGATGGGCGAGCTCGCCCGGAACGCCAACGAGCAGGGCGTCTCCCTGGAGGAGCTGGCGATCACCCCGGCGGACGTGGCCCGGGTCTCGGCCCTGGTCGCCTCCGGCGACCTCAACGACAAGCTGGCCCGCCAGGTCATCGAGGGCGTCCTCGCCGGCGAGGGCACCCCGGACGAGGTCGTCGAGAAGCGCGGTCTGAAGGTCGTCTCCGACGACGGCGCGCTCGGCACGGCGGTCGACGAGGCCATCGCGGGCAACGCGGCGATCGCGGACAAGATCCGCGGCGGCAAGGTCGCGGCGGTCGGCGCCCTGGTGGGCGCGGTCA
Source organism: Streptomyces sp. NPDC088915 (assembly GCF_044749825.1). Taxonomy (NCBI): domain Bacteria; kingdom Bacillati; phylum Actinomycetota; class Actinomycetes; order Kitasatosporales; family Streptomycetaceae; genus Streptomyces; species Streptomyces sp. NPDC088915. The sequence continues at coordinate 204,524 of NZ_JBIVIR010000003.1, forward strand.
TGAAGGCCACCCGCGGCCAGGCGGACGCGGCGAGGGTCAAGGACCTGATCCTGGAGAAGCTGGGCGTCAGCGAGGGCTGATCCCGCGGCGTACGCGTACGGACACGACAGCGGCCCCGCACCGGAACTCCGGTGCGGGGCCGCTGTCGTGCGTCCCGGTTACCGCTTGAGGAGCGGGGCGGCGATGACGGCGTTGCCGGTGTCGGTGCAGGTGGCCTCGACCTTCAGGCGCAGCCGCAGGGCCCCGTCGATCTTCAGGCTCTCCGTGATCGGCTTGCCCAGCTCCACCGTCTCGTTGAAGAGGGCGGGCTGGTTGTCGACGGAGACGACGACCCGGGCGGACTCGATCTTCGAGCCGTCGTCGATCCCGGCGGTGAACTCGAAGTTCTTCCACTCCCGGTTGAGGTCGTACTCCACGTAGGCGCCGCTGTAGCAGTCGCCGATCAGGGCCGCGCCGTACTCCTTGGTGTTGATCTTGGCGGCGCCGACGGTGAAGTCGTCGGGATCGCTGACGGAGGCGAGCGTGGTCAGATCGGCCACGGGGAGGTCCGGCACCGAGCCGGGGTCGTCCGTCGGGCTCGCCGACTCCGAGGGCGAGGCGGACTCCTCGGTCGGCGCCTCGCTCGTGGGCTCCTCCGACGGGCTCTCGGTGGCGGGGTCCGGGGCGGGTTCCGTGGTGGCGACCGGGGAGGTGGAGACCGGGCCGGCGGCGGCGTTCTTGCCGTCGTCCTCCTTGTCGCCGAGGAACCGGACGCCGGCCACCGCGAGGGCGGCGATCACGACGACACCGGCCACGGCGCCGATCAGCGGGCCCCTGCGGCGACGGCGGCGCGGCTCGGGGGCCGGGGTGGGGGCGGTGGCCGGGCCCGACGCCGGGGAAGGCGTCGGCGGACCGAAGCCGGGTGCTCCGAAGCCGGGGCCGGAACCGGGGCCGCCGAAGCCGGGGCCGCCGAAGCCGGGACCGTCGGCGACGGGCGTGGCGACGGCGGGCGGTTCGGCGGACGACCGGTACGCGGCGTGCTGCGGGGCGACGGGGGACGCGGGGGCGGCGACGGGCGGGGCGACCACCGGCTGCGGGGTCACGACCGGGGGCGGCGACACGACGGGCGCCGCGGACGGCCGGTCCTCCGGCGCCGCCGTGGCGGCCGCGCCCGGCGGCGGGCTCGCGGGCCGCGGCGGCGCGGTGGGCGGCGCGGTCGTCGGGACCGGCGGGGCGGTGGGAGCCGGCGGAACCGCGTCCGCGACCGCCGGGACCGCGTCCGCGACCGTCGCCGGGCGCGAGGTCGTCGTGGTGGACACCACCCCGTGCCGTACGTCCTTCACCCAGGACGACAGGGAGATCGGGCGCCGCCCGGCCTCGGCCGAGGCGATGCTCAGGACCCGGTCGCGCTGCTCCTCCGGCAGCCCGGCGATCTGCGGCAGCGCGCGGAACGCGGAGACCAGCTGCTCGGGCGCGGTGGGCGGGGACTGCCCGCTGAGCAGGAAGTACGCGAGGGCACCGAAGGCGTACCGGTCGGTGGCCGGGGTGCGCTTGCCCTCGAAGACCTCGGGGGCCGCGTAGCCGGGGGTGAACCACACCTCGGCGGTCTGGTGGTCGGCGGTCAGCTTGCTGAGGCCGAAGTCGACGAGGGTCGCCTGCCCGTGCTCGTCCACCATGACGTTGCCGGGCGAGAGGTCGCCGTGGACGACCGTGCGTCCGGACGGGGTGGCCTTCCCGGAGTGCAGCCAGTCGAGGACGTCCGCGAGCTGCTCCAGGGTCCGCATCACCTCGCGCCGCTCGGCGGGGGAGGTGAGGGTGCGCTCGGCCCGCCAGTCGCGCAGGTCGAGGCCGTCGACGTGGTTCATGACGAGCACCAGGGCGCGGCCGGTGATCGTCCCGGAGTCGCCGGGCCGGTGGATCGGCGGGCCCTGGAAGTGCTCCCGCACGCCGACGACGCCGGGTCGGTGCACGAAGCGGAGCAGTTCGGCCTGCTCGTTCCACTTCTGGCTGATCCGCTCGAAGATCTCGGGCGTGATCGTCGTCTTCGAGTCGAGGACCTTGACGACGACCGGCTCCGTGCCGCCGGCCAGCTCGATCTCCGCGAGGTAGAGCACGGCCTCGCCGCCGCGTCCGATGGACCGCAGGAGGCGGTACCGGTCGGGAGCGGAGTCGGGGCCGATGTGGTGTGCCGTCTTGCTCAAGTTTCCCCCAGGGCACAGTGATTGACAGACGCTCAGCTTGCCGCTCCGGCGGGCCCGGGGTCAACGCGGCTGCGTGTGCGCGGAATCCTCCCGTCCCGCCGCCCGTCCGGCCGGATTCGTTCACGCGTCCGACCGGGTCCACCCGCCTGTCCGATCGGGCCCGCGCGCCCGTCCGGCCGGGCCTCCTCGGTTCCCCCGCGACCTCGGTGAAGCACGGGGAGATGGCCGGAAATCGATTGGATTCCCTTCGCGTCCCCTTGGACGTTCACCACCGCGCCCCCGCCGGGTCTTCTCGCCGTCACCCCGTCTCACTACCGTCCCCGACGAACCACCCAATGGCTCGAAGGAGAACCATTGGCCGTCGACTGGAGGTCGGTCTTGTCGTCCGAGATGTCCCGCAGAAGGCTCCTCGCACTGGGCGGCGGCGCCCTCGGCACCGCCGCGGCCGGATCGCTGCTGCCGCCGTCCCTGCAGGCCGCGATGGCCGCGGAGTCCCACTCCGGGGGATTGTCGGCGGTCCGGCACGTGGTGATCCTGATGCAGGAGAACCGTTCCTTCGACCACTACTTCGGCACCCTCCGCGGGGTCCGCGGATTCGGCGACCGCAATGCCATTGAGCTTCCCTCCGGCAGGCCGGTCTTCGAGCAGCCCGCCGGAGCCGACAAGGCGGTCCTCCCCTTCCCGATCCGGGACGCCGCCGAGACGCAGAAGAAGGACCTCCAGTACATCGGCGACCTCGACCATTCCTGGGGCGGCGGCGCCAAGGCCTGGCGCGGCGGCTGGATGGACGGCTGGGTTTCGGCCAAGACCGCCGCCACCATGGCGTACTACGACCGCCGTGACATCCCCCTGCACTACGAGCTGGCGGACACCTTCACCGTCTGCGACGCCTACCACTCGTCGATCCACACCTCGACGAGCCCCAACCGCAACCACCTCTGGTCCGGCTGGACCGGCTACGAGGCCGACGGCAGCCGGGCCGTCAGCAACGCCGCCTACGCCGAGGGCACCCACCCCGGCTACGGCTGGTCCACCTACGCCGAGCGGCTCGAAGCCGCCGGGCGGAGCTGGAAGACGTACACCGAGTGGGAGAACTTCACCGACAACAACATCGAGTTCTTCACCACCTTCAAGAAGATCGCCCGCAAGGCGCTCGCCCGCACCGGCGGCCACACCTTCATGGAGTCCTTCTACGCCGCCGTGCGCGGCACGAAGGACCCCGCCGAACGGACCCGGCTCCTGGGCCTGCTCGACGAGGGCGTCGCGGAGCTCACGAAGGCCGAGCGCTCCCTCTTCGAGCGCGGCCTCCGCCGCGTCGAGAGCGGCACCCTCGCCGACGCCTTCCGCGCCGACGTCGCCGCCGGCACCCTGCCCGAGGTCTCGTACCTCGTGCCCTCCGCGATCGACTCCGAGCACCCCGGCTCCTCCTCCCCGATCGCCTCCGCCACCCTCGTCTACAAGGTGCTCGACGCCCTCGGCTCCCACCCGGACGTCTGGCGCCACACCGTCGTCCTGATCAACTACGACGAGAACGACGGCTTCTTCGACCACGTCCCGCCGCCCGTCCCGCCCGCCGACGACACGGACGAGCGCTGGAAGGGGCAGCCCACCGGCCTCGGCATCCGCGTCCCGCTGCTGGTCGTCTCGCCCTGGTCGGTCGGCGGCTACGTATGCTCCGAGACCTTCGACCACACCTCCGTGATCCGCTTCCTGGAAAAGCTCACCGGCGTCCGCGAGCCCAACATCACCCCCTGGCGCCGGACCGTCACCGGCGACCTCACCTCCGCCTTCGACTTCCACCGGGGCCGCAGGCAGCCCGAGGTCGAGCGGCCGGGGCCGGTCCCGCCGTTCACCGGCCGCTGGCGGCCCCAGCCCCCGGCCGTGCAGCGGATGCCCGTCCAGGAGCCCGGCGTCCGCCCCGCCCGCCCCCTGCCCTACCAGCCGGACGCCGCCGCCACCGTCCGCGCCGGCGCCGTCACGGTCGCGCTGAGCAACCGGGGGAGGGCGAGCGCGCACTTCGCCCTCTACCCGTACGCGGGCGAGTTCGACGTCCCGCAGCACCGGGACGTCAGGGGTGCGGAAGAGTGGACCGTCCCCGTCCCCGGCGACCGCTACCGCTTCACGATCACCGGCCCCAACGGCTTCCGGCGCGAGTTCGAGGGCCCCGCGACGGGCGGCGCCGAGCTGGCCACCCGGATCGACCACCACGACCGCGACCTGCACCTCACCGTACGGAACACCGGCCGCGCCCCCGTCTCCTTCACCGTCCGGCCGCTGGGGTACGTGGACGAGGACGACCTCGCGGACTGGACCCGCACCGTCACCGTGAGGCCCGGGAAGACCCGTACCGTCGTCCACTCCGCCGCCGACGCGCACGGCTGGTACGACGTCGAGGTGACCGCCCCCGGGGGCTTCCGCCGCCGGCTCATGGGCCACGTCGAGAACGGCCGCGCCAGCGTCTCCGGCTGAGCGCGGAGGACGAGCGCGGAGGACGAGCCGGGGCGCGGGCGGAGACGTCCTCGCGCCCCGGTGAACCACACGTGTGTGACCATCGACACGAAAGGGGCAAACGATCACGTTTGGCTGCGAGAGTGGGCGCACGTAGGTCATGCGTTCTTTATCGGGCCGTTCCCCGGAAAGAGCCACGAACCACCCAGGGAGCACGTCCGTTGGCAGCCATCGCCCGGTGGTGCATCAAGCACCGCCTCGTCGCCGTCCTCCTCTGGTTCCTCGCCCTCGGCGGGGCCGGCACCGGGGCGATCCTCGCGGGGAACGCGTACTCCAACGACTACGAGGTCCCCGGCACCGAGTCCGGCCGCGCCACCGCCCTCCTCGAACGCGGCTTCCACGGCCTCGGCGGCGACGAGGACACCATCGTCTGGCACACCGAACGGGGCAGCGTCCGCGCCGACGCCGTCCGGGAACGCATGACCGGCGTCCTCCGCGAGGTCACCGACCTGCCCGGCGTCGCCGCCGTGACCTCCCCCTACGGGGACGCGACGGGACGGATCAGCGAGGACGGACGCACCGCCTACGCCACCGTCACCTTCGCCGCGCAGGCCGACGACATCCCCGAGGGGCAGGCGAAGGCCCTCGTCGGCGCCGCCAAGGCCGCCGCGACCGACGACCTCCAGGTGGAGCTGGGCGGCACCGCCGTCGCCCTCACCGAGGCCCCCGGCGGGCACGTCGCCGAGGTCGTCGGCGTCGCCGTCGCAGCCGTCGTCCTCTTCCTCGCCTTCGGCTCGCTCGCCGCCTCCGCGCTCCCCATCGCCACCGCGCTCGTCAGCGTCGGCATCGCGTACTCCGGGATCGTGCTGCTCGGCCACCTCATGACCGTCGCCGACTTCGCCCCCATGCTCGGCATGCTCGTGGGCCTCGGCGTCGGCATCGACTACGCGCTCTTCATCGTCACCCGGCACCGCCGGGGCCTCAAACGCGGCCTGTCCGTCGCCGAGGCAGCCGAGACCGCCGTCGCCACCACCGGCCGCGCCGTCGTCTTCGCCGGGGCCACCGTCTGCATCGCCCTGCTCGGCATGCTGATCCTGCGGCTGAGCTTCCTCAACGGCGTCGCCGTCGCCGCCTCCCTCACCGTCGTCCTCACGGTCGCCGCCTCCGTCACCCTCCTCCCCGCGCTGCTCTCCCTGATCGGCATGCGCGCCCTGTCCCGGCGCGAGCGCCGCACCCTCGCCGAGCACGGGCCGCAGCCCGAGCTGCCCACCGGCTTCGCCGCCCGCTGGTCCGCCTTCGTCGAGCGCCGTCCCAAGCTCCTCGGGGCCGTCGCCGCCGTCGTCATGGCGGTCCTGGCGCTGCCCACCCTCTCGCTCCACCTCGGCACCTCCGACCAGGGCAACGGCCCGGCCACCGCGACCACGCGCAAGGCCTACGACCTGCTCGCCGAGGGCTTCGGGCCCGGCGTCAACGGACCCCTCACCCTCGTCGCCGGACTCGACGGCGCCGACGACCGGGTCGCCCTGGACCAGCTGCCGGCCGCGCTCTCCGCCACCAAGGGCGTCGCGGGCGTCTCCCCGGTCACGTACAACAGCTCCGGCGACACCGCCGTCCTCACCGTCGTCCCCGACTCCTCGCCGCAGTCGAAGGCCACCAGCGAGCTGGTCGACCGGCTGCGCCAGGACGTCCTGCCGAGGGCGGAGGCGGGCACCTCCCTCGACGTGAACGTGGGCGGCGTCACCGCCTCGTACGACGACTTCGCCGAGATCATCGTCGGCAAGCTGCCGCTCTTCGTCGGCGTCGTCATCGCCCTCGGCTGCCTGCTGCTCCTGCTCGCCTTCCGCTCGATCGGCATCCCGCTCAAGGCCGCCGCCATGAACGTCATGGCCGTCGCCGGGGCCTTCGGCGTCGTCGTGACGGTCTTCCAGTGGGGCTGGGGGAGCGAACTCCTCGGCCTCGGCAGCGCCGGTCCGATCGAGCCCTTCCTCCCCGTGATCATGGTCTCCGTCCTCTTCGGACTCTCCATGGACTACCAGGTCTTCCTGGTCAGCCGGATGTACGAGGAGTGGCTGGAGACCGGCGACAACCGGCGGGCGGTCCGGGTCGGCCTCGCCGAGACCAGCCGGGTGATCAACTCCGCCGCCGTCATCATGATCTCCGTCTTCCTGGCGTTCGTGCTCTCCGGCGACCGGGTCGTCGCGATGTTCGGCATCGCGCTCGCCGCCGCCGTCGCCCTCGACGCCTTCGTCCTGCGCACCCTCCTGGTCCCCGCCCTCATGCACCTGCTCGGCGGCGCGAACTGGTGGCTGCCGAAGGGTCTTGACCGCCTGCTGCCCCGGATCAGCATCGAACCCCCGGAGTGCCGGGCCACCGCCGACGCGCGTGCGAAGATCCCCGCACAGGGTCCGACGGTCCCGACCACGGAGGAGAACGAGGATGTTCGCGATATCGCTGGGTGACGACGGCGCCGAGCTGCGGCCCCTGGAACCCTGGCGGGCCGAGGAGTTCCTGGCCCACATGGACCGGGGCCGGGAGTACGTCGGACGGCACATCGGCCTCCCGGACATCGTCACGGACCCGGACTCCGCCCGCTCCTTCCTCCGCTCGTACGCCGAGAAGGCCGCGAACGACACCGGCCGGATCCTCGGCATCTGGACCGGGGGCACCCTCGTCGGCGGCGTCATGCTCCGGACCATGGACGTGGCGCACGGCACCGCCGAGGCGGGCTGCTGGCTGGAGCCGTCCGCCGCCGGGAAGGGCCTGGTCACCCGGGCCTGCCGGATCATCATCGACTGGGCGGTCGAGGAGCGCGGCATCCACCGCGTCGAGTGGTACGCCTCCACGGAGAACGAGGCCAGCGTCGCCGTCGCCCGCCGCCTCGGGATGACGAAGGAGGGCGTCCTGCGCGAGAACTACCCGCACCGGGGCTCGCGCACGAGCACGGAGCTCTGGTCGGTCCTGGCCCCGGAGTGGCGCGCGGCGAAGAAGGAGAGGGAGAAGGAGGAGCGGGCGGGGGAGTAGCCCGGGGCGGGCGCGTTAAGACCGCTCTCATGCGGGACCCCTAGCGTGCGCCGCATGGACATCAAGACGACCGAGAAGACCGGGGCGACCGAGACCGCCGAGACGGCCGAGCCCGCTGAGAAGGCCGAGACGATCGAAAAGGCCGAGACGATCGAAAAGGTCGGGACGACCGAGAAGGCCGAGCAGGTCGACGGAGCGGTGGAGACGGCGACGGGCACGGCCGAGGGCCTCGACGAACCGGCCGAGGACCTCGACGAGGAGGCCCCCGTTGGCAAGGGCACCGGCGTCGGCTCCGGCGCCGCCGCCGTGGTCTCCGCCGCCCTCGGCGCCGTCGCGCTCACCGGCACCTGGGCCGGCCGGGTCGTCTCCGAGCGCGAGACGCTCGTCGGCCAGATCAAGACCTCCGGCTCCGGCACCCCCGCCCAGCAGATCAGCGAGATCTACGGCGACGCCTGGCACAGCACCGCGCTGGTGAACGGCGTCTTCGCCCTGATCGCCCTGATCGTCGCCGTCGCCGTGCTCGTCCTCCCCCGGCGCCCCGCCCGGGTCCGCGCCGTCGCCGTCGCGGGCGCCGTCCTGGCCGGTCTCGGCCTGCTCCTGTCGGTCGGCACCTACTTCGACCTGTTCCTGTCCCTCCCGACCGCCGGCTCCTGAGTCCGCCCGGCCGCAGGGCGGTGGGGCGGTGGGGTCACGAACATCGATGACGGGGCGGTGTTCGCCGCGATGGTCCACGTGCTCGTCGGTGGACGCGCGTGGCGGGCTCTGCCGCCGCGCGTCGCCGCCTGCCGCGTACGAGCTCGTCAGGTCGTTTCTTTCGGAGCGCGCCGGGTCCGCGCTGCTCGGCGGAGTCCTCCCGGCCCGTCACCGGTTCGGCGCGGCAGGACCCCCGTTCACCTCCGGAACGAGCGATGATCCTATGATCGGTGCCTGTCAACGGGGAGGCGCGGCATGTCAGGGAGTTCCGAAAGGGAACCGGTTCTCGAAAGTGCGAGCAGCGTGGAGCAGGACGCGGGCCTGCGGCTGAACAGTGGACCGCCTGGGCCGTACGCCCCGGGCTTCACTCCGCCCTCGGCGGGACTGTTCTCTCCGGGCGGGTCCCAGGACTTCGCCTCGACGCCCGCGGAGAAGAAGGCAGCGGCCGGCACGATCGAGACGGAGCTGGAGCCGAATACCAAGAAGGCTTCGGAGCACGCGGACGACGCCACAGGGTCGGCCCAGAAGGGCTTCGAGGGCTGGGACACGGCCGCCGGTCTGAAGAAGGTGGCGGACACCTGGGACCAGCAGGTGAAGACTCTGTTGGGCCGCCTCGCCGGCGAGAAGAGCGCGCTGCGCGGCGCCTCGGGCCTCTTCGTTCGCAACGACACCGGCCTCGGCAACCAGTTCCTGTCGCAGTCGAAGCTGAACGGCCTGTAGGGGGACCGCCGTGCCTACGTACCACGAAGTCATGACCACGGACCTGGGCCTACTGACGACGGCGGCCGCCAAGTGGGACGCCATGGCGGGCGAGTTGCACAAGGTCGGGACCCGCTACGGGGAAACCGTGCAGAAGACGTCGACCGGCGGTCAGAACTGGGTCGGCGTCAGTGCCGGCACCGCGCAGACGGGTTTCACGGCGACTCGTTACGAGTACTCGGCCGCGCAGATCCAGGCCAAGGCGATCGCCGGCCTGTTGCGGGACGCCCATGCGCAGTTCACGGATCTGAAGAAGCGCGTCGAGAGCGCCCGGGCCGAGGCGATAGCCGCCGGCATGACCGTTTCGGAGCAGGGGCGTGTGGCCTTCGACTACGCCAAGCTCACCCCCGCCGAGCGCAGCGCCTACCAGCACGACCCCGACGGCGAGACCTCGATCCGCACCGCGGTCGCCAAGTGGCAGCAGTACATCGACGAACGGGTGAAGGCCATCACCCAGGCGGACGAGCACGTCAAGATCGCTCTTGAGGCCGCTGTGGTCGACAGCAACAAGGACAACTTCGGCAAGGGTGCCGACCAGACCCTCAACGGTTTCAACGCCGACGCCGAGGGAGACCTGGCGAAGGTTCCGATGCCGAGGGCAGCCGACGAGGACGCCACCACGAAGACCGACGGGTGGCAGTCCGAGGGCAAGGCCTCGGCGACCGGTCCTGCGGCAGGCGTTTCCGCCTACGGCCCCCAGTACGGCAAGGAGGCCTCGGCCAAGGCCTATGCCGACCTCGGCCATGCCACCGCCGAAGGATCCCTGACCAACGGGTCCACGAAGCTTTCCGGCATCGCCGACGCCTACGCGGGGGCCCGGGCCACCGCCAACGTCGGGTTCACCGACAGCGGTCTCACCGGCAAGGCCGAGGCGTCCGTGGGCGGGCGGGCATTGGCCGAGGGCCGGGCGGAGTACGGGCACATGGGCTCCTACATGCGCGGCGAGGGGTTCGCCGGAGCCGAGGCCGGAGTCAGCGCGGGGGCGAGCCTGAGCGGCGTCAACGCGGGTGCCAAGGCCTTCGCCGGGGCGAAGGCCTCGTACGCGGCGGGTGGGGAGCTCGCCGGGATCGGCGCCGGCGGGACGGCCGAGGGATGGGCCGGTGCGGGCGCCGAGGCGAAGGTGACCTTCGGCAAGGGCGAGGACGGCAAGTTCCACATCGGTGGCGAACTCGGCGTCGCCGTCGGCCTGGGCGGGAAGCTGGGCGGGGAGTTCACGGTCGATCCGGCCAAGGTTTCGGCCGCCGCGAGCGACGCCGCCAACGCCGTCGGGGATGCGGCCGGTGCGGTCGGCGACGCCGCCGGCTCCGTCAAGGACGAAGTCACCAGTTGGTTCGACTGATGTGCGTCTCAGTGGAAGGAAGGACCTGAATGGCCACGACCCTGCCCCTCCCGATCGAGTTCCGCCTGCCGGAGGGCTGGACCCCGGCACCGCCGGACGAGGTCGACGCCCCGGCCGTGGCCTTCGTCGCTCTGCATCCGCGGGCGGACGCCGGATTCACGGCGAACATCACCATCGACGGTGACTTCCTGTCGGAGGCCGAGACGCTGGAAGGCGTCGCCGACGACGCGGTGGAACGTCTGCGTGACGGCGCCGAGTCCGTGGCGGTGGTCCAGCGTCGCGACGTCGGATCCGCGCAGGCTCCCGGCCTCACACAGCGGCTGGCGCTTACGGCTGTCGTGCAAGGCGTACGCCGAAACCTCGTCCAGTCGCAGGTCTACCTGGCCATGCTGGACAGCACGGACCCCAAGCGACGCGCCGTGATCCGGCTGATCCTGACTGCCACCGCGACACAGCACGACCATGTCCTGGAAGACTTCCAGGACTTCCTCCGGACAGTCCGCCCGGACACCGGGCAGGTGCCCTCCGGCGGTCCTGACAACGCCTGATCACGCAAGGTGACGGGCTGGACGGATCCGGTCCCGCCGCAGGGAGATGTTGTGGTCGGGGCCGGAGCTTCGTAGGTTGAGCGGATGGGCATCTTCGACAGACTGACCGGCACCGAGCGTCCCGATCGTGGCACTCCCCCGCGTTCCGCGGAGGAGGTCCGGGCGGCGCTGCTCGCGCTCAACGGGCCGGACGTGCCGTTCGTCGTGCGCGGTGGCGCCGCTGAAGGGGCCGACCTCGTGGCGGAATGGCGGATCTCGGATCCCGCCTGGCACACGTTCTTCGTCCGCACCCAGGTGAGCCGGGTCACCCAGTTCAGGATGCGTCTGGTCCCGGCGTCTCGTGAAGTCCGCACCATCGATCGCCAGTTCGAGGTCTCGTGGGTCGGTGGTACGCCCACACTGGCCGTGTCGGCCGAAGCGTCACGAGGGCAGGTGAAGACGGTGTCGTGGCGCCGGTCGGTCGAGCGGGAGGCCGAGGGCGACCTCCGGGCGACGGAGTTCTACCGCTTCGACACCTCGGACATGAAGGACCCGCTGCGGGCCGCGGTCCTCGGCGCGGGATGGACCTGGCGCGGAGCGGTCCTCAAGCTCTGACCCCCGTCCACCGGGCCTCACCCCGTCCGGACCGTGGCCGTCCGGGAGCTGGAGCACCTTCTGGTGCGGCCGGCCTCGTCGTCGACGTTCGCGACCCCACCGTCCTGCGGTCGCACGCGAGCAGGAGGCGGAAACGGTCCCGCCGTCTCCCCCGGCGCGTCCGGAACGGTCCGTCTCCACCCTCCGCCCCCGATGACCGGCACACGGACAGCCGGCCATGGAGGGCACGGTCTAAGGCACCCCCGAGGAGCGCCTAAGGCCCCCCGCCCCCCGAACATGCGGCACTCGCCCGATGCGGCCGGGCCCCCTGGGAGACGACCGTGGAGGCGTCGCGAGAAGCGGCGCCGATACCGGACCCACCCAGGGAGCACCCGATGTTCGAGTACGAGATCGACCGCATGAACCACGCCCAGCTCGTCCGCGAGGCCGCCGTCCGGCGCCTGTCCCGCGAGGCCGCCGCGTCCGCCGCCCGGGAGTCGCACCGCTCCGGCCGCCGGAGCGGGGACCGGGCCGCGGACCGGGACGCGGAGGGCCCGGCGGACGGCGACGGCTCCGGCCGCTTCGTCCGGGCCGCGTGACGTCCGCATGGACCTCCTTCCCCCGGCCGCCGACCCCGGCCTCCGCGCCGGCCCCGGCTCCCGCACCGGCCCTCGCGCCGACCCCGACCCCGGCCTCCGCGCCGGCCCCGGCTCCCGTACCGGCCCCGGCTCCCGCACCGGCCCTCGCGCCGACCCCGACCCCGGCCTCCGCGCCGACCCCGGCTCCCGCACCGGCCCTCGCGCCGACCCCGACCCCCGCCCCCACACCGACCCCGACCCCCGTACGAGCGCCCCCGGCGGCCCCTGTGCGATGCTCGGCTCCGTGGAGACCAGGTCCGTCAGTCCCGTCTTCGTCGGCCGGGCCGGCGAACTCACCGCCCTCACCGAGGCGCTCTCCCGCGCGACCGCGGGAGAGCCCCAGGCGCTGCTCATCGGCGGCGAGGCGGGCGTCGGGAAGACCCGGCTCATCGAGGAGTTCACCGGCACGGCCCGCGACCGGGGCGCCGTCGTCGCCCTCGGCGGCTGCGTCGAACTCGGCGCCGACGGACTGCCCTTCGCCCCCTTCTCCACCGCCCTGCGCGCGCTCCGCCGCCGGCTCCCCGACGAGCTGACCGCCGCCGCCGACGGCCAGCACGGCGAACTCGCGCGGCTGCTGCCGGAGTTGGGCGACCCCGGCGGCCACGACCCCGCCGACGAGGACTCCACCGCCCGCCTCTTCGAGCTGACCGTACGGCTCCTGGAGCGGCTCGCCGCCGACCGCACGATCGTGCTCGTCCTGGAGGACCTGCACTGGGCCGACACCTCCACCCGGCACCTGCTCACCTACCTCCTGCGCACCCTCCGGCGCGGCCGGATCGTGGTCGTCGCCAGCTACCGCGCCGACGACATCCACCGCCGCCACCCGCTGCGCCCCCTCCTCGCCGAGCTCGACCGGCTCCGCACCATCCGCCGCATCGAACTCCCCCGCTTCACCCGCACCGAGGTGCACCGCCAGCTCACCGGCATCCTCGCCGCCGAACCCGACCCCGGCCTCGTCGAGGAGGTCTTCGAACGCTCCGACGGCAACGCCTTCTTCGTCGAGGAGCTCGTCGTCTCCCACGAGGCCGGCTGCGCCCCCGGACAGCTCAGCGACTCCCTGCGCGACCTCCTCCTGGTCCGGGTCGAGGCCCTCCCCGAGGACGCCCAGCGGGTCGTCAGGATCGCCGCCGAGGGCGGCTCCACCGTCGAGTACGGCCTGCTCGCCGCCGTCGCCCGGCTCACCGAGGACGAACTCATCGAGGCGCTGCGGGCCGCCGTCGGCGCCAACATCCTGCTCGCCGTGCCCGACGGCGACGGCTACCGCTTCCGGCACTCCCTCGTCCGCGAGGCCGTCAGCGACGACCTGCTGCCCGGCGAGCGCTCCCGCCTCAACCGCCGCTACGCCGAGGCCCTCCAGGCCGACCCGGCGCTGGTGCGGGCCGACGAGCGCGCCACCCGGCTCGCCACGTACTGGTACCACGCCCACGACCCGGCCGAGGCCCTGCCCGCCGTCCTGCGCGCCTCCGTCGCCACCCGCAAGCGCCACGCCCACGCCGAGCAGCTCCGGCTCCTCGAACGGGCCATGGAACTCTGGGACGAGGCCCCCGCCGAGGTCCGGGCCGCGCTGCGCCCCATCGACTACGCCGACGCCTACCCGCCCTGCGGCTGCGACCCCGACACCACCCCCCTGCGCCACCTCGACCTGCTCGCCGAGGCCGCCGTCGCCGCCCGGCTCAGCGGCGAGCGCGAACGCGCCCTCACGATCTGCAAGAGGGCGCTGCGGATCCTCGGCGGCGAAGAGGAGCGCGACCCCCTGCGCGCCGCCTGGTTCTGGACCGAGAAGGCCCGCCTCCAGTCCAACCTCGGCCGGGGCGACGGCCGGGATGAGATCGCCCGCGCCCAGGAGCTCGTCAAGGGCCTGCCGCCCTCCGCCGTCCACGCCGTCGTCCTCGTCGGCGCCGCCGGCTGGGGCATGCTCCGCGACCCCGGACCCGACGCACTCGCCGCCGCCGAACGCGCCGTCGAGTACGCCCGCCTCGTCAAGGCCGAGTCGATCGAGCTCAACGCCCGCCTCACCCTCGGCACCATCATGGTCGCGGCCAGCGACGTGGACGCCGGCCTCGCCGAGATGCACGAGGTGCGCGAACGGACCCGCGTCCTGGGCCAGTTCACCGAGACGGCGCGCGCCCACATCAACATCTCCTCCGCCCTGGAGTTCCTCGGCCGCTCCCACGAGGCCGTCGAGACCGCCGAGGCCGGCATCCTCCTCGCCCGTAAGTACGGGCTCGTCGACAGCGTCGGCTGGGCCGAGGCCAACCGGGCCGAGTCCCTCTTCTCCCTGGGCCGGTGGGAGGAGGTCCGGGAGGCCGCCGAGCGGCTGCTGCGCTCGGCGAGCAGCACCAAGCCCCGGGGCTCCGCGTCCCTCCGCCTCGCCCAGCTCGCCGCCGCCCGGGGCGAACCGGCCGCCGCCGTCCGCCACCTCGCCGACGCCCGCGCCGTCTACGGCACCCGCGACCCGATCCCGCAGTACACCCTGCCCATGGCCCAGGTCGCGGTCGCCGCGGCCGCCGCCGAGGGCCGCGTCGCCGACGTGCGGGCCGAGCTGGCCGCCGCCGAGCGGGGCGGCTTCCCGCCCGGCACCCACCGCTACGGCTGGCCGCTCGTGCTCACCGCCGTCACCGCAGAGGCCGACAGCCGGGGGCTGCCCGCCGCCGACGAGGGGCGCGCCGAGGCCCTCGCCCTGATCCGCCGCTGCCTGCGCGCCCTGGCCGCCCCGGTCCCCGTCTGGGCGGCGCACTCCCGGCACGTCTCCGAGGAGCTGGCCCGCGCCGAGGGGCGCGAGACCGCCGCCCGCTGGGCCGAGGTCGTCGCCGCCTACGAGCCGCTGGACCGCCCCGCCCAGCTGGCCCGCGCCCGCTACCGCCTCGCCGACGTCCTGCTCGTCGAGGGCGGCCGGCGCGAGGAGGCCGCGGCCCTGCTGCGCGAGGCCCGCGCCACCGCCGAACTCCTCGGCGCCCGCCCGCTCCGCGAGGACGTGGAGCTCCTCGCCGCCCGCGCCCGGCTCTCCCTCGCCCCCGAGGAGCGGCCCCCGGCACCGGCGGAGCCCGGGGACGACGCCTTCGGCCTGACCCGCCGCGAACAGGACGTGCTGCGCCTGGTCACGGCCGGCCGCACCAACCGCCAGATCGCCGAGGAGCTGTTCATCTCACCGAAGACGGCCAGCGTCCACGTCTCCCACATCCTCGCCAAGCTCGGGGTCGCCGGCCGCGGCGAGGCCGCCGCCCTGGCCCACCGCCTGCACCTGCTCGACGTCCCCCTCTGACCCGGAGCCGGAGCCCGACCCGGGCCCGGGGCCGGAGCCCGACCCGGAGCCGGAGCCCTCCTCCGCGCGGGGGACCCGTATCGTCACCCGTCCCGACCGCAGGTCTATCGGCCCCCGCCCCGGATCCGCGTCCCCCTGGTCCTCCCGGGTCAGGGCCAGCCGCTGCCGCTCGTCCTCCGCGTGCCTGCGCCCCGGTGCGAACAGCTCCGCCATCGGACCGAACACGGTCACCGCCTCCCTCACCCCACCCGGAGGCGGAGGATCCTGTCGTCACCGGGCCCGGGCGTGCCCCGGGTGTCGGTCTCGCTCGTCACCAGCCAGAGCCGGTCGCCGCCCGTCGCGAGCACGGTCCGCAGCCGTCCGTGGTCGCCCCGGAGGAACGCCTCGGGGTCCCCGGAACGTTCCGCGCCGGAGAGCGGGATCCGCCACAGCCGCTCGCCCCTGAGCCCGGCCATCCAGATCGCGCCCTTCGCGTACGCGATCCCGCTGGGGGAGGCCTCCGAGGTCGGCCACTGGGCCACCGGGTCCGTGAACCCCTCCCGCCCGGCCCTCCCCTCGGCCTCCGGCCAGCCGTAGTTCCGCCCGGCCGCGATCAGGTTCAGCTCGTCCCAGGTGTTCTGTCCGAACTCGGCCGCCCACAGGCGCCCGTCCGCGTCCCAGGCGAGCCCCTGCACGTTCCGGTGGCCGTACGAGTAGACGACCGAGTCCGGGAAGGGGTTGCCGGGCGCCGGGCGGCCCTCCGGCGTCATCCGCAGGACCTTCCCGCCCAGCGACTCCCGGTCCTGCGCCAGGCCGGTCCGGCCGGTCTCGCCCGTCCCCGCGTACAGCATCCCGTCGGGGCCGAACGCGATCCGTCCGCCGTTGTGCGTGAACCCCTTGGGGATGCCGGTCAGGACCGCCTCCGGCGGGCCGAGCCGGTCGCCGGCCCCGCCCCCGTATGCCATGCGCACGATCCGGTTGTCCGAGGCCGCCGTCAGGTACGCGTACACCCGGCCGTCCCGGAACGCGAGGCCGAGCAGTCCGCCCTCACCGCCCGGCACGACTCCCGGCACCTCGCCGAGCGGCGTCTTCGCGCCGGTGCGCCCGTCGATCCGGGTGATCGTCCGCTCGTCCCGCGAGGAGACGAGCAGGTCCCCGCCGGGCAGCTCCGCGAGCCCCCACGGCGACTTCAGGCCCTCGGTCAGCGTCCCCGCCACCGTCACCCCGGCGGCGGCCGGGGCCGGGGCGGAGGGGGAGGCGGGCGCGGAGGCCGACGACGGCGGGGCCGCTCCCGGGCGCTCCTGCGCGCTCCCCGAGGAGGCGCTCCCCGAAGCGGCGCCCCCCGAGGAGCAGCCCGCCGCCAGGACCAGCGCGGCGACGCCCCCCAGGGCCTTCACGACGACAGGACGTTTCATGGCGGGCTCCCCTTCGGAGGATCCGGCGGGCTCGACGGGTCGAACGGCATCCCTACCCTGAGAACACCTCCCGACCCGACGGGGTTCCCGCCGGTCCGTCCGGTCCCGGGCCGTCCGATCCCGGTCCGTCCGGTCCGGTTCGTCCGGCCCCGGTCCCTCCCCGGCCCCGACCCGCTCAGTCCCAGGACCCCCGGGGCGCCGGGAGCGCCGCGATCTCCGTCAGGTCCTCCGCCGTCAGCCGCAGCGAGGCCGCCGCCGCGTTCTCCACCGCCCAGTGCTCCCGCTTCGTCCCCGGCACCGGCACGACGTGCCGCCCCCGGCCGAGCACCCACGCCAGGGCCACCTGCGCCGGGGTGACGTCCGCCCCGTGCCGCGCGGCCACCCGCCGCAGGCCCGCCACGAGCGGCTGGTTCGCGGCCATCATCTCCGCCGTGAACCGGGGGTGCCGGGCCCGCGGGTCGTCCGGCTCGAAACCGCCGCCCGGGGTCAGCGTCCCGGTCAGGAAGCCGCTGCCCAGCGGCATCGCCGCCAGGAACCCGACGCCCCGGGCCGCGCACCAGGGCAGCAGCCGCGCCAGCGCCTCCTGCGACCACACCGACAGCTCGGCCTCCACCGCCGCCACCGGGAAGACCTGCTGGATCCGCTCCAGCTGCCGGATCGTTCCCTCGTGGGCGTCGCGGCCCGTGCCCCGGCGCCCCGGCCGGGCGCCGACGGCGCAGAGCCCGAGCGCCCGCACCTTGCCCGCCGACACCAGCTCGGCCATCGCGCCCCAGGTCTCCTCGACCGGCACCTCGGGATCCGCCCGGTGCAGCTGGTACAGGTCGATGACATCGGTCTGGAGCCGCCGCAGCGAGGCGTCGCAGGCCCGACGCACGTACCCCGGGCGCCCGTTGGCCACCACGTGCTGGTCGCCGACGAGCAGCCCGCACTTCGTCGAGACGAACGCGTCGGCCCGGCGCTCCTTCAACACCCGCCCCACGAGCAGCTCGTTGGTGAACGGGCCGTACATGTCGGCGGTGTCGAGCAGGTTCACCCCGGCGTCGAGGGCCGCGTGCACGGTCCGCAGCGAGCGGTCCCCGCGTTGTTGCGAACGGCTGTACGCCCAGCTCATCGGCATGCACCCCAGGCCGATCGCACCCACGTCGAGCGCCGTCGCCCCGATAGTCCTGCGCTCCACCTGCCGGTACCCCTCCCTGTGCCGTCCCCCAAAGTAACCAATGGGGCACGGGATTCTTCGCATAGCCTCCCGGACATGAGATGCGAAGACACGACCGCTGACGTGTGGCTTCCGATTCCCGCGGACGAGATCGAGGATCTCCCCGAGCCGGGCGGGTCGGGCCTGAACTACCGTTTCTGGGACGGCGGACCGGAGTTCCCGGCCGATCCCGCGCAGTGTGCCTTCTACGTCGTCCCGTACATGAAGGGCTCGGAGATCGCCGTCCGGCCGCTGGCCGCGATGACCTCGGTCCGGGTCGTGCAGACCCTCTCCGCGGGCATCGACCACGTCACCCCCGGCATCGGATCGCTGCGGCCCGGCGTCGCCCTGTGCAACGCCAAGGGCGTCCACGAGGCCAGCACCGCCGAACTCGCGCTCGCCCTGATCCTGGCCTCGCTGCGCGGGATTCCCGGATTCGTGCGCGGCCAGGACGCCGAGGAGTGGCGGGCCGGCTTCTACCCGGCGCTCGCCGACAAGTCCGTCCTGATCGTCGGGTACGGCTCGATCGGCGCCGCCGTCGAGGACCGGCTTGCACCCTTCGAGTGCGCGCGGGTGGCGCGCGTCGCACGCTCCGCACGCACCACAGGGCGCGGCCCGGTCCACGCCCTGAGCGACCTGCCGGCGCTCCTCCCGGAGGCGGACGTGGTGGTCCTCTCCACTCCGCTCACGCCCGCGACCAGGCGTCTCGCCGACGCCGGGTTCCTCGCGCGGATGAAGGACGGGGCGCTCCTCGTGAACATCGCCCGGGGCCCCGTCGTCGACACGGACGCCCTGCTCAAGGAGGTCGAGAGCGGCAGGATCACGGCGGCGCTCGACGTCACCGACCCGGAACCGCTGCCGGCCGGGCATCCTTTGTGGCACGCTCCCGGTGTCCTGATCAGTCCCCATGTGGGCGGTTCCACCTCCGCCTTCATGCCGAGGGCGAAGCGGCTGATCGCGGGACAGGTGCGGCGGTTCGCGGCGGGGGAGGACCTGGCCAACGTCCTCCTCACCACCGGCTGAGCCGCGCCCGTGCGCCGCGGCCGCCCGGCGCACGCCGGGCGCATCCGGGCACAACCCCCGGGCCCGTCACGGAGAGTACTGCGACCCTGTCCCTGAGTGACCAACCTGGTGTATCGTCCCAGAGCGGGGGACTGCGTCGAGTACGGGCTGACGCCGGGGAGCGAAGTGACGGGACATCAGATTCCGAGGGGGGCGACGGGTGGAGCACGGCCTGAGGACCGACGATCCGACGCGACGGCGCCGCCGTCCGCCGGCCTTCCGCGCCTCGCCGCCGGCCTCGTGTGCGCGGTGCCGGACCAGGCCGCGCCGCACCTTACGCCGGGCCGTACGGGGCCGCCGGACCCCGGCGGGTGCGCGGTGGCCGGCGTCGCGCCCCCGGGCCGCGGCGCCGCCCCCGGCCCCCACGACTGCGACGGGCACGCCCCCGGGAGTGCCGACGAGCCGCCCGCCCGGCCGCACGACGCGGCCGCGTGCGGGAGCCCGGCACCGGAGGGCCCGGTGAGCGCGCCCGGGGCCGTCCTCGCACGCCGCCCCGTCGCCGACAAGGCCCCGGGGCCCCCGCCCGCCGCCCGCCCCGGCACCGGGGCGGTCCTCGCCCAGATCGCCCTGGGACTCCTGTGCGCGGGCTACACGACCGGCGCCTCCCTCGGCTGGGGCTCGCCGGAGACGGCGCTCTTCATGGGCGACTTCGGACTGAGCGCCGCCGCCCTCACCGCCGCGATCTCCTGCTACCTCTACGCCCGGGCCCACCGCACCAGCGCCCGCCCCGCCTGGCTGCTCTTCGCCTTCTCCTCGTTCATGGCCGCCGCGGGCAACGCCGTGTGGGGCTGGTACGAGGTCGTCCTGCGCACCGAGGTGCCGGACTTCTCCGTCGCCAACCTCTTCTTCCTGCTCTTCGCGCCGCCCGCCATCGTCGGCCTCCTCGTCCTGGCCAAGAAGCCGGCCAACCGGGCCGGCTGGGTCTGCCTGGCCCTCGACACCTGGCTCATCGGCGGCTCCCTGCTCACCCTCTCCTGGAGCCTGGCCCTCGCCCGCACCGCCCACGTCGAGGGCGAGTCCGTCGCCCGGGCCGCGCTCTCCCTCGCGTACCCCCTGCTCGACATCGTCCTCGTCAGCATGGTGCTCGTCCTGCACTTCCGGCGCGCGCAGGCGAACCGCTCCGCGACCAACACCGCGATCGCCGCCCTCGCGCTCACCGTCCTGTGCGACGCCCTGTTCACCTCGCCGCTGCTCCGCGAGAACTACGCCTCCGGCCAGCTCCTCGACGCCGGCTGGTTCGCCGGGTCCCTGCTGCTCGCCTACGCGCCCTGGGGGGTCCGCCGGCTCCCGGACGGCGCCGCCGCCGCGCGCGGCCAGGGGCTCCACAGCCGCCCGGTCGCCGGCTCGCTCGCCGCCCTCACCCCGTACCTCGCCGCCGCCGTCTGCACCCTCGGGATCCTCTACAACGTGGTGGAGGGGCGCCGGGTCGACCGCGTCGTCGTCCTCACCGGCTGCGCGGTGGTGCTCGCCCTCGTCGTGCGGCAGGGCATCATGCTCCTCGACAACATCGCCCTCACCCACGAGCTGGCCCACAAGGAGAACCACTTCAGGTCGCTCGTGCAGGGCTCCAGCGACGTCATCATGATCGCCGCGCCCAACGGCCGGCTCCACTACGTCAGCCCCGCCGCCTCCGGGGTGTACGGGCGGGACGCCGACGAGCTCATCGGCACCGAGCTCGCCGCTCTCATCCACCCCGACGACCTCGGCGCCGTCGTCCACGAGGTGCGGCGCTTCCTGGCCGCCTCGCCCGCCGAGGAGCCCACCACCCGGATCGAGTGCCGCTTCCGCTCCGGCCACGGGGAGGACTGGCTCCACGTCGAGTCGACCGTCAACCGCCACCAGGGCGGCCTGCTCTTCAACAGCCGGGACGTCACCGAGCGCGTCCGGCTCCAGGCCCAGCTCCAGCACAACGCCGAGCACGACCCGCTCACCGACCTGCCCAACCGGGCCCTCTTCACCCGGCGGGTCCGCCAGGCCCTCGGCGGCCGCCGCGCCTCCGACCCCGGCACCGCCGTGCTCTTCATCGACCTCGACGGCTTCAAGGCGGTCAACGACCGCCTCGGCCACCAGGCCGGCGACGACCTCCTCGTCCAGGCCGCCCGCCGCCTCCACGACTCCGTGCGGACCGGGGACACGGCCGCCCGGCTCGGCGGCGACGAGTTCGCCGCCCTCATCCTCGGCGACGGCGGCCGCGACCGCACGGCCCGCAGGAACCAGGTCCAGGAGATCGCCGACCGGCTCAGGCTCACGCTCTCCCGGCCGTACCGCCTGGACGGCGGCCAGGAGGTGCGGGTCGCCGCCTCCATCGGCGTCGCCTTCGCCGAGCCCGGCATCGACGCCGGCGACCTGCTGCGCAACGCCGACCTCGCCATGTACCGCGCCAAGGCCGCCGGCAAGGACCGCGTCGAGCTCTACGCCCCCCAGATGCAGGCCGAGGTCGTCCGGCGGACCGAGCTGGCCGCCCGGCTGCGCACCGCCCTCCACGACGGCGAGTTCGCCCTGCTCCACCAGCCGGTCGTCGACCTCGCCACCGGCCGCATCGCCGCCGTCAGCGCCCAGGCCCGCTGGCGCTCCGCCCAGGGGATCCTCTTCACCCCCGCCGAGTACCTCCGCGTCACCGACGACGGCGAGCGCACCGCCGAGCTCGGCCGCTGGCTCCTGGAGGAGGCCGTGGAGCAGGCCGCCGAACGGGCGGGAATCGGCCATCGCACCCCGGTCTCCATCCGGCTCTCCGCCCGCCGCCTCCTGGACCGCTCGCTGCCGCTCGGCTCCGTGGAGTCCCTGCTCACCCGGCACGGCCTCCCGTCCGGCTCGCTGATCGTCGAGCTCGCCGACAGCGACCCCCGGATCCCGCTCGACGAGCTGGAGCAGCGCCTGGCCGCCCTGCGCAGGCTCGGGGTGCGGATCGCGCTCGACGGCTTCGGCAGCGGACACGTGGCGGTCAACGCCCTGCGGCGGCTCCCCGTCGACATACTGAAACTGGACCGGGGGCTCGTCGAGGGCGTGGTGGAGTCCGCCCGGCTCCGCAAGATCACCCGCGGGGTGCTCCGCCTCGCCGGCGACCTGGGCCTGCGGACCGTCGCCGATGGCGTGGACGTCCCGGAGCAGGTCGTCGCCCTGCGCGCCATGGGCTGCACCCACGCCCAGGGCATGGCCTTCTCGGGCCCGCTCGACGAGTACCGGCTGCGCAGGGCCCTGGTCCGGGACGAGTACCCGCTGCCCGGGGCGGTCCCCGTGCCTGTCGGAAACCGACCCCCGATCGGCTCGAATAGTGAGACGCCCGTCCCACCCACTTGACAGTGAAGTGGGCTGAGGGAGAGGGTCAGTGCCATGCGCACCCGAATTCTCGTACTTGGACAGCGCGTCGGCTGAAGCAGGGCCACCGTAGGCCCGGCTTAGAACGCACCCGACGCGCTCCCCTCGCTTGCCTCACGGCACGAGGGGTTTTTTGTTGCACCGGCTCACTTTGAAATCGCCTTAAACCCTCGTAAAACACCTCGCAAAAACCCTCGCACCAACCCTCTGCTTCGAGAAGAGATGCTGATGACCGAGCAGGCCACCGGGCACCATCCGCAGCCGCGGCCCCGCAACGGCGCGACGACCTCCCCCGTCGAGCACGTCACGGGCGCGCAGTCCCTCATCCGTTCTCTCGAAGAGGTGGGCGCGGACACCATCTTCGGTCTCCCCGGTGGCTGCATCCTCCCGGCCTACGACCCGCTGATGGACTCGCAGAAGGTGCGCCACATCCTGGTCCGCCACGAGCAGGGCGCGGGCCACGCCGCCACCGGCTACGCCCAGGCGACCGGCAAGGTCGGCGTCTGCATGGTCACCAGCGGCCCCGGCGCGACCAACCTGGTCACCCCGATCGCCGACGCGCACATGGACTCCGTCCCGCTCGTCGCGATCACCGGCCAGGTCGCCTCCAAGGCCATCGGCACGGACGCCTTCCAGGAGGCGGACATCTGCGGCATCACGATGCCCATCACCAAGCACAACTTCCTGGTCACCAAGGCCGAGGACATCCCGCGGACGATCGCCGAGGCCTTCCACATCGCCTCCACCGGCCGCCCCGGCCCGGTCCTGGTCGACATCGCCAAGGACGCCCTCCAGGCGAAGACCACCTTCAGCTGGCCGCCGCAG
The DNA here is from genome assembly GCF_044749825.1 of Streptomyces sp. NPDC088915. Classification (NCBI taxonomy): domain Bacteria; kingdom Bacillati; phylum Actinomycetota; class Actinomycetes; order Kitasatosporales; family Streptomycetaceae; genus Streptomyces; species Streptomyces sp. NPDC088915. The sequence goes on from NZ_JBIVIR010000003.1 coordinate 227,776, forward strand.
ACCGACCTGCCCGGCTACCGCCCGGTCACCAAGCCGCACGCCAAGCAGATCCGCGAGGCCGCCAAGCTGATCAGCGCCGCCAGGCGGCCCGTCCTGTACGTCGGCGGCGGCGTCATCAAGTCCGGCGCCACCGCCGAGCTGAAGATCCTCGCCGAGCTCACCGGCGCCCCGGTCACCACCACCCTGATGGCCCTCGGCGCCTTCCCCGACAGCCACCCGCTGCACGTGGGGATGCCGGGCATGCACGGTTCGGTCACCGCCGTCACCGCGCTGCAGAAGGCCGACCTGATCGTCGCCCTCGGCGCCCGCTTCGACGACCGCGTCACCGGCAAGCTCGACAGCTTCGCCCCGTACGCCAAGGTCGTCCACGCGGACATCGACCCGGCCGAGATCGGCAAGAACCGCACCGCCGACGTCCCGATCGTCGGCGACGCCCGCGAGGTCATCGCCGACCTGGTCCAGGCCGTCCAGGCCGAGCACAGCGAGGGCAACAAGGGCGACTACAGCGCCTGGTGGAGCGACCTGAACCGCTGGCGCGAGACCTACCCGCTCGGCTACGACCTGCCGGAGGACGGCAGCCTCTCGCCGCAGCAGGTCATCCAGCGCATCGGACAGCTCGCCCCCGACGACACGATCTTCACCGCGGGCGTCGGCCAGCACCAGATGTGGGCCGCCCACTTCATCGACTACGAGCAGCCGGCCACCTGGCTGAACTCCGGCGGCGCCGGGACGATGGGCTACGCGGTCCCCGCCGCGATGGGCGCCAAGGCCGGCATGCCCGACCGCCCCGTCTGGGCGATCGACGGCGACGGCTGCTTCCAGATGACCAACCAGGAACTCACCACCTGCGCCCTGAACAACATCCCGATCAAGGTCGCCATCATCAACAACGGCGCCCTCGGGATGGTCCGCCAGTGGCAGACCCTCTTCTACAACCAGCGCTACTCCAACACCGTCCTGCACTCCGGTCCGGACGAGCAGAAGGCGAACCGGGGCACCCGCGTCCCCGACTTCGTCAAGCTCTCCGAGGCCATGGGCTGCGTCGCCCTGCGCTGTGAGGACCCGGCCGACCTGGACAAGGTCATCGCCGAGGCCAACGCCATCAACGACCGTCCGGTCGTCGTCGACTTCATCGTCCACGAGGACGCCCAGGTCTGGCCGATGGTGGCCGCCGGCACCTCCAACGACGAGGTCATGGCCGCCCGGGGCGTCCGCCCCGACTTCGGCGACGGCGAAGACGACTGAGTACGAAGAGCGACAGCGAAAAGGAAGAGACCCAGACATGTCCACCAAGCACACGCTCTCCGTCCTCGTCGAGAACACGCCCGGCATCCTCGCCCGGATCGCCGCCCTGTTCTCCCGCCGCGGCTTCAACATCGACTCGCTCGCCGTCGGCGTCACCGAGCACCCCGACATCTCCCGCATCACCATCGTGGTCAACGTCGAGGGCCTGCCCCTGGAGCAGGTGACCAAGCAGCTCAACAAGCTGGTCAACGTCCTGAAGATCGTCGAACTCGAGCCCAGCGCCGCGATCCAGCGCGAACTCGTCCTGGTGAAGGTCCGCGCCGACAACGAGACCCGCTCCCAGATCGTCGAGATCGTCCAGCTCTTCCGCGCCAAGACCGTGGACGTCTCGCCCGAGGCCGTCACCATCGAGGCCACCGGTTCGAGTGACAAGCTGGACGCCATGCTCAAGATGCTGGAGCAGTTCGGCGTCAAGGAGCTCGTCCAGTCCGGCACGATCGCCATAGGGCGTGGCGCCCGGTCCATCACGGACCGGTCCCTGCGGTCCCTCGACCGCTCCGCCTGAGCCGTACGCCCGTTCCGCCTGACGAGACCGCACGACCTCCCTTCCCCCGCCCGCCGTACGGTGGGACGCAACACCAGCACACCAAGGAGAATCCCAGTGGCCGAGCTGTTCTACGACGCCGACGCCGACCTGTCCATCATCCAGGGCCGCAAGGTCGCGGTGATCGGTTACGGCAGCCAGGGGCACGCCCACGCGCTGTCGCTCCGTGACTCGGGTGTCGACGTCCGCGTCGGTCTGCACGAGGGCTCCAAGTCCAAGGCCAAGGCCGAGGAGCAGGGCCTGCGCGTGGTCACGCCCGCCGAGGCCGCCGCCGAGGCCGACGTCATCATGATCCTCATCCCGGACCCGATCCAGGCCCAGGTCTACGAGGAGTCCATCGCCCCGAACCTGAACGACGGCGACGCCCTCTTCTTCGCGCACGGCTTCAACGTCCGCTTCGGCTTCATCAAGCCCCCGGCCGGCGTCGACGTCGCCCTGGTCGCCCCGAAGGGCCCGGGCCACCTGGTCCGCCGCCAGTACGAGGAGGGCCGCGGCGTCCCCGCGATCGCCGCCGTCGAGCAGGACGCGACCGGCAACGCCTTCGCCCTGGCGCTCTCGTACGCCAAGGCCATCGGCGGCACCCGCGCCGGCGTCATCAAGACCACCTTCACCGAGGAGACCGAGACCGATCTCTTCGGCGAGCAGGCCGTCCTCTGCGGCGGTGCCTCGGCGCTGGTCAAGGCCGGCTTCGAGACCCTGGTCGAGGCCGGCTACCAGCCGGAGATCGCCTACTTCGAGTGCCTGCACGAGCTGAAGCTGATCGTCGACCTCATGTACGAGGGCGGCCTGGAGAAGATGCGCTGGTCGGTCTCCGAGACCGCCGAGTGGGGCGACTACGTCACCGGCCCCCGCATCATCACCGACGCCACCAAGGCCGAGATGAAGAAGGTCCTCACCGACATCCAGGACGGCACCTTCGCCAAGAACTGGATGGACGAGTACCACGGCGGCCTGAAGAAGTACAACGAGTACAAGACCCAGGACGAGCAGCACCTCCTGGAGACCACCGGCAAGGAGCTGCGCAAGCTCATGAGCTGGGTGAACGACGAGGAGGCGTAAGCCTTCCGGAACGGGGCCGGACACACCGTCCGGCCCCGTTCCGCGTCGTTGGACACACCGTCCAACACGGACGGGTGATCCTGCCGACGAGGCGCACGAACGGCGCCCGCGCACCACTACACTTCTCAACAACATACGCGTCAGGCCCACAGCGTCGTGCGCTTTCACGCGGCAAGCCCCCTCCACCGCCTGCGGCCGTCGGGACGGCCGTCCGCACTGGACCTGTGAGGACTCACGTGAGCTCGAAACCTGTCGTACTCATCGCTGAAGAGCTGTCGCCCGCCACCGTCGACGCGCTGGGCCCGGACTTCGAGATCCGGCACTGCAACGGCGCCGACCGCGCCGAGCTGATCCCCGCCCTCGCGGACGTGGACGCGATCCTGGTCCGTTCCGCCACCAAGGTCGACGCCGAGGCCATCGCCGCCGCGCAGAAGCTGCGCGTGGTCGCCCGCGCCGGCGTCGGCCTGGACAACGTCGACGTCTCCGCCGCCACCAAGGCCGGCGTGATGGTCGTCAACGCCCCGACGTCGAACATCGTCACCGCCGCCGAGCTCGCGTGCGGTCTGCTCGTCGCCACCGCGCGCAACATCCCGCAGGCCAACACGGCGCTGAAGAACGGCGAGTGGAAGCGCTCCAAGTACACCGGCGTCGAGCTGAGCGAGAAGACCCTCGGCGTCGTCGGCCTCGGCCGCATCGGCGTCCTGGTCGCCCAGCGCATGTCCGCCTTCGGCATGAAGATCGTCGCGTACGACCCCTACGTGCAGCCGGCCCGCGCCGCCCAGATGGGGGTGAAGCTGCTGACCCTGGACGAGCTCCTGGAGGTCGCGGACTTCATCACCGTCCACCTGCCGAAGACCCCGGAGACCCTCGGTCTCATCGGTGACGAGGCGCTGCACAAGGTCAAGCCCTCCGTCCGCATCGTCAACGCCGCGCGCGGCGGGATCGTGGACGAGGAGGCGCTGTACTCGGCGCTCAAGGAGGGCCGGGTCGCCGGCGCCGGCCTCGACGTCTACGCGAAGGAGCCCTGCACGGACTCCCCGCTCTTCGAGCTCGACCAGGTCGTCTGCACCCCGCACCTCGGCGCCTCCACGGACGAGGCCCAGGAGAAGGCCGGCATCGCCGTCGCCCGCTCGGTGCGCCTGGCGCTCGCCGGCGAGCTGGTCCCGGACGCGGTCAACGTCCAGGGCGGCGTCATCGCCGAGGACGTCAAGCCCGGTCTGCCGCTCGCCGAGAAGCTCGGCCGGATCTTCACCGCCCTCGCGGGCGAGGTCGCGGCCCGGCTCGACGTCGAGGTCTACGGCGAGATTACCCAGCACGACGTGAAGGTGCTCGAACTCTCCGCGCTCAAGGGCGTGTTCGAGGACGTGGTCGACGAGACCGTGTCGTACGTCAACGCCCCGCTGTTCGCGCAGGAGCGCGGCGTCGAGGTGCGCCTGACCACCAGCTCCGAGTCGCCCGACCACCGCAACGTGGTCACCGTGCGCGGCACCCTCGGCAGCGGCGAGGAGGTCTCGGTCTCCGGCACCCTGGCCGGCCCCAAGCACCTCCAGAAGATCGTCGCCGTCGGCGAGTACGACGTGGACCTGGCGCTCGCCGACCACATGGTCGTGCTGCGCTACGAGGACCGCCCGGGCGTCGTCGGCACGGTCGGCCGCATCCTCGGCGAGGCCGGTCTGAACATCGCCGGCATGCAGGTCTCCCGCGCGGAGGAGGGCGGCGAGGCGCTCGTCGTGCTCACCGTGGACGACACCGTCCCGCCGACGGTGCTCTCGGAGATCTCGGCGGAGATCGGCGCCAACTCGGCCCGCTCGGTCAACCTGATCTGACGCGCCGGAGCCGCCCGTACCCGGTTGCCGGACGCTCGTCTTATACGAGCGTCTAGCGGCCGGGTACGGTGCTGTCATGGGACACAAGGAAGACCTCCTCGAAGGCGCCAAGCGCTGTCTCCTGGAGAAGGGGTACGGACGGACCACCGCGCGCGACGTCGTCGCCGCCTCTGGCACCAACCTCGCCTCCATCGGCTACCACTACGGCTCCAAGGACGCCCTGCTCCAGCAGGCCTTCCTCGCCCTCACCGAGGAGTGGGGCGACCGGATCGGCCCGGCGGAGCCCGCCGGGCACGAACTCCCGGCCGACCCGTACGGGCGCTTCCGCGCCGTCTGGGAGCGGGTCGTCGCGACGGCGGAGGCGAGCCGCCCGGTCTGGAAGCTCCGGACCGAGGTCGTCACCCGGCTCGACGACGACGAGCGGCTGCGCGAGGCGATCAAGGGGCCGCAGCGGGAGGGCCGGCTCGGCATGGCCGAGGGGCTCCTCGGCATCGACCCGGAGAAGGAACCGGAGAAGGCCCGGGTGGCCGGGCTGCTCTGCCAGGCCCTGGCGGCCGGCGTCATGATCCAGTGGATGGTCGACCCGGAGACGGCCCCGACGGCGGACGACCTCACGGAGGGGCTCAAGGTGCTGATGGGGGAGCGGGACTGACGGAGGGACGGGCGCCTCAGCGCCAGGGGAGGTGTCTCCAGGGGCTGCCCTCGTGTGCGGTGAGGACGCGGTGGCCGGCGACGTTGCCCTCGTACCAGGAGCCGTACTCCTCCCCGTCGAACCGCAGCACCCTGCCCAGCGCGTACCCCGCAGAGAAGTCCTCCCAGGACCCGTAGGCCGCCCTGCTCAGCGCGCCCGCGTGGACGACGGCCTGCTCGGCCTCGTGCGGGGTGCAGAACCGGGTCGAGAGCCCCCAGCGGGCCATGTTCACCGCCCGGCCGTAGTCGTACGCGACCGTCTTGCGCACCCGTCCCTCCGGGGGCAGCAGGCCGTCGGCGCGGAACCGGGCCTCGTAGCGCAGGATCCGGCGCACCAGTTCCTCGACGTGCCGCACCGAGGCCGGGCCCGCGCCCAGGTCCTGCGCGTGCCCGGCGGCCGTCTCGCGCCACTCGTCGGGCGACGGCACCGTCCCCCGCCCGATCCGCAGCTCCTCGCGGACCCGGAGGGCGAAGTCCGGCTCCGGCGGGCTGTTGCGCCCGTCCAGCAGCGCGTCCAGCTGCTCCCGCCAGCCCGCCCGGTCGGTGACGCCCCAGGAGTCGCGGAGCATCTCCAGCTCGTCGGTGTACCCCGTGTAGACCGAGCCGACGTCGTTCCACGGCACCCCGTTGCCGAACGCCAGATGGGCGCCGCAGGCGAGGCCGAAGGCCAGCGGGCCATGCAGGGGGCCGTGGCGCAGGGCGGTGAAACGGTTGCCCGGACCCCGCTCCTTCTCGGCGTACGCGCGCAGCCACCACGCGCGGTGCTCCGGCGTGGCGGGCAGCAGCAACCGCCCGGGGGTCCCGTCGTTGACCGCGAGGAGCACCCGCGGATCGCTCCAGCGGAACTCGGCGATCCACCGGAGGTTGACCTGGTGGAACACCCAGTCCGGATGCCAGGGCGGCAGCATCCCCCGGGTGAGGACGGGACGGACGGAGAGGTCCTTCGCCACCTGCCGGGGACGCCAGTAGACCGTGTCGAGCTGCGCGTCCACCTCGGCCTTGGGCGCGGCGATGAAGAGTTCGGCCTCGGCGAGGACGCGGATCTGTTCCGTGACGTCGCCGCGCAGCGCGGCCTCGTGGAGCGCCTGCTCGGTCTCGGACGGCGGGATCCACGGGGCGGCGGGGAAGGGGTGGTGAAGGCTCATGACCAGGGGATGTTCCGGTAGGGGCTCGAAGGGGTCCGGGTGAGGGCGCGGTGGAGGGCGACGGACTCCTGGTACGCCGACTCGGCGCCGTCCTCGTCGAAGTGGATCAGCCGGGCGAGCAGATAGCCGAGCGAGAACGCCTCCCACGATCCGTACGCCCGCCGGGCGGGTTCGGCGACCCGCAGCACGGACCGCTCCGCCTCCAGGGGGTCGCAGTACCGCGCGCCGAGCGCCAGCCGGACGACGTTCACGGCGCGGCCGTGGTCGAAGGCGGCGAGGGTGTCGACCCGGCCGTTCGCCGGAAGGAGGCCGTCGGCGCGGAACCGGGCCTCGTAGTGGACGATCCGGCGCAGGAACTCCGCGGCTTCGGCCCGGTGCTCGCCGTGGAGGCCGTCCGGATCGAACGCGGTGGCGACCGCCGCCGCCCACTGCTCCTCCGTGGGGGCGCCGCCCAGTCGTGCGGTGAGACGGTGCCGGATCCCCAGGACGGACTCGGGGACCCGGCCGACGAGACGGGTGGCGATCAGGGTCCGCAGCGTCTCCCGGAAGCCCGCCCGGTGGTGGACGGCCCAGGGGCGGCGCAGCCGGGCCACGTCGGTGGGGTAGTCCTCGTACTGCGCGCCGAGCCCGTTCCACACCAGGCCGTTGAGCACGGCGAGGTGCGCGCCGAGCGCGAGGGCGTGCGCGACCGGTCCGTGCAGGTGCCCGCCGGCGTGGGTGAGCAGGCGCGGCCGCGCGGGCCCGCCGCCCCTCCGGCCCGCCTCCCGCCAGGCCTGCCGGTCGGCGGCCCCGGCGGGCAGGGCGGCCTCGAACGGAGTGTCCGGATTGACCGCGAGCCACCACTTGTCGTGCGGCCAGGTCCCGGCGAGCGCGTCGAGGGTGGTCTGCCGGAACACCCAGTCCGGGTGCCACGGCGGCAGCATGCCCTCGGTCAGCACCGGCACGACCGTGCGCCGGGCGGTCTTGTCGCGCCGGTGGAGGAGGAACGTCCCGGAGCCCGGTGCGTCGGCGTGCAGCCGTGCGACGAGCACGTACAGCCGCGTCCGCCCGAGGGCGTCCAGGACGGCTCCCCGGTCCCCCCGCGCCCCGGCCTCGTGCAGCAGCCGCTCGGTGTCCGTCGGCGGCGTCCAACTCCCCGTGGTCATGGGGAGATCCTATAAATCGCTCCGGTGGGCCCGGACACCTAGAGCCTGGCCGGCGGATCATGGCCGGGGCCGCGGCGCCTGGCACGGTACCTCGCCGCGTTGCCGAAACGTCCCGACAGCTCCGCTATCGAGCCGCTCCGGCGCCTTGCGATGCTTCCCCTAGGCCCTTGAGGGCCTGGGGAGACCCCATGCACCAGACGCCGCGGCCTACCCGACCCTGATCCGCCGGACAGGCCCTAGAGCCTGGCCGACTTCAGGGACATGTGGAGCAGCAGCCGGTCCTCGCCGTCGTCGAGGTCCAGGCCGGTGAGCTGCTCCACCCGGGACAGCCGGTAGTAGAGGGTCTGCCGGTGGATGCCCAGGGCCGCCGCCGTGCGCCCCGCCTGGCCCGCGTGGTCGAGGTACGCCTCGGCCGTGCGGGCCAGTTCCGTGTGGGCGGGGGCGAGCAGCGGCGCGACGGCCGGGTCGACCTCGGGGTGGTAGAGCGCCGCCAGGAGGCGGTACGGGCCGATGCCCGCCCACTCCGCGACCGGGCCCAGCCTCGGCTGCGCCGTCGCGGCACGGGCCGCCGTGCTCGCCTCCCGCCAGGCCGCCGGGAGCTCCCCGAGGCCCCGCCGGGGGGTGGCGATCCCGGCCGGGGCGTCCCCCCGCAGCCGCTCGGCGGCCGAGCGGGCGGGGGAGGGGTCCTCGGCCGTGCGCAGCCGCACGAGGACGGCGAGGGACGCGGCGTCCGGGAGGGCGGCGACCGCCGCCGCGCCGGGCACGGCCCGTACCGAGGGGGCCTCGCCCTGCCACGGGGTCACGCAGACGACGGCGTGCAGCCCGTCCGCGCTGGGTCCCAGGGCCGCCCGCAGCGCCGCGACGGCCATGTCGCTCTGCCAGCCGCGCCCGGCGGTCAGGGCGGCGGCGAACTCGCGCGAGAGGTCCGCGCCCGCCCGCTCCTCGTCCGCGAGGAGCCCGCCGATCCGGGCGGCCACCTCCATGGCCGCCGCCAGCCGCTCGGGCGGGGGCCCCGGTTCGGCGTCGAGCAGCCACACGTACCCGAGGACGACGCCCCGATGGCGTACGGGAAGGCAGATGCGGTCCCGGAAGACGCCCGCGTCCGGGGAGGCGGGGATGCGGACCGGGCCCTCCGCCCGGGTGATGCCGAAGCCCTCGAACCAGGCGCGGACCGCCGGGGTGGACCGCCGGGTCAGGATCGACCGCGTCCGGACCGGGTCCATCGCGGTGTCGTCGTCGCTGTCGTGGGCGCCGAAGGCGATCAGGCCGAAGTCGCGGTTCTCCAGCGTCGCCGGGGCCCCGAGGAGCGCGGAGATCTCGTCCACCAGGTCTTGGTAATCGCCCTTCACCGACCCATTCTCGCACCCTCTCAGACAGGTGTATGAGAGGCGGGCCACGGATGCGTGACAGGTGTAGGTGGCGGACGATCGGAGCGATTCGTAGGTTTCACAGTGGTTATCCGTGCTGTTCCGGTTCGCTTGCTTCGTGAGCCTCATCCGGGTACGGCCCCGTTCTACCCTTGCCCTCTGGAGGTGCCCCGTGCTGGGTCCCGTGATCCTCGCCGCGTCGCGCAGCGACAAGATGCGCCGTTTCGTGTCGGCCGCGCCCGGGACCAAGCAGGTCGTGGCACGCTTCATCGCCGGCGAGACCGTGGACGACGTCGTCCCGATCGTGCGGGAGCTGAGCGAGCGCGGCCTGGAGGTCACCCTCGATGTCGTCGGCGAGGACATCACCACCGTCGAGCAGTCGCACGCCGCCCGGGACGCCTACCTGGAGCTGATCGGCCGCCTGAAGGAGCTGGGCCTCGGCGAGCGCGCCGAGATGTCCGTGAAGCTGTCGATGTTCGGCCAGTCGCTCGACAACGGGCACGAGCTGGCGCTCGCCAACGTCCGGCCGGTCGTCGAGGCCGCCGCCGAGATCGGCACCACCGTCACCCTGGACGCCGAGGACCACACCACCCTCGACTCGATGTTCGCCATCCACGAGGAGCTGCGGAAGGACTTCCCGCAGACCGGCTGCGTCATCCAGGCGTACCTCTTCCGCACCGAGGACGACGCCCGCCGCCTCGCCGCGAACGGCTCCCGCGTCCGGATCGTGAAGGGCGCCTACAAGGAGCCCGCCTCCGTCGCGATCCAGGACAAGCCGGAGATCGACAAGGCGTACGTCCGGATCATGAAGATCCTGATGGAGGGCAAGGGCTACCCGATGATCGGGTCCCACGACCCGCGCCTGATCTCCGTCGGCCAGGAGCTGGCCCGCCGCGCCGGGCGCAAGCCGGACGAGTACGAGTTCCAGATGCTGTACGGCATCCGGAGCGAGGAGCAGAACCGCCTCGCCGCCGAGGGGCACCGCATGCGCGTCTACACCGCGTACGGCACCGACTGGTACGGCTACTTCATGCGCCGCCTGGCGGAGAAGCCGGCCAACCTCCTCTTCTTCGTCCGCTCCATCCTCACCAAGGGCTGAGCCCCACCACCCCTCCGAAGGAGTACAGAGACTCATGGACGCTGTGACCCAGGTCCCCACTCCCGTCAACGAGCCGGTGCACGGCTACGCCCCCGGCTCCCCCGAGCGCGCCCGTCTGGAGCTCAAGCTCAAGGAGCTGGCCGAGAACCCGCGCGAGCTGCCGATGACCATCGGCGGCGTGAAGCGCCTGGGCGGCGGCGAGGAGTTCGAGGTCGTCCAGCCGCACAACCACCGGGCCGTCATCGGCACCTTCCGGGGCGCCACGCAGCAGGACGCCCAGGACGCGATCGACGCCGCCCTGGCCGCCGCCCCGGCCTGGCGCGCGATGTCCTTCGACGACCGCGCCGCGATCATCCTGCGCGCCGCCGAGCTGCTCGCCGGTCCGTGGCGCGAGACGCTGGCCGCGTCCACCATGCTCGGCCAGTCCAAGACCGCCCAGCAGGCCGAGATCGACACCCCGTGCGAGCTCGTCGACTTCTGGCGCTTCAACGTGGCGTACGCCCGCCAGATCCTGGCCGAGCAGCCCCCGGCCAACTCGCCGGGCGTCTGGAACCGCCTGGACCACCGCCCGCTGGAGGGCTTCGTCTACGCGATCACGCCGTTCAACTTCACGGCCATCGCGGGCAACCTGCCCACCGCCCCCGCCCTCATGGGCAACGTGGTGGTCTGGAAGCCGTCCCCGACGCAGACCCACGCCGCCGTGCTCCTCATGGAGCTCCTGGAGGAGGCCGGCCTGCCCAAGGGCGTCATCAACCTGGTGACCGGCGACGGCATCGCCGTCTCCGAGGTGGCCCTGAACCACCGCGACCTGGCCGGCATCCACTTCACCGGCTCGACCAAGACCTTCCAGCACCTGTGGAAGACGGTCGGCAACAACATCGAGAACTACCGCTCGTACCCGCGGATCGTCGGCGAGACCGGCGGCAAGGACTTCGTCGTCGCCCACCCCAGCGCCGACCGCGCCGTCCTGAAGACCGCGCTGACCCGCGGCTCCTTCGAGTACCAGGGCCAGAAGTGCTCCGCGTCCTCGCGCGCGTACGTCCCGGCCTCGATCTGGAACGACGGCTTCAAGGAGGAGTTCGCGGCCGAGGTCGACGGCATCACCATGGGTGACGTCACCGACCTGTCGAACTTCATCGGCGCCGTCATCGACGACCGCTCGTTCGCCAAGAACAAGGCGGCGATCGACCGCGCCAAGTCCGACCCGGCGTGCACGATCGTCGCGGGCGGCACCTACGACGACTCGGTCGGCTACTTCGTCCGTCCGACCGTCATCGAGTGCACCGACCCGGAGAACGAGGTCTTCACGACCGAGTACTTCGGTCCGATCCTCGCCGTCCATGTCTATGAGGACGACAAGTACGACGAGATGCTGACCCAGATGGAGTCGGTCTCGGACTACGCGCTCACCGGCTCGGTCATCGCCAACGACCGCGCCGCCGCCGCGTACACGATGGAGAAGCTCCGCTACGCCGCGGGCAACTTCTACATCAACGACAAGTCGACCGGCGCCGTCGTCGGCCAGCAGCCCTTCGGCGGCGGCCGCGCCTCCGGCACCGACGACAAGGCCGGCGCCCCGCAGAACCTGATGCGCTGGACGCTGACCCGCGCGATCAAGGAGACGCTGGTCCCGCCGACCGAGTACGGCTACCCGCACATGGGCTGACGCCCGCCCGCCGCGCGAGCGGCCGCTGTCCCCCCCCCGGGACAGCCCCTGCCCCTCCGGGCAGGCCCCCGACACCGCCCCCGACCCCGGTCCCCCAACCGAGGTCGGGGGCGGTTCTCCTGCGGGAGGCTTACGCTGCTGGGAGGGGGATCGGTGAGGAGGCACGACATGCCCGGTTCGACGACCCTCGGCCCCGGACACGGGGTCGACGCGATCGAGCACCTCGACGCGTTGCGGATGACGTCCCTGATGAAGGAGCTGCACCGGTTGCTGACCGGGTCGGGACCCGACCGGCTCACGGACGCGCAGGTCGCGGCCCTGATCGAGGGTGACGGCCGCCACCGGGAGGGCTTCACCGACTGGGTGGAGCGCATGGCCCGCGACCTGGAGAAGGCTACGGCCTGACGAGGACGCGCCGCGCGAGGAAGCCGTCGATCAGCGCGGCGATCCGCGGCGCGTGGGTCTCCAGGGCGAAGTGGCCGGTGGGCAGGAGGTGGACCTCGGCGTCCGGGAGGTCGCGGCGGAAGGCCTCGGCGCCCGCCGGGACGAAGACCTGGTCGCCCTCGCCCCAGACGGCGAGGAGGGGGACCCGGGAGGTGCGGAAGTACTCCTGGAAGGCCGGGTAGAGGGCGAAGTTGGAGCCGTAGTCGGTGATCAGGGCCAGCTGGACGCCGTCCTGGCCCTCGCGGGCCATCAGGGCGGCGTCGTGGTGCCAGGCGTCGGGGCTGAGGAGATCGCGGTACTCGGCGGGGACGCCCGTCTCGTACTGCCACCGGATGCCGTCGAGGGAGCGGATGGCGCGGACCGGCTCCTCGGTCTCCGGGGTGCGCTCCTCGATCAGGGCGAGGACCGGGGCCCAGGCCTCGGCGCCGAGCCCCTCCTCGTACGCGTTGCCGTTCTGGGTGACGATCGCGGTGATCCGCTCGGGGTGGGCGAGGGCGAGCCGGAGGCCGATGGGGGCGCCGTAGTCCTGGACGTAGAGCGCGAACCGGTCCAGGCCGACGGCCTCCGTGAACTCGGCGGTGAGCGACGCCAGTTCGGCGAAGGAGTAGGCGAAGTCGTCGGCGGAGGGCGCGGCGCTGCGGCCGAAGCCCAGGTGGTCGGGGGCGATCAGGTGGTAGCGGTCGGCCAGCAGCGGGATCAGGTCGCGGAACATGTGCGAGCTGGTCGGGAAGCCGTGCAGCAGGAGCAGCGCGGGGGCGTCGGCCGGGCCCGCCTCCCGGTAGGCGATCTCGTGCCCGCGGACGGTGACGGTGCGGTGGTGGGTCGGCAGTACGGACATCTTCTAACCCCTTGCAAGCGAATGAATGGTTAGGTGTCGACGGGGTGATTCCAGCAGGCCGGGAGTAACCTGTCAATTCACTTTCGATAGTTAGGCGGGTGTGGAAGGGTGAGGCGCATGACCGTGAGGACCGCGCCCACCCATGAACTCGGAGCCGCCCGGCTCCGCTCCGTACGCGAGATGCTCGACCTCGCCTTCGAGGGGAACTTCGACGACGAGGACTGGGACCACACCCTCGGCGGCCTCCACGCCTGGATCGAGGACGGGCGGGGGATCGCCGCCCACGGCGCCGTCGTCATGCGCCGGCTGCTCCACGGGGGGCGCTCGCACCGCGTCGGGTACGTGGAGGGGGTCGCCGTCCGGGCCGACCTGCGCCGCGAGGGACTCGGCGGGGCGGTCATGGCCGAGCTGGAGCGCGTGATCGACGGGGCGTACGCCTTCGGGGCGCTCGCCGCCTCGGACGCGGGCGCCGCCCTCTACCGGGGGCGCGGCTGGCAGCTCTGGGAGGGGCGCGTCGAGGCGCTCACGCCCGACGGGATCGTCCACCTCCCGGAGGAGGAGGGGGGCGTCTTCCTGCGCCCGGCGGGCACGGGGTCCCTGCCGGACCCCGCCGTCCCGCTCGTCTTCGACTGGCGGGACGGCGACGTGACCTAAGAGGGGGAGAGGGGTGTCAGGGGGAAAGGGGTGTCAGGGGGAGGGGGCGTCAGGGGGAGAGGGGCGTCAGCTCCCGTCGTTCCCCGTCGCCGCGCGGTCCGCGTGGACCCGGCCCTTCTCCGTCCCCTTCTTCGTCATGTACGTCATGCTGATCGCGTAGCTGAAGCCGAACAGCGCGATCGTGCAGCCCGGCAGTCCGAGGCCGCTCAGGGCCACCGTCAGGCAGGCGAGGACGGCGATCGCCCAGACCACCAGCAGCGCTTTGCCCCGGCGGCTGAGGAACAGCCACCCGTGCGGGCGGGCCGGCAGCACCTCCAGGCGCCCTTCGGGCCCCGTGGTCGCCGCCTTCGGGCGCTTGAAGTAGCCGTACGTCAGCCACTCGCCGCAGAGCTCCCAGCCCTCCGGCTCCAGCTCCTCCAGGACCTGCGCGCGGCGGCGGTCCGTGATCACCTCGCGCCGGTACTCCCAGGCGAGCGCGGCCCCCGGCGTCCGGCGGCAGACGAACCGGCCGACCGCGTCCAGGGACTCCACCTCCCACCCCTGGTCCCCGTGGACGGCCAGCATCCGGCGGTCGTTGAAGAGGTCCGCGGTCCACGTCCAGTGCTCCGCCGCCCCGTCCGGCTCCCCGGGGGCCGGGGCGAGCCCGCCGAGCCGGGCCGCGAACCGCGCGGCGGGCCCGAACTCCTCCTCCGGCGCGGTCCCTGTCTCCGCGAGGTGCCCGCGCAGCTCGGCGACGGTCCGGTCGATCTGCTCCCCGGGCACGTCCGCCGCGCGCAGCGCGCCCGTCAGTTCCTCGAAGTAGGCGTCGGTGGTCATGGTGCTGCTCCCCCTGCGTGCAGTCGCGTCCGTACGGCCCGGTGGAACTCGCTCCAGGCCGCGCCCTCGGCCGCCAGGTGCTCCCGGCCCGGCCCGGTGAGCCGGTAGTAGCGGCGGCCCGGCCCGCGCTCGGCGGCGCGGAACTCGGCCTCCACCAGACCGGCCTCCTCCAGGCGGTTCAGCACGGGATAGAGCGTCCCGCCCTTGATCTCGCCCAGGCCCGCCCCGGCGAGCGCCTTCGCGATCTCGTACCCGTAACTCTCGCCGTCGGTCAGGCAGGAGAGGACGAGCAGGTCGAGGACTCCCTTGAGCCAGCTGGATCTGCGGTCTGCGGCCATGGGCACATTCCACCACTACCTAGGTAGGAAGACAACCTAGGTGGGTGTGCCGACTCAAGGGGGCGTATCGGAGTCGCGGGCCGTCGCGGGGCGACCCTCGGTGCCCCGCCGTCTCAGATAGTAGGAAGTCCGAGTAATTGTGGAGACAGATGCGGCGCCCTGCCCTAGCTTTGTAGGAGCCGAACGTCTCGCTTCATCAGCGAATGGCGGTCGAGAGCGCGACGCCTCGTGCGGGCAACCCCCGCGGCGGCGCTCCCCGCCCCTTCCGGCGCCTTCGATCACCACTGATCCCCGCACGTCGCCGACCTCCACCGTTCCCCGGCCGTCACCGGTCGCGGATCGCCACCGGTCCCGTACGTCGCAGATCTCCGTACGCCGGATCACCACTGATCTCGAGGAGTCGATCCCCATGGCCCCCATCGCCGCCCAGGCCGCCCGCCGCGTCCGCCACTCCGCCGCCCGTCCCGCCGACGAGGCCCGCCAGAACGCCGCCGCCGCCCTCCAGCGCGCCCTCGACCGCCGTGACAACGGCGGCTCCACCGGCCACTGAACCAAGCGCTCCCCCCTCGGACGTTCGTCCACATGGTGGACGTGACGTGTCAGACGATGGGACGACCAGTAGGGTGCCGACATGTCTCACAGCATCGATCTCGCAGTCATCCCCGGCGACGGCATCGGCCAGGAGGTCGTGGCCCAGGGCCTCAAGGTCCTCTCGGCCGTCCTTCCCCGGGACGTGAAGCTGGAGACCGAGGAGTACGACTTCGGCGCCAAGCGCTACCACGCCACCGGTGAGACCCTCACCGACGCCGACCTCGACTCCCTCAAGAAGCACGACGCCATCCTGCTCGGTGCCATCGGCGACCCGTCGGTGCCCTCCGGCGTCCTGGAGCGCGGCTTCCTCCTGAAGCTCCGCTTCGCCTTCGACCACCACGTGAACCTGCGGCCCTCGAAGCTGCTCCCCGGCGTCGCCACCCCGCTCGCCGGCCAGCCCGAGATCGACTTCGTCGTGGTCCGCGAGGGCACCGAGGGCCCGTACACCGGCAACGGCGGCACCATCCGCAAGGGCACCCCGCACGAGGTCGCCACCGAGGTCTCGGTCAACACCGCCTTCGGCGTCGAGCGCGTGGTCCGGGACGCCTTCGCCCGCGCCCAGGCCCGCCCGCGCAAGAAGCTCACGCTGGTCCACAAGAACAACGTGCTGACCTTCGCCGGCCACCTGTGGACGGACACCTTCCACCGCGTGGCCGCGGAGTTCCCCGAGGTCACCACCGACTACCTGCACGTCGACGCCGCGACGATCTTCCTCGTCACAGACCCGGCCCGCTTCGACGTGATCGTCACCGACAACCTCTTCGGCGACATCATCACCGACCTCGCCGCGGCCGTCTCCGGCGGCATCGGCGTCGCCGCCTCGGGCAACATCAACCCGAGCGGCGCCTTCCCGTCCATGTTCGAGCCGGTCCACGGCTCCGCGCCGGACATCGCGGGCCAGGGCAAGGCCGACCCCACGGCCACCGTCCTCTCCGTCGCCCTCCTCCTGCGCCACCTCGGTTACGAGACCGAGGCCGTCCGCGTCGAGGAGGCCGTCGCCGCCGACCTCACCGAGCGCGGCGACGCCGTCCGCACCACGGACGAGATCGGCGACGCGCTCGCCGCGCGAGTAGCGAGCTGACCCGCGCCGACTGACACCAGACAGCCGCCGGGTCGCACAGCGCCCGGCGGCTGTCTCCTGCGCGGCCACCGGGAGCGCACCCCTCTTCCCTCCCGGACCGCGCACACCCGTTTCCCGCACCGGTCCCCGCGAGCGATAATCGAACGTGGGGCCGCGGCATGCGGGCATGCCCGGACGTCCACCCCGCCGGGGACGAACGTCTCCGACGGCGGCGTACGCGCGCGGTCCTCCCCACACGACCGGTGAAGGACACGCACTCATGACGACGCCCACGATCGAGCTCAAGCCCTCCTCCAGCCCGCTGTCCGACGCGGAGCGCGAGGCGATCCTGGCCAACCCGGGATTCGGCCGCCACTTCACCGACCACATGGTCACCATCCGGTGGACCGAGGGCCGCGGCTGGCACGACGCCCAGCTCGTCCCGTACGGCCCGCTCGCGCTCGACCCGGCCACCAACGTCCTGCACTACGCGCAGGAGATCTTCGAGGGCCTGAAGGCCTACCGCCGCCCCGACGGCTCGGTCGCCAGCTTCCGTCCCGACGCCAACGCCCGCCGCTTCCAGGCCTCCGCCCGCCGCCTGGCCATGCCCGAGCTGCCCGTCGAGACCTTCGTCGAGGCCTGTGACGTCCTCGTCCAGCACGACAAGGCGTGGGTCCCGGAGCACGGCGGCGAGGCCTCGCTCTACCTGCGCCCGTTCATGATCGCGACCGAGGTCGGCCTGGGCGTCCGCCCGGCGAACGAGTACCTCTTCGTCGTCATCGCCTCCCCGGCCGGCCCGTACTTCCCCGGCGGCGTGAAGCCCGTCTCCATCTGGCTCTCCGAGAACCGCGTCCGCGCGGTCCCCGGCGGCGTCGGCGACGCCAAGACCGGCGGCAACTACGCGGCCTCCCTGCTCGCGCAGGCCGAGGCGGCGGCCAAGGGCTGCGACCAGGTCGCCTACCTCGACGCCGTCGAGCACAAGTGGGTCGAGGAGCTCGGCGGCATGAACCTGTACTTCGTGTACGGCAACAAGATCGTCACCCCCACCCTCACCGGCTCGCTGCTCGCCGGCATCACCCGCGACTCCCTGCTCAAGCTCGCCGCCGACCTGGGCCTGGAGGCCGAGGAGGGCCGCGTCTCCATCGACCAGTGGCAGGCCGACAGCGAGAACGGCACCCTGACCGAGGTCTTCGCCTGCGGCACCGCCGCCGTCATCACCCCGGTCGGCACGGTCAAGTCCGAGCGCGGCGAGTGGACCCAGTCGGGCGGCGAGCCCGGCGCGGTCACGATGAAGCTGCGCGAGGCGCTCCTCGCCGTCCAGACCGGCCGGGCCGCGGACACCCACGGCTGGATGCACGAGCTGGGCTAGCCCTTACGACTCCACCCGCAGCGGGGTCTCCGGGGCCGTCACGGTCCCGGGGGCCCCGTTCGGCGTCAGTACGGCGTACAGCGCGCCGCCCACGATCCCCGAGAGCACGAAGCTGCAGTCGACCCCGCCCGTCAGGGCGAGCAGCGGCCCCTCGTAGAGCGGCGTCGACACCGCGGCCAGGCCGACCGCCGCGCCGATCGCCCAGGAGGCGGTGGCGCGCGGGTGCCAGCCCGCCGCGTACCAGTAGATCCCGCCGCGCGAGCGCCGGTTGTAGACCTGGAGCGCCTCCGGGTCGTAGACGCCCCCGCAGCGCGCGTGCCCGATCAGGGTGATCACCGCCCACGGGGTGCCGATCGCGGTGAGCAGCAGCACGAACGAGGTCATCGCCGTCTGCGCGTCCGAGGCGAAGTGGCCCAGGAAGACGAAGGCCGTGGCCACCGCCGCGACCACGAGGGTGGCGCGCGCCCGGGTGGCCCGGGGCAGGATCGCGTCCAGGTCGAGCCCCATGGAGTACAGCATCAGACCGGCGTTGCCGACGGTGCCGGCCGTGGCCGCGACGAGCAGCGGCGCCAGGTACCAGCCGGGCGAGGCGGCGACGAGCGGACCGGCGTAGTCGAGCGCCCCGCGGGCCGCGAGCGCCGTGTACGTGCCGAAGAGCTGCGGGACGAGCAGGCCCACGACCAGCCCCAGACAGGTCGCCCGCCACACGGTCCGCGTGCCGTACCGCTCGGGGGAGACGTACCGCGTGTAGTCGCCGAGCAGGGTGATGAAGGCGACCGGCCCGCTGAGCCCCGCCGCCACCGCCGAGAGCAGCCAGGTCGGCCAGAAGGAGCCCAGGAGGTACGGGGTGTCCGGCACCGCCGCCGTCGTGAAGTCCCCGGCGTACGCGGCCAGGCCGACGGCGAGGAGCACGGTCATGCCGACCGCGAGCGCCTTGCTCAGCCGCAGCAGCAGCCGGTAGCCGTACACCGCGCCGACCACCGTGCAGGCGGCGAGCAGCGCGTAGACGACGGCGTGGGCGGCGCCGCCCGTGGGCAGACCGGTCAGCCGGGCGAGGGTCCCCACCACGACGTCGCCGCCGATCCAGAGGGTCAGGGCGGTGTAGCCGAGCGAGAGCAGCAGCCCCACCACCGAGCCGACGAGCCGGCCGCGGACGCCGAAGAAGGCGCCGGAGGAGGTGGAGAGGTTGGTCGCGGTGCGGAGGGAGACCAGCGCGAGCGGGGCGGTGACCGCGACCCCGACGAGGGTGCCGGTGACGACGGAGGTCACCGAGGCCCACAGGCCCAGGCCGAAGGAGACGGGGAGCCAGCCGAAGACGATCACCCCCAGGCAGAGGTTGGAGCCGAGCAGGATCGAGACGAGGTCGCGGGGGCCGCTGGTCCGTTCGGCCTCGGGGATGGTGTCGACTCCGCGCTGTTCTATCGGCATGGCGCCTCCTGGGGAGCTGAGAGGGGAGGGGGGAGAGAGCTGAGAGGGGGAGGGAGAGAGCTGAGAGAGGGGGCTGGCGGGCGGCTTTTAGAGTGGCGCTCAATGTGACCTGTGCCCGTACCCCGCGTCAATGCTTGGAACAGCGCGTCTCAACATTTAGAGTGTCGCTCAAACAGGAGGTGTTTGGGACGTGCGACTGACCCCCACGGAACGCGACCGGCTGCTGCTCTTCGGCGCCGCCGAGCTCGCCCGGGCCCGCCGGGCCCGCGGACTGCGGCTCAACGTGCCCGAGGCGACCGCGCTCGTCGCGGACACGGTCTGCGAGGCCGCCCGCGACGGCAAGCGACTCGCCGAGGCGATCGAGGCCGCCCGCTCGGTCCTCGGCCCCGACGACGTCCTCCCCGGCGTCGCCGACGTGGTCACCGAGATCCACGTCGAGGCCGTCTTCGACGACGGCTCCCGCCTGGCGGTGGTCTCCGACCCGATCGGCGGGGGCGGCCTCGGCCCGGACGCGCCCGGCGCGCTGCGGCCGGGACCCGCCCACCCGGAGACCGAGCCCGCGCTCACCCTCCCCGTACGGAACACCGCGACCGTCCCCGTCAGCGTCACCTCCCACTTCCACTTCTTCGAGGTCAACCCGCGCCTGGACTTCGACCGGGCCGCCGCCTACGGCATGCGGCTCGCCATCCCGGCCGGCGCGTCCTTCCGCTTCGACCCGGGCGGCGCGGCCGAGGTCGGACTCGTGCCGATCGGCGGCGCCCGCGTCGCCATCGGCTTCGCGGGCCTGGTCGACGGCCCCCTGGACGCGCCCGGCGCGAAGGAGGAGGCCCTGCGGCGCGCGGCGGCCTGCGGCTACCTGGGGGTCCCGGTGGACGAGAAGGCCGGCGAGAAGACCGACGAGAAGGGCGGGGACAGCTGATGGACCCCTACGAGTACGCCTCCGTGCACGGCCCCCGCGCCGGCGACCGCGTCGTCCTGGGCGACTCCGGCCTCGTCGTCCGGGTCGAGTCGGACTCCCAGAAGCCGGGCGACGAGTTCCTCGCCGGCTTCGGCAAGACCGCCCGCGACGGACTCCACCTCAAGGCCGCCGCCGTCCGCGACACCTGCGACGTCGTCATCAGCAACGTCCTGGTCATCGACGCCGTCCAGGGCATCCGCAAGGTGTCGATCGGCATCCGCGAGGGCCGGATCCACGCGATCGGCCGGGCCGGCAACCCCGACACCCTCGACGGCGTCGACGTCGTCGTCGGCACCGGCACCTCGATCGTCTCCGGCGAGGGCCTCATCGCCACCGCCGGAGCCGTCGACACCCACGTCCACCTCCTCTCGCCCCGGATCATGGAGGCCTCCCTGGCCTCCGGCGTCACCACCGTCATCGGCCAGGAGTTCGGCCCCGTCTGGGGCGTCGGCGTCAACTCCCCCTGGGCCCTGAAGCACGCCTTCAACGCCTTCGACGCCTGGCCCGTCAACATCGGCTTCCTCGCCCGCGGCTCGTCCTCCGACGGCGCCCCCCTGGTCGAGGCGCTCGCCGAGGGCGGCGCGTCCGGCTTCAAGGTCCACGAGGACATGGGCGCCCACACCCGCGCCCTGGACACCGCCCTGCGGGTCGCCGAGGAGCACGACGTGCAGGTCGCCCTGCACAGCGACGGCCTCAACGAGTGCCTGTCGGTGGAGGACACCCTGCGCGTCCTGGAGGGGCGCACGATCCACGCCTTCCACATCGAGGGCTGCGGCGGCGGACACGTCCCCAACGTCCTGAAGATGGCGGGCGTGCCGAACGTCATCGGCTCCTCCACCAACCCCACCCTGCCCTTCGGCCGCGACGCGGTCGCCGAGCACTACGGGATGATCGTCTCCGTCCACGACCTGAAGACCGACCTCCCCGGCGACGCCGCCATGGCGCGCGACCGGATCCGGGCCGGGACGATGGGCGCGGAGGACGTCCTGCACGACCTCGGCGCGATCGGGATCACCTCCTCCGACGCGCAGGGGATGGGAAGGGCCGGCGAGACCGTACGCCGGACCTTCGCCATGGCCGGGAAGATGAAGGCCGA
Source organism: Streptomyces sp. NPDC088915 (assembly GCF_044749825.1). Lineage (NCBI taxonomy): Bacteria > Bacillati > Actinomycetota > Actinomycetes > Kitasatosporales > Streptomycetaceae > Streptomyces > Streptomyces sp. NPDC088915. Next base: position 249,214 of record NZ_JBIVIR010000003.1, read on the forward strand.
GCTGGGCCCCCTGGAGGGCGACGGCGCGCACGACGACAACGCGCGCGTCCTGCGCTACATGGCCAAGCTGACCATCAACCCGGCGATCGCCCACGGCCTCGCGCACGAGATCGGCTCGATCGAGGCCGGCAAGCTCGCCGACATCGTGCTGTGGCGGCCCGAGTTCTTCGGCGCCAAGCCGCAGCTGGTGCTCAAGGCGGGCTTCCCCGCGTACGGGGTCGTGGGCGATCCCAACGCCGCCACCGACACCTGCGAACCGCTCGTCCTCGGCCCGCAGTTCGGCGCCCACGGCGCCACCGCCGCCGACATCTCCGTGGCGTTCGTCGCCCAGGCCGCCGTCGACCTCGGCGCCGACCGCATGCCGACCCGCCGCCGGCGCGTCCCCGTGCGCGGCACGCGCGGCATCGGCCCGGCCGACCTGCGGCTCAACTCCCGCGTCGGCGACGTCCAGGTCGACGACCGGACCGGCCTCGTCTCGCTCGACGGCTCCCCGATCCGCTCCGAGGCGGTCGAGTCCGTCTCCCTCAACCGCCTCTACTTCCTCTAGGACCCGCTGATCATGACGTACCGCATGCCCGCCGAGTGGACGCCGCACGAGCGCACCTGGATGGCCTGGCCCGGCCCCAACCCCACCTTCACCGACGACGAGGAGCTGGCCGCCGCCCGCGCCGCCTGGGCCTCGGTGGCCCGCGCCGTCCGCCGCTTCGAGCCGGTCACCATGGTCGTGGCCCCCGGCGACGCGGAGGGCGCCCGCGCGCTCCTCGGCGAGGACGTCGACCTCGTCGAGCGCGACCTCGACGACGCCTGGATGCGGGACATCGGCCCGACCTTCGTCACGGACGGCACCGGACTGGCCGCCGTGGACTGGGTGTTCAACGGCTGGGGCGCCCAGGACTGGGCCCGCTGGGAGCACGACTCCAAGATCGCCCGCCACGTCGCGGACGTGGCCGGCGTCCCCGTCGTGAGCAGCCCCCTGGTCAACGAGGGCGGCGCGATCCACGTCGACGGCGAGGGCACCGTCCTCCTCACCGACACCGTCCAGCTCGGCTCCGGCCGCAACCCCGGATGGACCCGTGAGCAGGTCGAGGCCGAGATCCACGCCAGGCTGGGCACCACGAAGGCGATCTGGCTCCCGCACGGCCTCACCGCCGACTACGGCACGTACGGCACCCAGGGCCACGTCGACATCGTCGCCGCCTTCGCCCGCCCCGGCACCGTCCTCGTCCACAGCCAGCAGGACCCGGCCCACCCCGACTACGAGCGCTCCCGGATGCACGCCGGCATCCTGCGCGCCGCCACCGACGCCCGGGGCCGCCCCCTGGAGGTCATCGAGGTCCCGGCCCCCACCGTCCTCAAGGACGAGGAGGGCGACTGGGTCGACTACTCGTACATCAACCACTACCTGTGCAACGGCGCCGTGGTCCTCTGCGCCTTCGACGACCCCCACGACGAACTCGCCGCCGAGATCTTCCGCCGGCTCTTCCCCGACCGCGAGGTCGTCCTGGTCGACGCCCGCACGATCTTCGCGGCCGGGGGCGGCATCCACTGCATCACCCAGCAGCAGCCGAAGGTCTGACGGCCGGACCTCCCGGGCCGGTCATCGGGTAGAACGTACGAGTGAGTCAGAGCAGCAGCCCGCCGTCCCACCCCCGTCGCCGCAACCAGGCCGCGCCTCCCCGCGAGGAGGTGCTCGCCGCCGCCATGGGGACCATCGCCGAGCGCGGGCTCGACGGGCTCACCATGGCCGGGCTCGGGCGGCAGGTCGGGATGAGCAGCGGGCACCTGCTGTACTACTTCCGCACCAAGGACGAGCTGCTGCTCCAGACCCTGGAGTGGAGCGAGGGACGGCTCGGGGCCCGGCGCGGCGCCCTGCTCTCCCGGCCCGGGACCGTCCGCGAACGGCTCGACGGGTACGTGGACGTGTACGTGCCCGAGGGGCCCCGCGACCCGCACTGGACGCTCTGGCTGGAGGTCTGGAACCGCTCGCAGAACGCCGACGGCGACGCCCGCGCCCGCCAGGCCGCCATCGAGGGCGCCTGGCACCGGGACCTGGTCGCGATCCTGGCCGAGGGCGTGTCGCGCGGCGAGTTCCGGCCGGTCGACCCGGACCGGTTCGCCACCCGGATGCGCGCCCTGCTCGACGGCTTCAGCGTGCACGTCGCCGTCGGCATCCCCGGCACGGGACGGGGCCACGTCCTCGAACACGTACGGGAGTTCGTCGAACAGGACCTGCTCGCGCGACCGTAACGCACGCAAGTACACAGGATCGTTGTCCCCGGCACCCTTGTTGCCCGGGCCGGTGCTCCGGCACGGTTCCTGCCCATGGGACGAGAGCACTGGAAGAAGATCTGGGTCGGCTCCGCCGGCAACATGGTCGAGTGGTTCGACTGGTTCGTGTACGCGAGCTTCGCCCCCTACTTCGCGGGGGCGTTCTTCCCCGAGGGCGACGACACCGCCAAACTCATGAACACCGCCGGCATCTTCGCCGTCGGCTTCTTCATGCGCCCGGTCGGCGGCTGGCTCCTCGGCCGCGTCGGCGACCGCAGGGGCCGCAAGGCGGCCCTCACCCTCACCGTCACCCTGATGTCGGCCTCCGCCGTCCTCATCGCCGTCGCCCCCACCTACGCCGTCGCCGGGTACGGCGGCGCCGCCGTCCTCCTGGCCGCCCGCCTCCTCCAGGGCCTCTCCGTCGGCGGCGAGTACGCGGCCAGCGCCACCTACCTCACCGAGGCCTCCGCCCCCGAGCACCGCGGCTTCGCCTCCAGCTTCCAGTACGTGTCGATGACCGCCGGCCAGGTCCTCGGCCTCGGCCTGCTGCTCCTGCTCCAGCAGACCCTCTCCGACGCGGCCCTGCACTCCTGGGGCTGGCGGATCCCCTTCGTCGTCGGCGCCCTCGGCGCGGCCGTCGTCTTCTACCTGCGCCGCACCATGCTGGAGACCGAGGTCTACGAGGAGTCCGCGGGCGACGGCGTCGAGCGGGGACAGCAGGGCACCCTCAGGGCCCTCTGGGCGCACCGGCGCGAGGCCTTCCTCGTCGTCGCGCTCACCATGGGCGGGACCGTGGCGTACTACACGTACACCACCTACCTCACCAAGTACCTCTCGAACTCCGCCGGGCTCCCCAAGCGGACCGCCACCCTGGTCTCCTTCTGCGCCCTGATCGTCTTCGCCTGCCTCCAGCCGCTCGCCGGCCGGCTCTCCGACCGGATCGGGCGCCGCCCCCTCCTCATCACCTTCGCGGTCGGCTCCACCCTCCTCACCGTGCCGATCATGGCGATGCTCCGGCACGCGGGCTCCTTCTGGCCGGCCCTCGGCCTCTCCCTCCTCGCGCTCCTCGTCGTCACCGGCTACACCTCGATCAACGCCTGCGTGAAGGCCGAGCTCTTCCCCACCGGCGTCCGCGCCCTCGGCGTCGCCCTCCCGTACGCCGTCGCCAACGCCCTCTTCGGCGGCACCGCCGAATACGTGGCCCTCTGGTTCAAGGACGCCGGGATCGAGTCGGGCTTCTCCTGGTACGTGGCCGGCTGCGCGGCCGTCTCCCTGGTCGTCTACCTCACGATGCGCGAGACCCGCGACATCGACCTCGGCCGGGTGGGGAAGGGCGGCGACGGCGCCGCGACCGGACGGAAACCGGACAGCCTGCCCGTATCGTGAGATCCCCGCCCCGCGGGGCGGCCACCTGTGCCAGACTTCCGGCGTGCCTGCTACCACGATGATTATCGGCAGCGGCGCGCCGGTCCGCAGTGGCCGCTGAGGCGTGGAACGACCCCCACGCAGGCGGACACCGTGCCCCAGACCCGCGCGCAGACCTCTCGCACCCGCGAGGGGTTTTTTCGTTTTCCGGCCCCACCCACGCCGGAGACGGAGGCGGCGCGAGAATGGGGGCAAGTGGAGCCAGACCTTCCGGAGCCACATCCGACAGGAGCCATGACAGCCATGACCACGGAGAACGCCGAGGCCTCACCCCTCGACGACAGTTTCCACGTCTTCGACACGACGCTGCGCGACGGGGCGCAGCGCGAGGGCATCAACCTCACCGTCGCGGACAAGCTGACCATCGCCCGGCACCTCGACGACTTCGGCGTCGGCTTCATCGAGGGCGGCTGGCCCGGCGCCAACCCCCGCGACACGGAGTTCTTCGCCCGCGCCCGCCAGGAGATCGCGTTCAAGAACGCGCAGCTCGTCGCCTTCGGCGCCACCCGCAGGGCCGGCGGCACCGCCGCCGAGGACCCGCAGGTCAAGGCCCTCCTCGACTCCGGCGCCCCGGTCGTCGTCCTGGTCGCCAAGTCGCACGACCGGCACGTCGAACTGGCCCTGCGCACCACCCTCGAAGAGAACCTGGAGATGGTCCGCGACACCGTCTCCCACCTGCGCGGGCAGGGCCGCCGCGTCTTCGTCGACTGCGAGCACTTCTTCGACGGTTACAAGGCGAACCCGGACTACGCCAAGGCCGTCGTCCGCGCCGCCCACGAGGCCGGCGCCGACGTCGTCGTCCTCTGCGACACCAACGGCGGCATGCTCCCCGCCCAGGTCCAGGCCGTCGTCGCCACCGTCATCGCCGACACCGGCGCCCGCCTCGGCATCCACGCCCAGGACGACACCGGCTGCGCCGTCGCCAACACCCTCGCCGCCGTCGACGCGGGCGCCACCCACGTCCAGTGCACCGCCAACGGCTACGGCGAGCGGGTCGGCAACGCCAACCTCTTCCCCGTCGTCGCGGCCCTGGAGCTCAAGTACGGCAAGCGGGTGCTGCCCGAGGGCGCCCTCGCCGAGATGACCCGGATCTCGCACGCCATCGCCGAGGTCGTCAACCTCACCCCCTCCACCCACCAGCCGTACGTGGGCGTCTCCGCCTTCGCCCACAAGGCCGGACTGCACGCCTCCGCGATCAAGGTCGACCCCGACCTCTACCAGCACATCGACCCCGAGCTGGTCGGCAACACCATGCGGATGCTGGTCTCCGACATGGCCGGCCGCGCCTCCATCGAGCTCAAGGGCAAGGAGCTGGGCGTCGACCTCGGCGGCGACCGGGCGCTCGTCGCCCGGGTCGTCGAGCGGGTCAAGGAGCGCGAACTCCGGGGCTACACGTACGAGGCCGCCGACGCCTCCTTCGAGCTGCTCCTGCGCGAGGAGGCCGAGGGCCGGGCCCGCCGCTACTTCCGTACGGAGTCCTGGCGGGCGATCGTCGAGGACCGCCCCGACGGCACCCACGCCAACGAGGCCACCGTGAAGCTCTGGGCCAAGGGCGAGCGGATCGTCGCCACCGCCGAGGGCAACGGCCCGGTCAACGCCCTCGACCGGGCGATCCGGGTCGGCCTGGAGCGGATCTACCCGCAGCTCGCCAAGTTCGAGCTGACCGACTACAAGGTCCGCATCCTGGAGGGCCGCCACGGCACCGAGTCCACCACCCGGGTCCTGGTCACCACCAGCGACGGCAACGGCGACTGGTCCACGGTCGGCGTCGGCGAGAACGTCATCGCCGCCTCCTGGCAGGCCCTGGAGGACGCCTTCACCTACGGCCTGCTGAGGGCGGGAGTCGACCCCGCCGAATAGCCGCCTTTGGTCTTTTATGTTCTGTTCGACGCCGTTCGGGTAGCGTCGACGTATGAGGACCAGGTCGCTCGCCCGCCCCGCGGCTCTCGGCGGGTTGATTCTGCTGCTGCTCCTGGTCCTGGTGCCCGCCGCGGGTGCCGGGGCCACGGGCGTGTCCGACGCGGCCGCCGCCCTGCGCCAGGGCCCGGTCTACGTCGACCCCGGCGCCGCCGGCCAGCTCTCCAAGGCCGACGCGGACGCCCTCGCGCGGAAGATCGAGGACGCGGACAAGCCGCTCTTCGTGGCCGTGCTGCCCGCGAACGCCCAGTTCCCGCCGCAGGGGCTCATCGACAACCTGCGGGCGCAGACCGGTGCCACCGGCCTGTACGCCGTACGGCTCGGCGACCGGTTCGACGCCGGGGTCGACCCCCGCGTGATGTCCCCGGCGGCCGTCCGGAACCTCGCCGCCTCCGTCCGTACGCCGGGCGTGGACGCGGCCACCGAGCTGAACGCCTTCGTGGACCAGGCCCTGCCCGCCCTGCACGGCTCCGCCCCCTCCTCCTGGGGCTCCGCCGGCTCCGACTCCGGGGTGCCGGTCGCCGGACTCGCCGTCCTCGGCGGCGTCGTCGTCGCGGGCGGCGCGGGCGCCTACGCGGTCGTCCGCCGCAACCGGCTCCGCAAGGAGGCCGAGGAGCGGGCCGCCCTGGAGAAGCTCCGGGTCGTCGTCGACGAGGACATCACCGCCTTCGGCGAGGAGCTCGACCGCCTCGACTTCCACCCCGCCGAGGCCGGCGCCGACGACGCCATGCGCGGCGACTACGAGCGCGCCCTCGACGCCTACGACCGGGCCAAGTCCCTCATGGGCTCCGCCGCCCGCCCGCACGACGTGCGCGGGGTGACCGAGGCGCTGGAGGACGGCCGCTTTTCCCTCGCCGTCCTGGCCGCCCGCCGCGAGCACCGCCCGCTGCCCGAGCGGCGCGCCCCCTGCTTCTTCGACCCGCGCCACGGTCCCTCCACCGGGGACCGGCTCTGGACCCCGGCCGGCGGAGCCGCCCGCGAGGTCCCGGTCTGCGCCGCTGACGCGGCCCGCCTGGACGACGGCCTCGACCCCGCCGTCCGCACGGTCGACACCGAGTACGGCCGCCGCCCCTACTGGGAGGCGGGACCCGCCTACGGCCCCTGGGCCGGCGGCTACTTCGGCGGCGGCCTGCTCCCCGGCCTCCTCATGGGCACGGTCCTCGGCTCCATGCTCTCCACCCCGGCCTACGCCTCCGAGTACGGCGGCGACGACTTCCAGGGCGGCGACTTCTCCTCCGGCGACTTCGGCGGCTCCGACGGCGGGGGCGGCTTCGACGGAGGCGGCTTCGGAGGCGGCGGGGACTTCGGAGGGGGCGGCGGCTTCGACGGCGGGGGCGGGTTCTAGGGCCTGTCCAGGTCTCAGACCAGCGGCTTCACCGACATCAGCAGATGGCGGTGGACCGGGTCCGGGCCGTCGGTGAGCAGGGCCCGCTGGCCGGGGCCCAGGAGGTGGAAGCGGACCTCCGGGCTGTCCAGGGCGGTCAGGGCGTCCAGGAGGTACCCGGGGTTGAAGGCGACCGTCAGGGAGTCCGCCCCGGTGAGGGAGGCCGGCAGCCGCTGGGACGCCACGTCGTCCTCGTACCCCGCCCGCAGGTGCAGGCCCGCGGGGGAGAAGGCCAGCTGGACCGGGCTGTCGCCCTCCGCGACGACCGCGACCCGCTTCACGGCCTCGGTCAGCGGGGCCCGCTCGGTGACCGCGAGGGCGTGCTCGCCGAGGGCGAAGAGCTTGTCGTGGCGGGGGAGCCGGCCGTCGAGCAGCCGGGTGGTGGTCCGCGTGCCGCCGCTCTCGAAGCCCAGGGACCCGGAGTCGAGCGCGATCCGGGCCGGGCCCGCGCCGGTGAGGGAGCGGGCGATCTCGGCCAGGCGCCGGGCCGGGACGACCACGTCGGCGTCCGCCGCCTCCGCCCCGGCCCCGGGCTTCCACTCCAGGGCGCGGACGGCGTAGCGGTAGCGGTCGGTGGCGGCGAGGGTCATGACCGGCCCGTCCAGGGAGAGCCGCACCCCGGTGAGGACGGGCAGCGAGTCGTCCCGGCCCGCCGCCACCGCCACCTGGCCGACCGCCGCCGCGAAGGCGTCCCCGTCGACCAGACCGAGCACCTCGGGCAGCGGCGGCGGGGCCGGGTAGTCGTCGAGCGGCAGCAGCGAGAGGCCGAACCGGGCGTCGCCCGAGGTCACCGAGAGGCGGGCGCCCTCCACGGCGAGCTCGGCGCGGCCCCGGGGGAGCACCTTGCAGATGTCGAGCAGCCGCCGGCCCAGGACCAGCGCCCGGCCCCCGGCGACCGTCTCGGCCTCGACCTCGATCCGCGCCGAGGCCTCGTGGTCGAGCCCCGAGACGCGCAGCCCGTCCTCCGTTGCCTCCAGGAGCAGGCCCCCGAGGACGGGCATCGGGGAGCGGGCCGGCAGGACGCGCGCGGCCCAGGCCACGGCATCGGTCAACACGGCGCTGTCGATACGGAATTCCATGCCGCCGACGCTAACGGCCGCCACTGACAACGCCCCCGGCCCGCGGGCCCGCCCCCGGCCGCCCCGACGCCGCCCCCGGCCGCCCGGGCGCCGACTCCGTTGTCAGTGGCGGCCGTTACGGTCGGAAGAGACGACCACGGCTGCGGCGGCACGCGGCCCGCAGGGGAAGAGGCGCGATGAACGACGTCCACGTCCACGGCACGGCGGAGCCCGGTTTCGAGTCCGTACGGGAGGTGTTCGCGGGGGTCGCCGCGGACGAGGCGCGGGACGGCGGCGCGCAGCTCGCCGTCCACCACCGCGGCCGCCTCGTGGTCGACCTCTGGGGCGGTGACGGCGTCGACGGGGACTCCCTGCTCGCCCTCTACTCCTGCTCCAAGGGCGCCATGGCCCTGGTCACCGCCCTCCTCGTCCAGGACGGCGTCCTGGACCTCGACCGCACGGTCGCCTCCTGGTGGCCCGAGTTCGCCGCCGAGGACAAGGGGGAGATCACCCTGCGCCAGCTCCTCGCCCACCGCTCCGGGGTGATCGGCGCGGACGGCGGCCTCTCCCTGGAGGAGCTCGCCGACGACCGCAGGACCGCCGCCCGCCTCGCGGGCCAGCGCCCCTTCTGGGAGCCGGACACCGGACACGGCTACCACGCCCTCGTCATCGGCGCCCTGGTCGGCGAGGTGGTCCTGCGCGCCACCGGCCGGACGGTCCAGGAGCTGTTCGAGGAGCGGGTCCGCGCCCCGTACGCCCTCGACTACCACCTGGGCCTGCCCGAGGAGCTCGAACCCCGCTTCCGCACGGCCCTGCCGCTGGTCCCCACCCCCGGGCAGCGGGCGTTCCTCGCGGAGAACCCGGTCGCGCCCGACAGCCTGCTCGCCGTCGCCTTCGACCTGCACGCCGACCCGCCGTTCGACGACGTCGCGTACGCCAACAGCCGTGCCGTACGGGCGCGGGCGCCGCTCTCCGGCGGCGGCGTCGGCTCCGCCCGGGGCCTGTCCCGGATGTACGCGGCGATCGCGGGGGAGCTGGACGGCCGGCCCCCGCTCCTGGCCCCCGGCACCCTGGCCGAGTTCGCCCGGATCCACTCGGCGGGCACGGATCTCGTCACGGGCTCGGAGAACGCCTTCGGGCTCGGTTTCGTCCCGCTCGCCACCCGCTACCCGTCGCTGGGCGCGGGCGCGGTCGGCCACAGCGGCGCCCCCGGCTCCCAGGCCTTCGCGGACCCGTCCACCGGCCTCGCCTACAGCTACGCCCGCCGCCGCTTCGCCTTCATGGCGGGTCCGGGCGCGCCGGAGAACGACCGCCTGGTTCCGGCGGTGGTGGAGGCGGCGGCGAAGGCGGCCTGAAAGGACCCCGGGCCGTAGGGGCCCCGGGCCCCGGAGACGCCGAGCGCCCGCCGTCCGCCGTACTGCTGCGGAGGGCGGGCGCGCTCGTGCGGCCTCGGGACCGGGGGATCAGGCGGCGCTCTTGATCGCGGAGATGTCGAAGTTCAGCTTGACCTTGTCGCTGACCATGACGCCACCGGTCTCCAGGGCCGCGTTCCAGGTCAGGCCCCACTCGGAGCGCAGGATCTCGGCGGAGCCCTCGAAGCCGACGCGCTCGTTGCCGTAGACGTCCGTCGCGCTGCCGTTGAACTCCAGGTCGATGGAGAGCGGCCGGGTGACGTCCTTGATGGTCAGGTCGCCGGTGATCCGGTACGCGTCGCCGCCGAGCTGTTCGGCCCGCGTGGAGCGGAAGGTCATCAGCGGGAACCGCTCGGCGTCGAAGAAGTCGCCACTGCGCAGGTGGCCGTCGCGGTCGGCGATGCCGGTGTCGACGGAGGCGATCCTCACGTCGATCGAGGCGGTGGAGGCGCCCGGGTCGGTCCCGTCCAGCTTCAGCGTGCCCTCGTGCTCGGCGAAGGTGCCGCGGACGTTGGTGACCATGGCGTGGCGGACGGTGAAGCCGATGCTGCTGTGGGCGGGGTCGATGGTGTAGTCGCCGGTCAGGGCGGCCAGGGCCGGGTCCACCGGGAGGGTGGCGACGGCGGTGGCGGACTCGGTGTTCTTGCGGCCGAAGAGACCCATGAATGCTCCTTGCTCGGGATTGGTTGAACCTTCAACGAGAATGACTGTAGCCCCATTCCGTTCAACATTCAACATCTTCGGAAGATGTTCACCCGGAAGCCCCCGCGAAAGCGCCGAGGCCCTCTTCCGGACGCGCGTAGAACTGCGTCACCATCTCCCTGCGCCCTTCGCACCACCTGCACCGCCGTCCCCACCCCCTCACGGTCACCAGCAGGAGGAACCCCCGATGAAGCTCCGCTCCGTCCTGACCGCCCTCGCCCTCGTCCTCGGCGCGCTCTTCGCGCCCGGCGTCGGCGTCCTCGCCTCCGCCGGCGAGGCCCACGCGGTCACCAAGATCAGCCACGCCACCGCGACCTCGATGTTCCGGTCCTCCGGGATCACCTGGTCCTCGTCCGGCGGCTGCTCCAACCGCAACGTCGCGACCTGCACGTCCTTCGACCAGCTCAACCTCGCCACCGCCCAGGGCGCCCAGACCCTCAAGAGCGCCAGCGGGTGCGCCCTCAACATCACCGGCGGCACCGAGACCGGGCACGCGAGCGGCACGTACTCCCACTGGAACGGCTACAAGCTCGACTTCGCCAAGGCCACCTGCCTCACCACCTACGTCAAGAACACCTTCGCCTACATCGGCGTGCGCGGTGACGGAGCCCCGCAGTGGAAGTCCGGCGCGGGCAACGTCTACGCCGACGAGGGCAACCACTGGGACGTGACCTTCTACAACTGCGGCGGCTGCTGACCCCACGGGAAGACCGGCCACGCAAGGACCGACCGGCCCCCTCCGGAGTCCACTTGGACTAACCGGAGGGGGTTGTTGGACTGGAGGGGCCCGTGCGGCGCGATCTCGTTGACGGTGCCGCCGGGCCCGGGGCCAACTGGTGCGCATGCCCCTCCCTCACTCGCCACGAGGCCGCAGGATCCGTGCGGCCTGCGCCCTCGCCGTCGCCTCCTCCGCCGTGTTCGCCCTGGCGGGACCCGCCCTGGCCGACCCCCGGACCCCGCCCGCCGGGACCGCCCCGGACGCCGCCCCGGACACCTCCGCGGACGCCGTCATCGCCTCCCGGCAGCTCTCCGTCGCCGTCGCCGGGGACTTCCCCCGCGTCCTCTCGTACACCGACCGCGCGAGCGGCGCCCGCCTCCTCGGCAGTACGGCCCCGGTCACCGAGGTGGTCCTCAACGGCACCGCCCGCACCGTCCGGACCAAGGCCGCCCCCGTCCTCAAGCCCGCCTCCGCCGCGTACACCCTCGTCTTCCCCGACCTGCCCGGCGTCGAGATCGACGCGCGGCTGGGCGTCGAGGGCCGGACCACCACCTTCCGGATCACCGCCGTCCGCGACACCGAGGCCTTCCGGGTCGGGACGATCGACATACCCGGCCACGACCTGGTCTCCGTGGGCTCCTCGGACGCCGGCGGCGCCGCGACCGCCTTCACCCGCCTCGACCCGGACTCCACCCGCACCGCCGACGTCTTCGCGCGGGTCACCGACGCCACCCCGGCCGAGGCGGGTCCCGCCGGCGCCTCGTACGCGATCGTCAGCACCGGCCGCCTCGCCGCCGCCGTCGAGTCCAACTCCAGCTACGACAAGCCCTCCGGCGCCTCCGCCCGCGACGGCGCCCGCTTCTGGCACCAGGCCCGCAAGAACGGCGCCGAGACCCGCGTCGGCGTCTGGTCCGGCCAGTGGACCCACCGCGGCGAAGGCGCCCCGCAGCCCGAGAGCGGCGACGGCCTGCCCTGGGCCAAGGTCGTCGTCACCCCCGACGCCAACGCCGACGGCACCGTCGACTGGCAGGACGGCGCCGTCGCCTTCCGCACGATCGGGATCAAGGCCCCCGGCAGCGAGCAGACCCCCGGCCGGGTCGTCGCCCACATCCCGTTCAACTTCGCCTCCCAGGCCACCCACCCCTTCCTGCGCACCCTCGACGACGTCAAGCGGATCTCGCTCGCCACCGACGGACTCGGCCAGTTCGCCCTGCTCAAGGGGTACGGCTCCGAGGGCCACGACTCCGCCCACCCCGACTACGGCGGCAACTACAACAAGCGCGCCGGCGGCCTCGCCGACCTCAACACCCTCCTCAAGGAGGGCAGGAAGTGGAACGCCGGCTTCGGCGTCCACGTGAACGCCACCGAGTCGTACCCCGAGGCCGAGAACTTCAGCGAGACCCTCGTCGACAGGACCAAGCCCGGCTGGAACTGGCTCAACCAGAGCTACTACATCGACCAGCGCCGGGACATCAACAGCGGCGACCTCGCCCGCCGCTTCCAGCAGCTCCGCGACGAGACCGACCCCAACCTCTCCATGCTCTACATCGACGTCTACTACACGCACGGCTGGATCGCCGACAAGACGATGGAGGCGGTGCGGGCACAGGGCTGGAACGTCGCCACCGAATGGGCGGACAAGTTCGAGCGCTCCTCCCTCTGGTCCCACTGGGCCAACGACCTCGACTACGGCGGCGCCACCAACAAGGGCCTCAACTCGCAGATCATCCGCTTCATCCGCAACGGCGAGAAGGACGTCTGGAACGACCACCCGGTCCTCGGCCAGACCGCCCTCGTCGACTTCGAGGGCTGGACCGGCGAGACCGACTGGAACGCCTTCACCGCCAACGTCTGGCAGCGCAACCTGCCCGCCAAGTACCTCCAGCAGCAGAAGATCACCCGCTGGAACGGCAACGACATCACCTTCACCGGCGGCGTCCGCGGCACCGTCGAGGACGGCCGCCGCACCTTCTACGAGAACGGCCGCAAGGTCCTCGACGGCGAGAGCTACCTGCTCCCCTGGGACGGCGGCAAGAAGCTCTACCACTACAACGAGTCCGGCGGCACGACCAGTTGGCAGGTCCCGTCCGGCACCCGCTCGTACACCGTGTACCGGCTCACCGACAACGGGCGCGTGAAGACCGCCACCGTGCGGCCCGCCGGCGGGAAGGTCACCCTGGAGGCCGCCGCCGGACAGGCCTACGTCCTCTACCCCGACAAGGCCCCCGCCCAGGCCGACCCGCGGTGGGGCCGGGGCACCCCGGTGAAGGACCCCGGCTTCAACGACGCGAAGCTCGCCGGCTGGACGAAGACCGGCGCCGTCGCCCGTGACACCGACGGGCAGGGCCGCACCAGCGCCAAGCTCACCGGCACCGCCGCCGCCTCGGTCGGCCAGCGGATCACCGGCCTCACCCCCGGCGAGCGGTACACCGCCTCCGCCCTGATCGAGGTCGAACCCGGGAAGACCCGCCCCACCACCCTCTCCGCCGGCGGCGCGTCCGTCACCGTCGAGCGCTCCCCGCTCCAGAACCGGATCGCCGCCTCCGACTGGAACGACACCCGCCTCCAGCGCGCCAAGGTCACCTTCACCGCGCCGCGCGGCGCCACCACCCTGAGGATCGGGGCCGCGGGCGGCAGCCCCGCCGCCGTCCGGATCGACGACGTCCGGATCGTCGCCGACGCCCCCGCCACCAAGGAGGGAGCCACGGCGTACGAGGACTTCGAGGCCGTCGACCAGGGCTGGGGCCCCTTCCTCAAGGGCGACGCCGGCGGGACGAACGACCCGCGCACCCACATCGCCCAGCTCCACGCCCCCTACACCCAGGCCGGCTGGAACGGGAAGCTCGTGGACGACGTCATCGGCGGCGCCGAGTCCCTCAAGTCGCACGACGAGAACAGCGGCCTCGTCTACCGGACCGCCCCCTGGACCGTCCCCATGGAGGACGGCCGCCGGTACCGCGTGGAGTACGCCTACCAGTCCAGCCACGCGGGCGCGTACGAGTGGGTCACCGGCTACGACCGCACCAGCGGCACCGGAGCGGCCGTCGAGACCCGGCGCACCCCGATCGGGCAGCAGAGGACCACCGGGCACTTCACCGAGACCGTCACGGCGGGCTGCGGCGACACCTGGACCGGCCTGCGCAAGCGCGCCGACGCCCCCGACGGCGCCGACTTCGTCCTGGACGGCTTCACCGTGACCGACCTCGGCCCGGCCCCCGAGCGCGCCGCCTGCGGCACCCTCGCCGTCGCCGCGCCCGAGACCCTGGAGCCCGGCCGCCCGAACCGGGTCACCGTCACCTTCGGCAACGACGAGGCCGACGGGGTCACCGGCGCCCTGGCCGCCCTCGCCCTGCCGGACGGCTGGACCGCCGAACCGGCCGCGCCCGTCGACCTCGGCGCGGTCGCGGCGGGCGGGAAGGCCACCGCCACCTGGCAGGTGACCCCGCCGGTGGACGCGGCCCACCGGTCGTACCCGCTGAGCGCCTCCCTCACGTACACCGCCGGCGGGGGCGGGCGGAGGCTGACCGCCACCACCACCGCCCGCACCCTGCCCCCGCCGCCCACCGCCGACACCTGGGCGAGCGACCACGACTGGACCTCGGCGACCAGCGGCTGGGGACCCGTCGAGCGCGACCTCTCCAACGGCGGGACCGCCGCCGGGGACGGCTCCCCGCTGAAGATCGGGGGAGTGGCCCACGCCAAGGGCCTGGGCACCCACGCCCCCGCCACCGTCCGCTACTACCTCGGCGGCCGGTGCGCCTCCTTCACCGCCGAGGTCGGCGTGGACGACACCCAGGTCGGCCGGGGCAGCGTCCGGTTCACCGTCCTCGCCGACGGCGCGGAGAAGGCGAAGTCCCCGGTCCTCAAGGCCGCGGACCCCGCCTGGTCCCTCACCGCCGACGTCACCGGCGCGTCCTACGTCGACCTGGTGGCCGACGACGGCGGCGACGGCAACGGCAACGACCACGCGGACTGGGGGAGCGCCCGCTTCCACTGCGGCGGGTAGCCCGTACGGCCCCTCCCGGCGGGGGGAACTTGTAGGGAAGCGAAGAAGGCGGGCGGCACCCCGGTAGGGTGGGTGCCGTCCGCCGACGCGAGTCCCCCGCCGAGGTCTATGTCGAACCCCTACAAACACAAGGGGTGTCCGGCTGTTGACTCGGGACGTACGGGACACGGTTCTGTTCGGCCCCGCCAGGAATCGACACGCGAGACTGTACGGAGTCGACGGCAAGGTTTTCTTGTCCGACTTCGTAGGGTCGGTACATGACCGTTGTGGACCAGATCCCGAGCGAGCCCGCCGACGCCCGTGGCCGCGTGGCCGAGCTGCACGTCCTGCGCGAGCAGGCCCTGGCGGGCCCGAGCGAGCGGGCGACCGAGGCGCAGCACGCCAAGGGCAAGCTGACCGCGCGCGAGCGCATCGAGCTCCTCCTCGACCCTGGTTCCTTCAGCGAGGTCGAGCAGCTGCGCAGGCACCGCGCGCAGGGCTTCGGCCTGGAGGCGAAGAAGCCCTACACCGACGGCGTCATCACCGGCTGGGGCACGGTCGAGGGCCGCACGGTCTTCGTCTACGCGCACGACTTCCGGATCTTCGGCGGCGCCCTCGGCGAGGCCCACGCCACCAAGATCCACAAGATCATGGACATGGCCATCGCGGCCGGCGCCCCGCTGGTCTCCCTGAACGACGGCGCCGGCGCCCGCATCCAGGAGGGCGTCTCCGCCCTCGCCGGATACGGCGGCATCTTCCAGCGCAACACCCGCGCGTCGGGCGTCATCCCGCAGATCAGCGTCATGCTCGGCCCGTGCGCCGGCGGCGCGGCCTACAGCCCCGCCCTGACGGACTTCGTCTTCATGGTCCGCGAGACCTCGCAGATGTTCATCACCGGCCCGGACGTCGTCAAGGCGGTCACCGGCGAGGAGATCACCCAGAACGGCCTGGGCGGCGCGGACGTGCACGCCGGCACCAGCGGCGTGGCGCACTTCGCGTACGACGACGAGGAGACCTGCATCGCGGAGGTCCGCTACCTCCTGTCGATGCTCCCGCAGAACAACCGCGAGAACCCCCCGGCCACCCCCTCCGAGGACCCGGCCGACCGCCGCTCCGACGTCCTGCTCGACCTGGTCCCGGCCGACGGCAACCGCCCGTACGACATGCACAAGGTCATCGAGGAGCTCGTCGACGACGGCGACTACCTGGAGGTCCACGAGCGCTGGGCGCGCAACATCATCTGCGCCCTGGCCCGCCTGGACGGCCAGGTCGTCGGCATCGTCGCCAACCAGCCGCAGACCCTCGCCGGCGTCCTGGACATCGAGGCGAGCGAGAAGGCCGCCCGCTTCGTCCAGATGTGCGACGCCTTCAACATCCCGATCATCACCCTTCTGGACGTCCCCGGCTTCCTTCCCGGGGTCGACCAGGAGCACGGTGGGATCATCCGGCACGGCGCCAAGCTGCTCTACGCCTACTGCAACGCGACCGTGCCCCGGATCAGCCTGATCCTGCGCAAGGCCTACGGCGGCGCGTACATCGTGATGGACTCCCAGTCCATCGGCGCCGACCTGACGTACGCCTGGCCGACCAACGAGATCGCGGTCATGGGCGCCGAGGGCGCCGCCAACGTGATCTTCCGCAAGCAGATCGCGGAGGCCGAGGACCCCGAGGCCATGCGCACCCGCATGGTCAAGGAGTACAAGGCCGAGCTGATGCACCCGTACTACGCCGCGGAGCGCGGCCTGGTCGACGACGTCATCGACCCCGCCGACACCCGCCAGGTCCTCATCCGCTCCCTGGCCATGCTCCGCACCAAGCACGCCGACCTGCCCTCCCGCAAGCACGGCAACCCGCCGCAGTAAGAGGAGCCCGCTTCCCATGACCATTCCCGCCAATCTCCTGCGCGTCGAGAAGGGCCACGCCGACCCCGAGGAGCTCGCCGCCATCACCGCGGTGCTCCTCGCCCGCGCCGCCGCCCAGCCCGCCGCCGACACCGCCGGCGCCCACCGCGGCCGCACCGCCGCCGGCTGGCGGCGCCTGGAGCGCGAGCACGGCTTCCGCGCCCCGCACAGCTGGCGCTGACCGCCGCCGAACACGCCGAAGGGCCGGAACCCGGGGAGACCGGGTCCCGGCCCTTCGCGCTGCCCGTACGCCGCCAAAGGGCCCGTACGCACGCCGAAGGCCGCGCCCCCTTCCGGGGAGCGCGGCCTTCGGGACGAGCGGGGGAACGAACGGAACGCCTGGGGACAGCTACCGCAGCCGGGCCATGAGGGCGTGCTCGACGAGGGTGATGAGCGCGCTCTTGGCGTCGGCGCGGTGGCGGGCGTCGGTGGTGATGATGGGGGTGTCGGGGCCGATCTGGAGGGCCTCGCGGACTTCTTCGGGCTGGTAGGGCTGGTTGCCGTCGAAGCCGTTGAGGGCGATGACGAACGGCAGGCCCGAGTTCTCGAAGTAGTCCACCGCCGGGAAGCAGTCGGCGAGCCGGCGGGTGTCGACGAGGACGACGGCGCCGATGGCGCCGCGGACGAGGTCGTCCCACATGAACCAGAAGCGGTCCTGTCCGGGGGTGCCGAACAGGTACAGGATCAGGTCCTGGTCGAGCGTGATGCGGCCGAAGTCCATGGCGACGGTCGTCGTCGTCTTGTCGCCGGTGTGGGTGAGGTCGTCGATGCCCGCGGAGGCGGACGTCATGACGGCTTCGGTACGCAGCGGGTTGATCTCCGAGACGGCGCCGACGAACGTGGTCTTGCCCACGCCGAAGCCACCCGCCACCACGATCTTCGCGCTGGTGGTTGAACGGGCCGCGCCGCCGCTAGAGCTTGCGAAGTCCACTGAGCACCCTTTCGAGCAGTGTCACGTCTGGCTGACCGCCGGCGGCCTCGTCGCCGCCGGGCTGGTGGATGGCGACGAGTCCGGCCTCGGCCAGGTCGGCGACGAGGATTCGGGCGACGCCGAGGGGGATGGAGAGAAGTGCCGAGATCTCGGCGACCGACTTGATCTCGAAGCAGAGCCGGCAGATCCGCTGGTGCTCGGGCAACTGCCCCTGCAGCCGGGACGGATCGGCCGTCGTACTGACCAACGCCTCGATGGCGAGCTGGTAACGCGGCCTGGTCCGGCCGCCGGTCATCGCGTACGGACGCACCAGCGGGTTGTGCCCGCCCGAACCGCCCTGGGCGGACGGGCCGCGCGAGGCGGACGGGCCGGCGGGTGCCGACGGGGCGTGCGGCTGCCGGTAGGGCTGCGCCACGCCCTGTCCGCTCGGTGCGGAGGGAAAGTTGAACCGGTTCTGCGCGGTGTCGCCCAGCGGCGTCCGGTGCGCGTCATAACCGTTGTAAGGGCTCCCGCCCGGGGGTGTTCCCACGTTTCCTCCTCCGACTGCCTCGCGGTCCATGTCCCTTGGAGCCGCGCCACCGCACCTTACGGGGCGGTGGCGCGAAACGCACGATCTGTCTGTTGGTTGAGAACGGTCAGTTGAGAAGACTGCCCTGGAGTTCCGCCCGGAGATCGGGGGTCAGGACGGTGCCCGCACGGTCCACGAGCAGGGCCATCTCGTAGCCCACGAGGCCGATGTCCGCCTCGGGGTGGGCGAGTACGGCCAGCGAGGAGCCGTCCGAGATCGACATGATGAAGAGGAAGCCGCGCTCCATCTCCACCACGGTCTGGTTGACCGCACCGCCCTCGAAGATCCGGGACGCGCCCGCGGTCAGCGAGGTCAGTCCGGACGCGACGGCCGCCAGCTGGTCGGCGCGGTCCCGGGGGAAGCCCTCGGACATCGCCAGCAGGAGTCCGTCGGCGGAGACCACCACCGTGTGGGACACCCCGGGGGTGTTGTCCACGAAGTTGGTGATCAACCAGTTCAGATTCTGCGCCGCCTGGCTCATGCTCACACTAACGCTCCTGGTTGTAGGTACTGCCCGGGCCGAGGCCCGATCCGTTCGTGTCCGTTCCCGCGTTGCGTCCCTGCTGAACGCCCCGGCGCAGGTTGCTCAACCTGCCCCGTACGTCCTCGGGTGCGCGGGAGACCTGGGGGCCGCCCTGCGGGGTCTGCTCAGCCGTTCCCTCGACCAGGTTGGCCTTCGGGACGCGTCGGGGGAGACCGGACGAGGTGACCCCGCCCGCCTTCGGGTCCTTGAGCTTTCCGGCCCGCTGCCAGCGCTCGTCGTTGGTCGAGCGCCATGCGTCGGTGCCGCCGGCTTCGTTCTGCTGCTGTTCCGGCTGCGCGGGCTCGGCCGGCTGCGGCGTCCGCTGCGTCGGCGGGGCGACGCTGCCGCGGCGCGGCAGTCCGGCGTCGGTCAGCGCGTGGCCGGCGTCCGGGGCGGGATTCGGAGGAGTCGGACCCGGACGGTCGAAGCCTACGCGGTCGGCGGCCTGTTCGGGAGCGGCCTGGGCAGATTCCGGTTCGGCCCGGTACTCCTGCGCGTAACCGCCCTGATAGGCGTTCTGATCCGGCCACTCCGCCTGGTGGGACTGGGGATCGAACGCCTGCTCGTACTGCTGGTGTTCGGTTTCCGGAGTTGCGTACGAGGCTTCCGCATAGCCCTGCTGAGGGTACGCCTCGTAGCCCTGCTGCGCGTACCCGTAACCGTCCTGCTGCGGGTAGCCGGCCGCGTACTCCTGGCCGTACTCCTGCTGCTGCTGCGACTGCTGCGGCTGGCCGTACTCCTGCGCGGGGGCGTACTCCGCCGCGTACTCCTGGCCCTGCGGCTGCTCCTGGGCGTACTCCTGGCCCCGGGCGGCCTGCTCCTGCCCGTACTCCCGGGCCTGGCCGTACTCGCCCTGCTGCTGCTCCGCCTCGTCGCGGAAGAGCGGACGGTCGCCGCTCTGCACCCGGTCGCCCAGGGCGGCGCGCCGCCCCTCCCGCCGCAGCGAGCGGTTGACCGGGTCGAGGTTCGGCTGCTCCCCGTCCGGCTGCTGCTCGTAGCGGGAGTCGTCGAAGCCGAGGTCGGCCGCGGTCAGCATCGGCTGCGCGGGAGCGGCCTCGAAGGCGTTCTGCGGCTGCTGCTGCTGTTCCGGGATGATCTGGGAGACGGTGAAGTCGTCCTGGACCGGCTGCTCGCCGCCACCGCCGTGCGTGATCGCGTCCGGCAGCATGACGAGCGAGGTCGTCCCGGCTTGCTCGCCCGAGGGACGGAGCTGGACCCGGATGCCGTGCCGGTCGGCGAGCCGGCCGACCACGAAGAGGCCCATGCGCTGCGAGACGGCGGCGTCCACGGTCGGCGGGTTGGCCAGCTTGTGGTTGATGTCCGCGAAGTCCTCGGCGGTGAGGCCGATGCCCTTGTCGTGGATCTCGACCATCACGCGGCCGTCGGGGAGACGGGTCGCGGTGACGCGGACCTTCGTCTGCGGGGAGGAGAACGTGGTGGCGTTCTCCAGGAGCTCGGCGAGCAGGTGCACGAGGTCGGTCACGGCCTGGCCGTGGATCTCGGCCTCCGGGACGCCCGCCAGCTCGATGCGCTCGTACTGCTCCACCTCGGAGGAGGCGGCGCGCATGACGTCGACCAGGGGGACCGGCTGGTCCCAGCGGCGGCCCGGCTCCTCGCCGGCGAGGACGAGGAGGTTCTCGCCGTTGCGGCGCATGCGGGTCGCCAGGTGGTCCAGCTTGAAGAGGTTCTCCAGCTGGTCCGGGTCGGCCTCGTTGTTCTCCAGGTCGGTGATGAGGGTCAGCTGGCCCTCGATCAGCGACTGGTTGCGGCGCGAGAGGTTGGTGAAGATCGCGTTGACGTTGCCCCGGAGCATGGCCTGCTCGGCGGCGAGCCGGACGGCCTCGCGGTGGACCTGGTCGAACGCGCGGGCGACCTCGCCGATCTCGTCCTGGGAGTCGATCGGGATCGGCTGGACGCGGGTGTCGACCCGGCCCGGCTCGGTGCGGGAGAGCTGGTCGACCAGCATCGGCAGGCGCTGCTCGGCGATGCCGAAGGCGGCGGTCCGCAAGGTGCGCATCGAGCGGCTCATCTGGCGGGCCATCATCCCGGCCAGGATGAACGCGGCGAGCAGGGCGATGACGACGATGGCACCGTTGAGCCAGGCGTCGGACTTGGCGTCGTCGGAGATCGCGACGGCCTCGGTCACGGCCTTGTCGACGAGCGCCTTCTCGACCTCGCTGTAGCCCTCGAACTTGGCGGTGGCGATCGCCATCCAGGTCTCGGGGGTGATGCCCTGGGCCTTCAGGTCCTTGATGCCCTCGGGGCCCTTGGCCGTGCCGATCGCGGCGGCGACGCCGGAGTAGACGGAGCCGTCCTTGCCCTTGGGCAGCTCGACGTCGGCGGCCTGCATCTGCTTGGCGCCCTCGGCGGCCTTGGCGGCCATGACCTTCTTGAGGAGCTCGACGTCCTCGGGCATGCCGCCGGAGCTGAACTCGCCGAGGGCGATCTGCTCCAGGTAGTTGTACGAGTTGAACGCCACGGACTGCTGGGCGAAGACCGCCTCGTCGCCGCTGGGGCGGACGAGGAGCTGGGTGCCGATGGACCGCTGGAGGGACTCGGCGCCCTTGGAGAGCTGGACCGCGTAGACGCTGCGGCCGTAGCTGGTGATGTTGCCGGTGCCCAGGCCGAGCTCGTTGGAGAACTCGGTCAGGTAGTGCTGGACGGCCGTGTACCCGAGCTGGGTGTTCACCGGGTCGTAGGAGCGGGAGTAGGCGCCCTTGCGGAGCGCTTCGAGCTTCGGCTCCTCGTCCTTGAACAGGCGCAGCCGGCGCTCCAGGCCCTGGCCCGAGGGCAGGTTCTTGGCCGCCTCGTCGAACTTGAGGCGGGCGGCGTCGGTCGCGGCGTACGCCCGCTGGACCTCGTCGGCCTTGCGGTCCTCGGGGGTCTTGGCGACGAGGAGAGGGGCCGCGGTGAGGTCCCGCTCGTTGAGCAGCGCGGTGCTGTACTCCGAGGCGGCGCGCACGATGAGCGCCGTCTTCTCGGCGTCCTGGGCCTCCTGCCAGGTGTCGATCGACCCCTTGACCTGGAAGCCGCCCATGACGAGGCCGACGAGCACGGGTATGAGGAGGATCGCGTTCAGGCGGGTGGGCACCCGCCAGTTGCGGGGCGACAGCTTGCTGGAGCTCCCCGCGACCGCCTCGACGGGCGGCGGCGTGACGGGCGCGTCCGCGGGCGACACCGCTGTGCGCGACGGCGGCGTGAAGTTGCCCCGCGTCTCCTGCTCCGCGGAGCTTTCCTTGCTTCGCCTCACTCGACCAACAACCTCTCGGCGTCGGCACCTACGTTGTGCCGGTGTTTCGTTCAGGGCCGTACTACTCGGGAGTTCATGAATTGCAGCACGTGAAGGGGGTCCCTTCCAAACAGTGGGACACCGCTACTTTCAGTGGTCCGGACCGCGAATAAAACGGGCATAAAGAGCGAGCCCCGCCAAAAAGCGGGGCTCATGTGAGCGCAGTGACACCGATCGGATGCGTCGGGTGTCCGAGGCGCCCCAATTCTCTGTCGAAACGTTATGAATACGGGGGCGGCCGTGTCGAACGACACAGACCGCCCCGGCGGCACGGGACAACGGCCCGTTCCGCCCTCCTACTTGAGCCGGGCCATGAGGGCGTGCTCGACGAGGGTGATGAGCGCGCTCTTGGCGTCGGCGCGGTGGCGGGCGTCGGTGGTGATGATGGGGGTGTCGGGGCCGATCTGGAGGGCCTCGCGGACTTCCTCGGGCTGGTAGGGCTGGTTGCCGTCGAAGCCGTTGAGGGCGATGACGAACGGCAGGCCCGAGTTCTCGAAGTAGTCGACCGCCGGGAAGCAGTCCGCGAGCCGGCGGGTGTCCACGAGCACGACGGCGCCGATGGCGCCCCGCACCAGGTCGTCCCACATGAACCAGAAGCGGTCCTGACCCGGCGTACCGAACAGGTACAGGATCAGGTCCTGGTCCAGGGTGATGCGGCCGAAGTCCATGGCCACGGTCGTCGTGGTCTTGCCACCCGTGTGCGTGAGGTCGTCGATGCCCGCGGAGGCGGACGTCATGACGGCTTCGGTACGCAGCGGGTTGATCTCCGAGACCGCGCCGACGAACGTGGTCTTGCCCACGCCGAAGCCACCCGCCACCACGATCTTCGCGCTGGTGGTCGACCGGGCCGCACCGCCGTTAGAGCTTGCGAAGTCCACTGAGCACCCTTTCGAGCAGAGTCACGTCCGGCGTGCCGCCGGTCTCTCCGTTGCCCGGCTGGTGGATCGCCACCATGCCGGCCTCCGCCAGGTCGGCGACGAGGATCCGGGCGACGCCGAGCGGCATCGACAGGAGGGCCGACACCTCGGCCACCGACTTGACCTCGCGGCACAGGTGGCAGATCCGCTGGTGCTCGGGGAGCAGCGTGGCGAGGTGCGCCGGGTCGGCCGTGGTGCTGACCAGCGCCTCGATGGCGAGCTGGTAGCGCGGCCGGGTCCGGCCGCCGGTCATCGCGTACGGACGCACCAGCGGCTGGTCGCCCTCGTGCCCGTACTCGTCGACTGAGGCGCCGTACGGATCGTGAGAGGCGGGGGGCGGGGTCATGAATCCTCCGGGCGTGACAGCAAGACTTCTGCCGTCTGATGGGGCCGGTGGGGGGCCGGGTGGGGCGGCCGGACGGTGAACGGTGTCCGGGGCGGTACGGAGGGGCGCACCGCCCCGTCGGTCATTCGGTACGTACGGGGGCTTGGGGGTCCGGGGTCCGGGGTTCCGGGTCCCGCTAGTGGAGCAGGCTGCCCTGGAGCTCCGCGCGGAGGTCCGGGGTGAGCACGCTGCCGGCCCGGTCGACCAGCAGCGCCATCTCGTAGCCCACGAGGCCGATGTCGCACTCCGGGTGGGCGAGCACGGCCAGCGAGGAGCCGTCCGAGACCTGCATGAGGAAGAGGAAGCCGCGCTCCATCTCCACGACGGTCTGCGCGACCGGTCCCCCCTCGAAGATCCGGGACGCGCCCGCGGTCAGCGAGGTCAGTCCGGACGCGACCGCCGCCAGCTGGTCGGCACGGTCGCGGGGGAATCCTTCGGACATGGCCAGCAGGAGTCCGTCGGCGGAGACCACCACCGTGTGGGACACCCCGGGGGTGTTGTCCACGAAGTTGGTGATCAACCAGTTCAGATTCTGCGCCGCCTGGCTCATCGCGTTCAACTAACGCTCCTGCTGATGGTTCGGACCGAGGTGGTGAGTACCCGTGGTCGAGTTACCGGCCTGACGGCCCTGCTGAATGCCGCGGCGCAGATTGGTGAGCCGGCCGCGGACGTCGTCGGGTGCACGCGAGACCTGGGGGCCGGCCGTGTGGGCCTGCTCCTGCGCGGTCCCGGGTACGAGGTTGGCCTTCGGCACGCGCCGGGGGAGGCCGGAGGTGGTGACGCCGCCGGCCGCGGGCTTGCGCACCCGCTCGGCCTGGCGCACCAGCTCGTCGTTGGGCGAGGACCGCCAGGCGGCCCCGCCGTTCTGGTCGCCGCCCTGACGGGGGGCCGGGGCGGACGATCGCGGCACGACCGGGGTCTGCCCCGTCTGCGCCGGGTCCTGGGCCTGGGCCTGCTGGGCCGCCTGGTCCTGGTGGAACCAGTCGGTCTCCAGGTTGTCGTACAGCGGCGTGCGGCCGTCGCCCGCGCCGCCCGCCGGCGGCAGCGCCTCCGGACGGCGCGGCTGCTGGAGCTGCGGCTGCTGGGGCTGCTGCCGGACCGGCTCGGCCGGACGCGGGACACCGAAGTCGTTCCCGCCGGCCGGCCGGTTCGGCGCCGGGGGCTGCTGCTGGTGCTGCGGCTGCTGCTGCGCCTGCGGTGCGAAGGGCTGCCGGCCGAACTGCTGCTGCTGGCCGCCCTGGTACCCCTGCGGGGCCTGGGGCTGCTGCGGCTGCTGGGGGACCTGCTGCTGCGCGCCGAAGTCGGGGCGGGCGAACTGGCCGGTGGAGCCGGGACCCTGCGGGGCGCCGAAGTCCGGGCGCGGGAACTGCGCCGTGGACGCCGGGTCCTGCGCACCGCCCTGGTACCCCTGCGGGGCCTGCGGCTGGTGCGGCTGCTGCGGGGCCTGCTGCTGCGCGCCGAAGTCGGGGCGCGGGAACTGGCCCGTGACGCCCGGACCCTGCGGGGCCTGCGGAGCCGCGAACCGGCCCGTGGCCTCCGGGTCCTCGTGGCCGCGCGGAGCGTCCAGCGGGGACATCTCCTGCTGCGGACGCCGCACCGGCTGCTGCGGGGCCTGCTCGGTGCCCCAGCTCGCGGCCTGCGGACGCTGCTGCTGGGGGTTGCCGCCCGGCAGCTCGGCGCGCGGGAAGTCGTACCCGCCCTGCGGCGCCTGCTGCTGCGGGCCCGGTCCGGCCTGCGGGGCGCCCTGGTTGCCCCACACGTCCGTACGGGAGGGGATGGCGCTCGCGGCGCCGCCGATGAGGCCGCCGCCGCCCGGGCGCGGGGCCTCGGGGGCCTGGGGCGCCTGCGGGGTCTGGGGGACCTGCGGCAGCCGGCCGGTCTGCTCCGACTGCGCGTTCTGCGGCTGCGGGGTGCGCTGCTGCGGCGCGCCCTGCGGGCCGCCGGCGAGCGGGGCGCCGTCACGGGCGGGCAGCGCGGCACGGGGGCCGCCCCCGCCGACCTGGCCGCGCGCGGCACCGGCACCGGCGCCGAGGCGCCCGGCCGCCGAGGACGGCGCGCCGCCCTGGCCCGGACGTCCGCCGGGACCGCCGGCCGCGCCGGGGCCGCCGGGCAGCCGGCCGCCCGGGGCGGAGGCGCCCGGAGGCATCGCGCCCTGGCCGCCCGCGCCCGGCTTGGGCATGGGCTTCTTGCCGCCCTGGGCGACGTCGACCGGGAGCATGACGAGCGCGGTGGTGCCGCCCGAGTCGGAGGGGCGCAGCTGGATGCGGATGCCGTGTCGCAGGGACAGGCGGCCGACCACGAAGAGGCCCATGCGGCGGGAGACCGAGACGTCCACGGTGGGCGGCGAGGCGAGCCGCTCGTTGATCGCCGCGAGGTCCTCGGGGGAGAGGCCGATGCCGGTGTCGTGGATCTCGACGAGCACCCGGCCGTCGGGCAGCGCGTGACCGGTGACCCGGACCTTGGTCTGCGGGGAGGAGAACGAGGTGGCGTTCTCAAGGAGCTCGGCGAGGAGGTGCACGAGGTCGTTGACGACCCGGCCGGCGACCTCGGTCGCCGGGACCGCGGCCAGTTCGATGCGCTCGTACTGCTCCACCTCGGAGGCGGCGGCGCGCAGGACGTCGACCAGCGGGACCGGGCGGGTCCAGCGGCGGCCCGGCTCCTCGCCGGCGAGGACGAGGAGGTTCTCGCCGTTCCGGCGCATGCGGGTCGCGAGGTGGTCGAGCTTGAAGAGCGAGGAGAGCTGGTCCGGGTCGGCCTCGCGGGACTCCAGCTCGGAGATGAGCGAGAGCTGGCGCTGGATGAGGCCCTGGGAGCGGCGCGAGAGGTTGGTGAACATCGCGTTGACGTTGCCCCGGAGGAGGGCCTGCTCGGCGGCGAGGCGGACGGCCTCGCGGTGCACGTCGTCGAAGGCCGCGGCCACCTGGCCGATCTCGTCCCGGGAGTGCACGCCGACGGACTCGACGGAGGTGTCGACGTCCTGCGGGTCGGACTCGGAGAGCTGCTTGACGAGCTCGGGCAGGCGTTCCTGCGCGACCTTGGTGGCGGTGTCCTGGAGCCGGCGCAGCGAGCGGATCATGGACCGCGCCACGACGAAGGCGCCGACGAGGGAGACGCCGAGGACGAGCAGGATCAGCGCACCGTTGATGATGGCCTCGCGCTGCGACTCCTGCCGCAGCTCACGGGCCATGGACTCCATGTCGCCGAGCAGGACGCTCTCGATGCGGTCCATGGCGGCGATCTTGGTGCCGTACTCGTCGGTGAAGTTCAGGTGACCGCGGGGGGCACCGCTCTGCATCGCGTTGTCCGAGTTCAGCACGCGCTCGGCGTACTTGTCGGCGTTCGAGATGGAGGGGTTGCCCCGGTTCAGGGTCGAGGTCAGCTCGTCGGCGTCGCCGCCGATCGACTTGTAGATCGCCTGGAAGGACTTGAGCTCGACGTTCTCACTGTTGCGCGCGGCCTCGCCGTACAGCCGGTCGCCCTGGGCGATCCTGCCCTTGGTCCGGTCGCTCGGGGGCAGCGCCGCCGCGATGATCGCCTGCTGGATGGAGGCGTACTCCTTGGCGGACGAGAACGCGGCGAGCGCGCGGGTCCGCTTGATCATCTCGGGGTTGCTGGTCGCCTGCGCCATGTCCTGGGACAGGCTCAGGAGCGAGCGGATGAGGCGGCTGTAGGCCTCGACCGTCACCGAGTTGGAGACGTCCTTCTTGTAGGCGCTGCCCCGGATCGAGTGGAGCTCGGTGACCTGCGAGGCGATCTGGCTGACGTTCTGCCGGATGCTGCGCAGCGCCTCGTCGCTGTCGGAGGAGGGGATCTCCTCGGTGGCGGCGAGGAAGGCCTTGAGTTCGAGGTCCGTCTTCCGGCGCGGGTTGGCGACCTGGTAGTCGCTGACCGGGCGGTCGTTGGCCAGCGGGCCGGCGGAGTGGTCGCGCTCGGCCTGGAGGGCCTTGGCGAGGTCCGTCGCCTCACGGGTCAGCTTGGTGAGCAGCTGCATGTGGTCGAGCTGCTCCATGTCCTGGAGCGACTCGTTGATGCGGATGCCGCCCAGGGCGGTCGCCGCGACCACGGGGAGGGTGAGGAGCGCGACCAGACGCGTGGAGATGCGCCAGTTGCGGAGGGCTATTCGGGGGCCGACCTCGTTCTCGGCCTTGGGCGCGGGGGCGGCCGACGGCTCGGACGAAGCGGCCGCGGCGCCCGCGCGCCGGCCGCCGTCACCGCCCTCGCCGGACGGTCCCTGACCCTGGTTCGGGGTGTGCGAGGCCGAGGGACCGCGGTCGATCCCGGCACGCGGTTCCTGCTCCGCCGGAGCATCCGCTCGGCCCTGGCGGGCCTGGGGAGACCCCGAGCCATCCCTCTTGAAACGTCCCTGCACTAGCGTCGCAACCTCTGGACCAGGCGCCCTTCCGGATGAACGGAGAGGGCGGTGTCGGTGTCGATCGGGGTGTGTGGAGCACCCCAGGTGGTCGTCGGTGACCGGCGCAGTTCCCCCTTCGTCCCGCCACTCGGCCGGCGCTGCGTTGCGCCTCCTGCGCGCCGGCTTGAAACCCGCGGCGGTGCGGGAATTCCAGCACAGTGCCGGATCTCCAACAAGGGCCGCGTGTCGCGCCGGGAAGGGTATGACAACGCGTGCACGGCGTGTCACCCCATGTAGAAGATGATCACGGAGGATTCGGACTTTTCCGTGCCAATGACCCGGCGTCCCCGTGTGTCCCAGTCGACATGATCAGGAGCGGAATGCAGTATTCAGTGGCGAAATGCCCCTTTCCGTGGTGACCGGTGGCTGTCCGTAATGCCTGGAATCTACCGTCACGGGTGAGCAAACTCACACGCCGATCGATGCCTTAGCCATGCATTCGAAGGGAATCCCATGTTTAGCCTGACGCTTTACGCCCCTTACGCGCCCGCCCGGGCGCCCGTCCCGGAACAAGGTCTGATCACCGCGATGAAGAAGACGACGCTCCGCACCACGGCCAACCCCCGCCGCTCCACCCTCGTCCACCTCGCGGACGCCGCACAGCTCGACCGGGGCGCCCGGCCCGAGTACGCGGCCGAGCTGCCCGGCCGGACGGCCAATCCGCGCCGCACCGTCCTCATGCAGCCCCCGGCCCCGTACGAGCCCGCCCCGTACGCCACGGTCGCCCGCTGACGGTCGCGCCCCCGGGGCCCCGCCCCCACCGGCCCGTACGCCCGCACATCGCCGTTCGGCGACCCCTCGCCGCGTTAGCCTGGAGCGTCAGACTCCAGCCAGTACCAAGTGAGGGGCGACAGCACTCGTGCGCATCGCCAGATTCTCCATCGACGGCAATGTGGCCTTCGGCGCCGTCGAGGGCGAGGGACCTGCCGAGTCCGCCGCGTCCGGCGGCCTCGTCCTCGACATCATCAAGGGCATCCCGTACACCGACTTCGAACTCAGCGGCACCAAGGTCCCGCTGAGCAAGGTACGGCTCCTGCCGCCCGTGCTCCCCAACAAGGTCGTGGGCATCGGCCGCAACTACGCCGAGCACGCCGCCGAACTCGGCAACGAGGTCCCCGACGTGCCCGTCGCCTTCTTCAAGCCCACCACCTCGGTGATCGGCCCCGGCGACGCCATCGAGTACCCCTCCTTCTCCGAAGAGCTGCACCACGAGGCCGAACTGGCCGTGGTGATCGGCCGCATGTGCCGCGAGGTCCCCCGCGAACGCGTCCAGGACGTGATCTTCGGCTACACCTGCGCCAACGACGTCACCGCCCGCGACGTCCAGAAGCGCGAGAAGCAGTGGGCCCGCGCCAAGGGCTTCGACACCTCCTGCCCGCTCGGCCCCTGGGTGGAGACCGGCCTGAGCCTCGCGCAGGCCGGCGACCTGACCGTCCAGGCCACGGTCAACGGCGAGCAGCGCCAGCTCGGGCGCACGAGCGACATGATCCGCTCCATCGAGGACCTGGTCGTCCACATCAGCGAGGCGATGACCCTGCTCCCCGGCGACGTCATCCTCACCGGCACCCCGGCCGGAGTCGGCCCCCTCAACGTCGGCGACGAGGTCGCCGTCACCATCGAAGGCATCGGCACTCTCACCAATAAGGTGATCAAGCGTGGCTAACGCGAACTCCCCCAAGCTCTCGACTTCGCTCGAGCAGGGGGTACCCCCCCGCGTCCGTTTCTGTCCCTCGCCGACCGGCAACCCCCACGTGGGCCTGGTCCGCACCGCCCTCTTCAACTGGGCCTTCGCCCGGCACAACCAGGGCACCATGGTCTTCCGCATCGAGGACACCGACGCGGCGCGCGACTCCGAGGAGTCGTACCAGCAGCTGCTCGACTCGCTGCGCTGGCTCGGCCTCGACTGGGACGAGGGCCCGGAGATCGGCGGCCCGCACGCGCCGTACCGCCAGTCGCAGCGGATGGACGTCTACAAGGACGTCGCCGACAAGCTGGTCGCCGGCGGCTACGCGTACCCCTGCTACTGCAGCACCGAGGAGCTCGACGAGCGCCGCGAGGCCGCCCGCGCCGCCGGCCGCCCCTCCGGCTACGACGGCCACTGCCGCGACCTCACCGACGAGCAGAAGACCGCGTACGAGGCCGAGGGCCGCACGCCGATCGTCCGCTTCCGGATGCCCGACGAGCCGATCACCTTCACCGACCTGGTCCGCGGCGAGCTCACCTTCACCCCGGAGAACGTGCCGGACTACGGCATCCTCCGGGCCAACGGCGCCCCGCTCTACACCCTGGTCAACCCGGTCGACGACGCCCTGATGGAGATCACCCACGTCCTGCGCGGCGAGGACCTGCTCTCCTCCACCCCGCGCCAGATCGCGCTCTACAAGGCGCTGATCGAGCTGGGCGTCGCCAAGGAGATCCCCGCCTTCGGCCACCTGCCGTACGTGATGGGCGAGGGCAACAAGAAGCTCTCCAAGCGCGACCCGCAGGCCTCCCTCAACCTCTACCGGGAGCGCGGCTTCCTCCCCGAGGGCCTGCTGAACTACCTCTCCCTGCTCGGCTGGTCCTTCTCCGCCGACCAGGACCTCTTCACCGTCCCCGAGATGGTGGAGAAGTTCGACATCGCCGACGTCAACGCCAACCCGGCCCGCTTCGACCTCAAGAAGGCCGAGTCGATCAACGCCGACCACATCCGCAGGCTGGACGTGAAGGCGTTCGCCGAGGCCTGCGAGCCCTGGCTGCGCGCCCCGCACGCCCCCTGGGCGCCCGAGGACTTCGACCGGGCCGCCTGGGAGGCCGTCGCGCCGCACGCCCAGACCCGCCTGACCGTCCTCTCGGACATCACGGCCAACGTCGACTTCCTCTTCCTGCCCGAGCCGGTCTTCGACCAGCCCTCGTGGGACAAGGCGATGAAGGGCGAGCCCGCCGCGCTCCTCACCACCGCCCGCGAGAAGCTCGACGCCGCCGACTGGAGCGACCCCGAGTCCCTCAAGAGCGCCGTCCTGGCCGCCGGCGAGGCCCACGGCCTCAAGCTCGGCAAGGCCCAGGCCCCGGTCCGCGTCGCGGTCACCGGCCGCACGGTCGGCCTGCCGCTCTTCGAGTCCCTGGAGGTCCTGGGCAAGGAGAAGACCCTGGCCCGCATCGACGCGGCCCTGGCGAAGCTCGCCGCGTAGGCACCGCGCCGGTGTACGGGAGGAGGGCGGCGACCGGATTCCGGTCGCCGCCCTCCGGCGCGTCCCCGCCGTCGGTACCGTGGCCCCATGACCATCCGGGCGGTCCTCTGGGACATCGACGACACGATCTTCGACTACGCCACCGCCGACACGGCCGGGATGCGCGGCCACCTCGCGGCCGAGGGGCTCCTCGAAGGGTTCGGCTCGGTGGAGGCGGCCCTCGACCGGTGGCGGGAGCTCACCGCCCTCCACTGGCGCCGCTTCGAGCGGGAGGGCGGCGACTTCCTGGACCAGCGCCGCGACCGGGTCCGCGACTTCCTCGGCAGGCCGGAGCTCACCCCCGGCGAGGCCGACGCCTGGTTCGACCGGTACGTCGTCCACTACGAGGCGGCCTGGGCGCTCTTCCCCGACACCGTGCCCGTGCTCGACCTCCTGGCCCGTGACTACCGTCACGCGGTCCTGTCGAACTCCAGCATCCGCAACCAGGAGCGCAAGCTGCGGATCCTGGGCATCCGGGACCGCTTCGAGGCCGTCCTGTGCGCCGCCGAGCTCGGCGTGGCCAAGCCCGCCCCGGAGGCCTTCCACGCCGCCTGCACCGCCCTGGGCCTGCCCCCGCACCAGGTGGCGTACGTCGGGGACCAGCCGGACATCGACGCCCGGGGCGCGGTGGAGGCGGGGCTCCTGGGGATCTGGCTGGACCGCGCGGACACCGGCGGGCGGCCCGAGCTGCACCGGATCACGGAGCTGAGCGCCCTCCCCGACCTGCTGCGCCGGGATACCCGTTTTGGAGCGCGGTCCACCTTCGGGTAATGTTCTTCCTGCGCCGAGGGGAGCAAGCCGAAAGGCAAGATCCCGGAAAGCGCAAACCGAGCAGGATCCCCCTGGTGGGGACGTTGCCCCGGTGGCCTATGGTGTAATTGGCAGCACGACTGATTCTGGTTCAGTTAGTCTTGGTTCGAGTCCAGGTAGGCCAGCTCGCAGAGCTCATCTGCAACCGTGGACGATCATCCACAAAGCCCCCGTTGTGTAGCGGCCTAGCACGCCGCCCTCTCAAGGCGGTAGCGCCGGTTCGAATCCGGTCGGGGGTACAGATCCTTCCCGCGGGATCACCTGGGTAGCTCCCGGTGAGCCCGATGCAGGATCGCTAGGGCCCCCGTTGTGTAGCGGCCTAGCACGCCGCCCTCTCAAGGCGGTAGCGCCGGTTCGAATCCGGTCGGGGGTACGGTTTAACCACCATGGCCTATGGTGTAATTGGCAACACTACGGTTTCTGGTACCGTCATTCTTGGTTCGAGTCCAGGTAGGCCAGCTCGCAGAGCTCATCTGCAACCGTGGACGATGATCCACAAGGCCCCCGTTGTGTAGCGGCCTAGCACGCCGCCCTCTCAAGGCGGTAGCGCCGGTTCGAATCCGGTCGGGGGTACGCACGGAAGAAGCCCTTCCCTTCGGGGGAGGGCTTCTTCGCTGTCCCCCTCTTCGCCGTCTCCGCGGCGCCCGGACCCGGACACAACTCCGGCCCACCGCTGCGGCGTTGGAGCGGTGGGCCGGGACGAACGGGGGAGCGGTGGAGCGTCAGCCGTTGCGGCGGAGCGCCTCGGAGAGGCGGGCGGCGGCGTCGATGACCGCCTGGGCGTGCATGCGGCCCGGGTGGCGCGTCAGGCGCTCGATGGGGCCCGAGACCGACACGGCGGCCACCACGCGGTTCGAGGGGCCGCGCACGGGCGCGGAGACGGACGCCACGCCCGGCTCCCGCTCGCCGATCGACTGGGCCCAGCCGCGGCGCCGCACGCCCGACAGGGCGGTCGCCGTGAAGCGGGCGCCCTGGAGGCCGCGGTGCAGCCGCTCGGGCTCCTCCCAGGCCATCAGGATCTGGGCCGACGAGCCGGCCTTCATCGTCAGCGTCGAACCGACCGGGACCGTGTCCCGCAGGCCCGAGAGCCGCTCGGCCGCCGCCACGCAGATGCGCATGTCGCCCTGGCGCCGGTAGAGCTGGGCGCTCTCGCCGGTGACGTCGCGCAGGTGCGTGAGCACCGGGCCCGCGGTCGCGAGGAGACGGTCCTCGCCGGCCGCGGCGGCGAGCTCCGCGAGGCGCGGTCCGAGGATGAACCGGCCCTGCATGTCACGCGCCACCATCCGGTGGTGTTCCAGTGCCACGGCGAGACGATGTGCCGTGGGTCGTGCGAGTCCCGTCGCCGCGACCAGTCCTGCGAGGGTGGCCGGACCGGACTCCAGGGCGCTCAGGACAAGGGCTGCCTTGTCGAGAACGCCTACGCCGCTAGAGTTGTCCATGCAACGATATTCGCGTCTCACTCTGTGAAACGCAAGTTCAATTTCCCGAGGAACTTGTCACTCTGGTGGGGCGGCCGCACAACGGCCCGCGAAACGGGTCTCTAGTTGTGCCGGCGTAGACGTCGGCCGGAGGGAAAGCGATGGGTAGGACACTCGCGGAGAAGGTCTGGGACGACCACGTCGTCCGGCGCGCCGAGGGCGAGCCCGACCTCCTCTTCATCGATCTGCACCTGCTGCACGAGGTGACCAGCCCGCAGGCCTTCGACGGTCTCCGCCAGAACGGCCGCCAGGTGCGGCGCCTCGACCTCACCATCGCCACCGAGGACCACAACACCCCGACCCTCGACATCGACAAGCCGATCGCCGACCCCGTTTCCCGCGCCCAGCTGGAGACCCTCCGCAAGAACTGTGCCGAGTTCGGCGTCCGCCTGCACCCGCTGGGCGACGTCGAGCAGGGCGTCGTCCACGTCGTGGGCCCCCAGCTGGGCCTGACCCAGCCCGGCACCACCGTCGTCTGCGGCGACTCCCACACCTCCACGCACGGCGCCTTCGGCGCGCTGGCGTTCGGCATCGGCACCAGCCAGGTCGAGCACGTCCTCGCCACCCAGACCCTGCCGCTGGCCCGCCCGAAGACCATGGCCATCACGGTCGACGGCGAGCTGCCCGAGGACGTCACCGCCAAGGACCTGATCCTGGCGATCATCGCGAAGATCGGCACCGGCGGCGGCCAGGGCTACATCCTGGAGTACCGCGGCTCCGCCATCGAGAAGCTCTCGATGGAGGCCCGGATGACCATCTGCAACATGTCGATCGAGGCCGGCGCCCGCGCGGGCATGATCGCCCCCGACGAGACCACCTTCGCCTACCTGGAGGGCCGCGCCCACGCCCCCGAGGGCGAGGACTGGGACGCCGCCGTCGCGTACTGGAAGACCCTGAGGTCCGACGAGGACGCGGTCTTCGACGCCGAGGTCGTCATCGACGCCGCCTCCCTGGCGCCGTTCGTCACCTGGGGCACCAACCCCGGCCAGGGCGCCCCGCTTTCGGCGAACGTCCCCGACCCGGCTTCGTACGAAGACGCTTCGGAGCGCCTCGCCGCCGAAAAGGCCCTGGAGTACATGGGGTTGACCGCCGGCCAGCCGCTGCGCGACATCAAGGTCGACACCGTCTTCGTAGGCTCCTGCACCAACGGCCGCATCGAGGACCTGCGCAACGCCGCGGACCTGCTCCAGGGCCGCAAGGTCGCCGACGGCGTCCGGATGCTGGTCGTCCCCGGCTCCGTCCGGGTCGCCCTCCAGGCCGTCGAGGAGGGTCTGGACAAGGTCTTCAAGGAGGCCGGCGCCGAATGGCGGCACGCGGGCTGCTCGATGTGCCTGGGCATGAACCCCGACCAACTGGCCCCCGGCGAGCGCTCCGCGTCCACCTCCAACCGCAACTTCGAGGGCCGGCAGGGCAAGGGCGGCCGGACCCACCTGGTCTCGCCCCAGGTCGCCGCCGCCACCGCCGTACTGGGCCATCTGGCCTCTCCGGCCGATCTGTCCGACGTCGCCACGCCCGCGGGAGTCTGAGGAACCATGGAAGCCTTCACCACGCACACCGGCCGGGCCGTCCCGCTGCGCCGCGGCAACGTCGACACCGACCAGATCATCCCCGCGCACTGGCTGAAGAAGGTCACCCGCGACGGCTTCGAGGACGGTCTCTTCGAGGCCTGGCGCAAGGACTCCGCGTTCGTCCTCAACCGCCCCGAGCGGCAGGGCGCCACGGTCCTGGTCGCCGGCCCCGACTTCGGCACCGGCTCCTCCCGCGAGCACGCCGTCTGGGCGCTCCAGAACTACGGCTTCCAGGCCGTGATCTCCTCCCGCTTCGCCGACATCTTCCGCGGCAACTCGCTGAAGAACGGCCTGCTGACCGTCGTCCTGCCGCAGGAGACGGTGGACGCGCTCTGGGAGCTGACCGAGGCCGACCCGACCGCCGAGGTCACCGTCGACCTGGAGCGCCGCAAGGTCCTGGCCGCCGGGATCGACGCCGACTTCGAGCTCGACGAGAACGCCCGCTGGCGCCTCCTGAACGGACTCGACGACATCAGCCTCACCCTTCAGAACGAAGCCGACATCGCGGCCTACGAGGCGGCCAGGCCCTCCTTCAAACCCCGTACAATTACGGTCTGAGCAGCGCTTTTCCAAGACTGCGCCCCCCACCCTCCGGTGGGGGGCGCAGTCGCTTGTTGAGCCCCTGTCGGGCGACAACTCGCCCCAGATGGCACAATCGGTGCATGGAACGCGACAGTCAACTCGAGCTCTACGAGACGGTCGCCGCCCGATTGAAAGAAGCGCACACAAGGGTGCGCTCACTGCAAGTCCCGGAGGGCGTAAGGATGGCGCTGTCCCGGAAGCTGCTGGTCGTGACGGCCGCGGCGAAGCACGATCTCAAGGACGCGGCTGCGCGTCTGGACCGGTTGATGAAGGACCTCGACGAGGGCCGATTCCCAGAGGACGACTGACACCAGGAACTCCGCAACGGCTCTTCCGCGTTGCGGCACTAGGGTGATTAGACCGTTTCGTGTTTGATTTGCGGTATATACATGCCTAACGTGCGAAAAAGCTTGAACACTTTCGTTCTGGCAATGTCTCCGAAGGGGAAGACGTGAACAAGGCGCAGCTCGTAGAAGCGATTGCCGACAAGATGGGCGGTCGCCAGCAGGCCGCCGAAGCCGTCGACCACGTGCTCGACGCCATCGTGCGTGCCGTGGTCGCCGGCGACCGGGTCTCCGTCACGGGTTTCGGCTCGTTCGAGAAGGTCGACCGGCCGGCCCGCTACGCCCGCAACCCGCAGACGGGTGAGCGGGTCCGCGTGAAGAAGACCTCCGTCCCCCGCTTCCGCGCCGGTCAGGGCTTCAAGGACCTGGTCAGCGGCTCGAAGAAGCTCCCCAAGGGCGGCGAGGTCTCCGTCAAGAAGGCCCCCAAGGGCAGCCTCACCGGCGGTGCCTCCGCGACGGTCAAGAAGGCCGCCGCCAAGAAGGCCACCACCGCCAAGAAGGCCGCCGCGAAGAAGGCGACCCCGGCGAAGACCACCGCGGCCGCCGCGAAGAAGACGACGCCCGCCAAGAAGACCACCACGGCCGCCGCCAAGAAGACGACCCCGGCGAAGAAGACCGCGACCACGGCCGCGACCAAGAAGACCTCCGCCGCCGCGAAGAAGACCACCACGGCCGCCGCGGCCAAGAAGACCTCGGCCGCCAAGAAGACCGCGCCGGCCGCGAAGAAGGCCACGGCGACGAAGGCGCCCGCCAAGAAGACGACGGCGCGCAAGACCACCGCCAAGAAGACCGCCGCCAAGAAGTAGGACGGTGCGGGAACGATCCGCCGGGCCGGGCTCCCCTCGGGGAGCCCGGCCCGCGGCGCGTTGAACAGCCCCGGAGGGCTCAGAACGTCTGGAGCGTCACCAGGGTGATCCGCGGGCCGCCCCCCGGACCGCCCGGCTCCGTCTCGATCCGCACGCGCTGGCCCGGCCGCAGCAGCAGGAGCCCGCCCGCCTCGAAGGCCTCCGCCCCGAACTCCACCGGGGTGCCGTCGTCGAGCAGCACGCTGCCGCTGCGGGTCTCGGGGTCGTACGTGTACGCGGTCGCCTGCATGGACCGCAGCCTATCCGGCCGCCGGCAGCCATTGGGCGGCCGTCCGCGGGCCGAGTCCCAGCTCCCGGGCCGCCGCCAGGTCCTCCCCGGTGTCCACGTCCCGGCGTACGGAATCCACCCCCGCGAGCCGGATTTCCACCGCGCCCGACGACAAATGCCGCCGCCTCGACGCCCCCCCGAATGCCGGTGCCAATTCCACCCCCGGAGCAGCCGAGAGGAATGTCGTACCGATTTCGGCGGCGTCCGCGAGAAATGCCCTCGGAAATCCCAGGGCCGCGTCCAGGACCCGGGCCAGCTCCGCCGGGCGCAGCGCGGGGAGGTCCGCGTTGAGCGCCGCCACGCGCGCGTGCGGACGCCGGGCCCGCACGGCCCGCGCCCCGTGCGCGAGCGCCGCGTTGAGCCCCGCCGCCGGCGCGTCCGGCACGATCCGCGCGCCCAGCGCCGCGAGGGCCGCGCCGGCCGCGGGGTCGTCGGTGACGACCACCGCCTCCCTCACCCGCGCGCACTCCAGCACCGCCCCCACGGTGTCCTCGGCGAACGCGAGCGCGAGCCGGGGGCGCAGCCGCCCGCCCGCCGCCGCGGCCAGCCTGCTCTTCGCCAGGGCAAGGGGCTTCAGGGGTACGACGAGGGACCAGCCGTCGTCCGCATCGGTGTTCATCGCGGACCATTCTGTCCCGCCCGTGCGGCCCGCCGGAGGGGCCGGGGCGTACGGTGTCACTCGACAGAGCAGGAGCATGGGGCGACACTGACCCCCTGCCAGCCAGTCCCGGAGAAAGGTGTCCGCGTGCCCCGCCGCAGAATCGGCTTCTGGTACCGCCTCGCGGCGGTCATCGCCAAACCCCCCCTGGTGGTTCTGTTCAAGCGGGACTGGCGCGGCACGGAACACATCCCGGCCGACGGCGGATTCATCACCGCCGTGAACCACAACTCCTACCTGGACCCGCTCTCCTACGCGCACTACCAGTACAACACCGGCCGCGTCCCCCGCTTCCTCGCCAAGGCCGCCCTCTTCAAGGGCTCCTTCGTCGGCACGATGCTGCGCGGCACCGGGCAGATCCCCGTCTACCGCGAGACGACCGACGCCCTCGACGCCTTCCGCGCCGCCGTCGCCGCCATCGAGCGCGGCGAGTGCGTCGCCTTCTACCCCGAGGGCACCCTGACCCGCGACCCCGACATGTGGCCCATGGCCGGCAAGACCGGCGCCGCCCGCGTCGCGCTGCTCACCAAGGTCCCCGTCATCCCGGTGGCCCAGTGGGGCGCGAACCTCGCGATGCCGCCGTACGCCAAGGAGAACAAGTTCCGGCTGTTCCCCCGCAAGACGCTGATCGTGCAGGCCGGTCTGCCGGTCGACCTCTCCCGCTTCCACGGGCTCGAACCCACGCCCGAGGTGCTCCGCGAGGCCACCGAGACCATCATGGCCGCCATCACCGCCCTCCTGGAGGAGGTCCGCGGCGAGAAGGCGCCCGCCGAACCGTACGACCACCGCAGGGCCCGCCTGGAACAGCGGCGCAAGGCCGCCGAAGGGGGCGCCAAATGACCAGGGCAGCCGTCTTCGGCAACGGGTCCTGGGGCACCGCCTTCGCCATGGTGCTCGCCGACGCGGGGTGCGAGGTGAGCCTCTGGGGCCGCCGCGCCGAGCTCGCGAAGGAGATCAACACCACCCGGACCAACCCCGACTACCTGCCGGGGATCGAACTCCCCGGCGCGATCACGGCCACCGCCGACCCGGCCGAGGCCGCCGCGGACGCCGACTTCACCGTCCTGGTCGTCCCCTCCCAGACCCTCCGCGGCAACCTCGCCGCCTGGAAGCCGCTGCTCGCCCCCGACACCGTCCTCGTCTCCCTCATGAAGGGCGTCGAACTCGGCACCGCCGAGCGGATGAGCGAGGTCGTCATGGAGGTCGCCGACGTCCCCGCCGAGCGCGTCGCCGTCCTCTCCGGCCCCAACCTGGCCCTGGAGATCGCCTCCCGGCAGCCCGCCGCCGCCGTCGTCGCCTGCGTCGACGAGACGGTCGCCCAGCGGTTCCAGACCGCCTGCATGACCCCGTACTTCCGCCCGTACACCAACACCGACGTGGTGGGCTGCGAGCTCGGCGGGGCCGTGAAGAACGTCATCGGCCTCGCCGTCGGCATCGCCAACGGCATGGGGCTCGGCGACAACTCCAAGGCCACGCTCATCACCCGGGGCCTCGCCGAGACCACCCGGCTCGGCCTCGCCATGGGCGCCGACCCGCTCACCTTCGCCGGCCTCGCCGGCCTCGGCGACCTGGTCGCCACCT
This sequence comes from Streptomyces sp. NPDC088915, assembly GCF_044749825.1. Classification (NCBI taxonomy): domain Bacteria; kingdom Bacillati; phylum Actinomycetota; class Actinomycetes; order Kitasatosporales; family Streptomycetaceae; genus Streptomyces; species Streptomyces sp. NPDC088915. Next base: position 288,372 of record NZ_JBIVIR010000003.1, read on the forward strand.
GCTCCTCGCCGCTCTCCCGGAACAACACCTTCGGCACCAACCTGGGCCGCGGGATGACCCTCCAGGAGACCATCGCGGCCACCCGGCAGACCGCCGAGGGCGTCAAGTCCTGCGAGTCCGTGCTCGATCTGGCCCGCCGCCACGGCGTCGACATGCCGATCACCGAGACGGTCGTCTCGATCGTCCACGAGGGCAAGCCGCCGATCGTCGCCCTCAAGGAACTCATGTCGCGCTCGGCGAAGTCCGAGCGCCGCTGACCCGGGGGCCGGAGACCGGGTACCGGGGCGAGTCCGCGCGAGCCCGGACGACTCGGACGCGCGCGCGGCGGGGCGCTCAGGAGTTCGGGAACCGCAAGGTACCCTCATCGCGATATGAGCGAGAACACCCAGAGCCCCCGCAAGCCGCGCGTGGCCGTCGTCTTCGGCGGACGCAGCTCCGAGCACGCCATCTCCGTCGTCACGGCCGGCGCCGTCCTGAGCGCCATCGACCGGGACAAGTACGACGTGCTGCCCATCGGCATCACGACGGACGGGCGCTGGGCGCTCACCGCCGACGCCCCGGAGCGCATGGCCATCGCCGACCGCGCCCTGCCGAACGTCGCCGACCTCGCCGAGTCCGAGCAGGGCGGCGTCGTCCTCTCCGTCGACCCCGCCAACCGCGAGGTCGTCCTCGCCGAGCCCGGCGCCGTGCCGCGCGCCCTCGGCGAGGTCGACGTGGTCTTCCCCGTGCTCCACGGCCCGTACGGCGAGGACGGCACCCTCCAGGGACTCCTGGAACTCTCCGGCGTCCCCTACGTCGGCGCCGGCGTCCTCGCCTCCGCCGTCGGCCAGGACAAGGAGTACATGAAGCGGGTCTTCGTCTCCTTCGGCCTCCCGGTCGGCCCGTACGAGGTCGTCCGGCCGCGCGAGTGGGAGCAGAACCCGGCCGCCGCCCGCAAGAAGATCGTCGAGTTCGCCGCCGACCACGGCTGGCCGCTCTTCGTGAAGCCCGCCCGCGGCGGCTCGTCCGTGGGCATCACCAAGGTCGACGACCTCTCCGGCCTCGACGAGGCGATCGAGGAGGCCCGCCGCCACGACCCCAAGGTCATCGTGGAGGCGCTGGTCCGCGGCCGCGAGATCGAGTGCGGCGTCCTGGAGTTCGAGGACGGCCCGCGCGCCAGCGTCCCGGCCGAGATCCCGCCCGTCACCGACCACGACTTCTACGACTTCGAGGCGAAGTACATCGACTCCGCCTCCGGCATCGTGCCCGCGCCCATCGGGGACGGGGCCACCGCCGAGATCCAGCGCCTCGCCGTCGCCGCCTACGAGGCCGTCTCCTGCGAGGGCCTGGTCCGCGCCGACTTCTTCCTCACCGAGGACGGCGACTTCGTCATCAACGAGATCAACACCATGCCGGGCTTCACGCCCATCTCCATGTACCCGCGCATGTGGCAGGAGAGCGGCGTCAGCTACCCCGAGCTGGTCGACCGGCTCCTCCAGGCCGCGCTGACCCGCTCCACGGGCCTGCGCTAGCGGACCGCGACCGGGAGCCGGACGCGCACGCGCGACCGGCTCCCGGGGCACGTCCGGACGGCGTCAGGAGCGCACCTTCCCGGGCACGTCCGGAACGGCGTCAGGAGCACTCCTCCGCGAGCACGTCCGGACGGCCTCAGGAGCACTCCTCCGCGAGCGCGCACGGGACCGTCTCCGCCACGGGAGCGGCGAGATCGCCGAGCGGTCCCGCGTCGTGCTCGTACCGCGCGTCGAGGCTCACCTCGACGTACGCCTTCCGGTACACCGAGGTGAACCGGGGCCCGGAGCCCTCCGGACGCTCCAGCATCCAGTTGACCCCGTTCACCTCGACGCCCTGCGCCTTCGGATCGCTCATCTTTTCGGGCCGGGGGACTCCGCAGCGCAGTACGATCGCACCGTCACCCCACCCGGCGGTCAACTCGGAGCCGGGCTCCGGGTCACTCCGCTCCAGCCCCGCCACGGTGTCGGGCAGCTCCTTCGCCAGCGCCTGGCAGAGGGCGGCCTCCTCCGCGGGAGGGCTGGGAACCGCGACGGACGCCGAGGCGCCGGACGCGGAACAGCCGGCGGACGCCAGCAGCAGCACGGCGGCCGCGACGGCGGCGGGCAGGCCGAAGGGCCGGTGGGAAGACGTCACCGGCCAAGCGTAGACGGGGGCTACAGATGAACGACCGGGCAGGTGAGGGTGCGCGTGATGCCGTCCACTTGCTGGACCTTGGCGACCACCATGCGGCCCAGCTCGTCGACCGTGTCCGCCTGCGCGCGCACGATGACGTCGTACGGACCGGTCACGTCCTCCGCCTGGAGCACCCCCGGAATCTTGGAGATGGTGTCGGCGACGGTCGACGCCTTGCCCACCTCGGTCTGAATGAGGATGTACGCCTGTACCACGGAACCTCCAGGGCGACCACGAGGATCTTGTGGGAGAAAGGGACGCCACGGTACCGCGTCGCCGCGGGCCACGGGGAGACCCGCGCGTCCCGGCGCACCCGGGGCGTGGCGTACGCAGGACAGAAGTTGACGGTCTACTTGACGGTACCCAGCACGGTGACGGCCCGCGACCCGCGGCGCGCACGGACGCGCCCCCGCCCGCCGGCCGGCACGAAGACACGAGGTGAGACGCGGTGAAGGGCACAGTCGGAGAGCTGGGCGAGTTCGGGCTCATCAGAGAGCTCACGTCCCGGCTCACCTCCACCCCGGCGGTACGGATCGGCCCCGGCGACGACGCCGCGGTCGTCTCCGCCCCCGACCGGCGCGTGGTGGCCAGCACGGACATCCTCCTCGAAGGACGTCACTTCCGCCGCGACTGGTCGACGGCGTACGACGTCGGCCGCAAGGCCGCCGCGCAGAACCTCGCCGACATCGCCGCCATGGGCGCGGTCCCCACCGCGCTCCTCCTCGGCCTCGTCGTCCCCGCCGAACTCCCCGTCACCTGGCCCACCGAACTCATGGACGGCCTGCGCGACGAATGTCAGGTCGCGGGCGCGGCCGTGGTCGGCGGCGACGTCGTGCGCGGCGACACGATCATGGTCTCCATCACCGCCCTGGGCGACCTGCGCAACCACGACCCGGTCACCCGGGGCGGCGCGCAGCCCGGCGACGTCGTCGCCTACACCGGCTGGCTCGGCTGGTCCGCCGCCGGGTACGCGGTCCTCTCGCGCGGCTTCCGCTCCCCGCGCGCCTTCGTCGAGGCGCACCGCAGGCCCGAACCGCCGTACCACGCGGGCCCGGCCGCCGCGGGGCTCGGCGCCACCGCCATGTGCGACGTCAGCGACGGCCTCATCGCGGACCTCGGCCACATCGCGGAGGCCAGCAAGGTCCGCATCGACCTGCGCTCCGGACTCATCGACATCCCCACCCAGATGAACGACATCGGCCAGGCCGTCGGCGTCGACCCCATGCAGTGGGTGCTCACCGGGGGAGAGGACCACGCCATCGTCGCCACCTTCCCGCCGGACGTGAAGCTGCCCGCCCGCTGGAAGGTCATCGGCGAGGTCCTCAACCCCTCGGCGCTGCCCCAGGTCACCGTGGACGGCGCGCCCTGGCACGCGGTCGGCGGCTGGGACCACTTCGGGGAGACGGAGTGAGCGCCGCGCCTCCGCTCGTCCTCACCGTCGCCGGGTCCGACTCCGGCGGCGGCGCCGGCATCCAGGCCGACCTGAAGACGATGCTGGCGCTCGGCGTCCACGGCATGAGCGTCCTCACCGCCGTCACCGCGCAGAACTCCCGGGGCGTCCAGGGCGTCTGGGAACTGCCGGTGGAGGCCGTGCGCGCCCAGTACCGGTCCGTCGTCGACGACATCGGCGTCCGGGCCGTGAAGACCGGCATGCTGGCCACCGCCCCGCTCGTGGAGACCGTCGCGGAACTCCTCGCGGACACCGGAGCGCCCGTCGTCGTGGACCCGGTCGGGGTCTCCAAGCACGGCGACCCGCTCCTCGCCGCGTCCGCGCTCGACTCCGTCCGCACGAAGCTGCTGCCCCTCGCGACCGTCGCCACGCCCAACCTGGACGAGGTGACGCAGCTCACGGGCGTGCACGTCGTGTACGAGAGCGACATGCGGAACGCCGCCGAGGGGATCCTGTCGTACGGACCGGCCTGGGTCCTGATCAAGGGCGGGCACCTGCCCACGGGCGGGGAGGCCGTGGACCTGCTCACCGACGGCGAGGAGGAGCACTGGCTCCGCGCCCCGCGCCACGACAACCGGCACACCCACGGGACGGGCTGCACGCTCGCCTCGGCGGTCGCCTCCGGGCTCGCCAAGGGACGCACGGTGCCGGAGGCGGTGCGGGAGGCCAAGGAGTACGTGACCGGGGCCATCGGCGCCGGATTCGCCCTGGGCGCGGGCATAGGCCCGGTCGACCACGGCTGGCGGTTCAGGGACTGAGCGGCACGAGGGGTCCGGGGCGCCGACGGCTCCCGGACCCGCCCCGTACCGATCCCCGGGCACGGCAAACCTGCCTCAGGGCATGGCAAAAGGCCGGTTCACCGAGGTGAACCGGCCTCTCAAGGCAACCGCAGGGGCTGCGCTACGACGGAACGTCGCGGTTAGCGCGAGACCTTGCCGGCCTTGATGCACGAGGTGCAGACGTTGAGCCGCTTCGGCGTCCGACCGACCACGGCACGCACGCGCTGGATGTTCGGGTTCCAGCGACGGGACGTACGGCGGTGCGAGTGCGAAATGTTGTTGCCGAAGCCCGGCCCCTTGCCGCAGACGTCGCAGTTGGCAGCCACGGGTCACTCCAAAGACTTCAGAATTACAGTGAAAACCGGCGCACCGGAATCAGGAGTCTGAAGTGGCTTGCCGGGGAACGGCCCGGACTGAACCGGGCAACCGAAGCAGCATACAACGCCTGCTTCCGTGGAACGAAACTACCATGTTCCCCGCCGGCCCCGCCCCGGGCCCCGGTCACGCCCGGGACACCTCCGGTCTACCCTGCGGTGAGCTCACCGCCGAAGGAGGACCCCCCGTTGTCGCGAGCCCTTCAGCCTGGCGAGGAGCTCGTCGAGCTCGACGCCGAAGCGGTCCGGACCTGGTGCGCGAGGGCCTTCGACGCCCTCGGACGGGAGCGCGAGGAGATCGACGCGATCAACGTCTATCCGGTCGCGGACGGGGACACCGGCACCAACCTCTACCTGACGGCGGAAGCCGCCCACCGGGCCGTCGAAGCGGTCTTCGCGGCCTCCCGCCCGGACACGGCCGAGGCCGTGCGGGCCATGGCCCACGGCGCCCTCCTCGGGGCCCGCGGCAACTCCGGGACCATCCTCTCCCAGCTCCTGCGCGGCACGGCGACCGTCCTCGCCGACGGATGTGACGGTGATCACCTCGCCCGCGCCCTCGCCGAGGCCGCGCGCGCGGCCCGGCGGGCCGTCGCCCGTCCCGTGGAGGGGACCATCCTCACCGTGGCGAGCGCCGCCGCCGAGGCGTGCGCGGCGGGCGGCACGCTCGTGGAGGTGGCCCGCGTCGCCCACGAGGGCGCCGCGACCGCCCTGGCGGCCACCTCCGGCCAACTGGACGTCCTCGAACGCGCCGGGGTCGTGGACGCGGGCGGCAGGGGCCTGGTGGCCGTCCTCGGCGCCCTCCTGGAGACCGTCACCGGACGGAACCCGGACCGGCCCGGGGCCGCGCCGCTCCCGTCGGCCGCCCCCCGCGAGAAGTGCGCGGGCGAGGACGGGCCCGCCTACGAGGTGATCTACCTCCTGGAGGCCGACGACACGGCCGTCGAACTGCTGCGCTCCCGCCTCGACGCCCTGGGGGAGTCCCTGGTCGTCGTCGGCGGCGACGGGCTCTGGAACGTCCACGTGCACGCGGACGACGCGGGCGCCGCCGTCGAGGCCGGCGTCGAGGCCGGCCGCCCCCACCGCATCCGGATCACCCACTTCGCGTCCACCACGCCGACCGGGACCACCGCCCCGGCCCGGGAGGACGGGTACGAGGCCGGTTACGGGGCGGGGTACGAGGCCGGGCGCGGGGCCGTGCACGGAACCGGCGACGGGGGCGGGGAGGGCCGCGGGGGCGGATGCGGTCACGGAGCCGGACACGGGGACGGCCACGGGGACGGGGAGGAGAGGGCCGCCGGGCACGCCGGACGCCCCGGCCCCACCGGCCCCATCGGCCCCGCCGGAGACGCGCCCCGCGTCCGGCGCGCGGTCGTCGCCGTCGTCCCCGGCGAGGGCCTCGCCGGGCTCTGCGCCGAGGCCGGCGCGACCACCGTCCGGACCCGCCCCGGCGAGCCCCCCGCCGAGGACGAACTCGTCGAGGCCCTCCGGCGGGCGCACGCGCGCGAGGTCGTCCTCCTGCCCAACGACACCGACCTGCGCGAGACCGCCGCCGCGGCCGCCGAACGCGCCAGGGCCGAGGGCATCCGCGTCGCCCTCGTCCCCACCCGGGCCGCCGTCCAGGGCATCGCCGCCCTCGCCGTCCACGAGCCCGACCGGCGCTTCGACGAGGACGTCGTCGCCATGACGGCCGCCGCCGGAGCCACCCGCTACGCCGAACTCGCCGTCGCCGAGCACCGTTCCTTCACCTCGGCCGGCGTCTGCCAGGCCGGCGACATCCTCGGCCTCATCGAGGGCGACGTCGCCGTCATCGGCCAGGACCTCACCGAGACCGCCCGCACCGTCCTGGACCGGATGCTCTCGGCGGGCGGCGAACTCGTCACCCTCGTCGTCGCCGACGACACCCCGCCCGGCCTCGCCGCCGACCTCGAACGCCACGTCCGGCGCGGCTACCTGGCCGTCGACACCACCACGTACCACGCGGGCGCGGAGGCTCCGCCGCTGCTCATCGGGGTGGAATAGGCGCCGCTCCCGGAGGTCGTCCACAGGCCTCGCCCCGACTGTCGGTCCCGTGGTGTGCAATGGAACGCGTGCCCGCGCTCGACGAACCACTCAAGAAGTCCCTCGGCCCCGCCACCGCCAAGGTCATGGCCGAGGCGCTCGACCTGCACACGGTCGGGGACCTGCTGCACCACTACCCCCGCCGGTACGCCGAGCGGGGGGAGCTGACCACCCTCTCCGACCTGCCGCTCGACGAGCACGTCACGGTGGTCGCGCAGGTCGCCGACGCCCGTGTGCTCACCTTCAACGGCTCCAAGGGGCGCGGCCAGCGCCTCGAAGTGACCATCACCGACGGCAGCGGCCGCGTGCAGCTCGTCTTCTTCGGCAAGGGCGTGCACAAGCCGCACAAGGACCTGCTGCCCGGCACCCGCGCGATGTTCGCCGGCAAGGTCTCGCTCTTCAACCGGCGCCTCCAGCTCGCCCACCCGTCGTACGAACTCCTGCGCGGCGACCGCGAGGAGGCCGTGGACGTCTGGGCCGGGGCCCTCATCCCGATCTACCCGGCCACCACCAAGCTGGAGTCCTGGAAGATCGCCAAGGCCGTCGACGCGGTCCTGCCGAGCGTCACCGACGCCGTCGACCCGCTCCCGGACGCCCTGCGCGAGGGCCGCGGCCTCGCCGAACTGCCCGACGCCCTGCGGATGATCCACCGGCCCCGCACCAAGGCCGACATCGCCGCCGCCCGGGACCGGCTCAAGTGGGACGAGGCCTTCGTCCTCCAGGTCGCCCTCGCCCGCCGCCGGCACGCCGACACCCAGCTGCCCGCCGTCCCCCGGAAGCCGGCCCCCGACGGCATCCTCGACGCCTTCGACGCCAAGCTCCCCTTCACCCTCACCGACGGCCAGCGGAAGGTGTCCGCGGAGATCTTCGACGACCTCGCCACCGACCACCCCATGCACCGCCTGCTCCAGGGCGAGGTCGGATCCGGGAAGACCATGGTCGCCCTGCGCGCCATGCTCGCCGTCGTCGACTCCGGGGGACAGGCCGCGATGCTCGCGCCCACCGAGGTCCTCGCCCAGCAGCACCACCGCTCCGTCACCGAGATGATGGGCGAGCTGGCGGAAGGAGGGATGCTCGGCGGTGCGGACCGTGCCACCAAGGTCGTCCTGCTCACCGGGTCCATGGGCGCCGCCGCCCGCCGCCGGGCCCTCCTCGACCTGGTCACCGGGGAGGCCGGGATCGTCATCGGCACGCACGCCCTGATCGAGGACAAGGTGCAGTTCCACGACCTGGGCCTGGTCGTCGTCGACGAGCAGCACCGCTTCGGCGTCGAGCAGCGCGACGCCCTGCGCGGCAAGGGCAAGCAGCCCCCGCACCTCCTCGTCATGACCGCGACGCCCATCCCGCGCACGGTCGCCATGACCGTCTTCGGCGACCTGGAGACCTCCGTCCTCGACCAGCTGCCCGCCGGCCGCTCCCCGATCGCCAGCCACGTCGTCCCCGCCGCCGACAAGCCGCACTTCCTCGCGCGCGCGTGGGAACGGGTCCGCGAGGAGGTCGAGAACGGACACCAGGCGTACGTGGTCTGCCCCCGCATCGGGGACGAGGAGGACCAGAAGAAGAAGCCCAGGGCGTCCGCGGAGGACGACGCGGAGAAGCGGCCCCCGCTCGCCGTCCTCGACGTCGCCGAGAAGCTCCGCACCGGCCCCCTCACGGGCCTGCGGATCGCCGTCCTGCACGGCCGCATGCACCCCGACGACAAGGACGACGTCATGCGCCGCTTCGCCGCCGGCGACCTCGACGTCCTCGTCGCCACCACCGTCATCGAGGTCGGCGTCAACGTCCCCAACGCCACCGCCATGGTCATCATGGACGCGGACCGCTTCGGCGTCTCCCAGCTCCACCAGCTCCGCGGCCGCGTCGGCCGCGGCTCCGCCCCCGGCCTCTGCCTCCTCGTCACCGAGATGCCCGAGGCGAGCCCCGCCCGGCAGCGCCTCGGCGCCGTCGCCTCCACCCTCGACGGCTTCGAGCTCTCCCGCATCGACCTCGAACAGCGACGCGAGGGCGACGTCCTCGGCCAGGCCCAGTCCGGCGTCCGCTCCTCCCTGCGGGTCCTCACCGTCATCGACGACGAGGAGGTCATCACCGCCGCCCGCGAGGAGGCCACCGCCCTCGTCCTCGCCGACCCGGACCTCAGCGTCCACCCGGGCCTGCGCACCGCCCTCGACGCCCTCCTCGACGAGGACCGGGAGGAGTACCTGGAGAAGGGCTGACCGTCCACCGGTCCGACCGCGGCCATATCCTGAGACGTACGCACTGGACGTACGCACTGGACGACGCAGGACGAGGACACCGATGACCCGCGTGATCGCCGGCACGGCCGGCGGCCGGCGCCTGGCCGTGCCGCCCGGCAACGGCACCCGCCCCACCTCCGACCGGGCGCGCGAGGGCCTCTTCTCCACCTGGGAGGCGCTCCTCGGCACCCTCGACGGGACCAGGGTCGCCGACCTGTACGCGGGCTCCGGCGCCATCGGCCTCGAAGCGCTCTCCCGGGGCGCCGCCCACGCCCTCCTCGTCGAGGCCGACCCCCGCGCCGCCCGGACGATCCGGGAGAACGTCCGCGCGATCGGCCTGCCGGGCGCGGAGCTCCGTACCGGCAAGGCCGAGCAGATCGTGACCGGACCGGCCCCCGCCGACCCGTACGACCTGGTCTTCCTCGACCCGCCGTACGCCGTCGAGGACGCCGGTCTCCGGGAGATTCTCCTCACACTGCGCTCGGGGGGCTGGCTGAGCGAGGATGCCCTCGTCACCGTGGAGCGCAGCACCCGAGGCGGAGAATTCGGCTGGCCGGCCGGTTTCGAGCCACTGCGGGCCCGTCGTTACGGCGAGGGAACGTTTTGGTACGGTCGCGCCGCCTCTACGTGCGAAGACGCACGATGACCGGACCGGAGAGCGAGGGACCCACGTTGCGCCGCGCCGTCTGTCCGGGGTCATTCGACCCCATCACCAACGGACACCTCGACATCATCGCCCGCGCCTCCAAGCTGTACGACGTCGTACACGTGGCCGTGATGATCAACCAGTCGAAGAAGGGCCTCTTCACGGTCGACGAGCGGATCGAGCTGATCCGCGAGGTCACCGCCGACTTCGGCAACGTCCGGGTGGAGTCCTTCCACGGCCTGCTCGTCGACTTCTGCAAGCAGCGCGACATCCCCGCCATCGTCAAGGGCCTGCGCGCGGTCAGCGACTTCGACTACGAGCTGCAGATGGCCCAGATGAACAACGGCCTCTCGGGCGTGGAGACCCTCTTCGTCCCCACCAACCCGACGTACAGCTTCCTCTCCTCCTCCCTGGTCAAGGAGGTCGCGGCCTGGGGCGGCGACGTCTCCCACCTGGTCCCGCCGCTGGTCCTCGGACGCCTGACCGAACGGCTCGCGCAGAAGTGACGCGCGGCCACCGCCGCTGACGCTCCGTCACCTGGTGTCGGACGGGCGCCGACTGCCCTTACAGTCGTCCCGTCCTTCTCCAACCGGCTGTAGAGAGTGGCGAGCACCAGGTGGACGTGCAGAAGAAGCTCGACGAGATCGTGGCGACCGTGCAGGGCGCCCGCTCCATGCCCATGTCGGCATCCTGCGTGGTCAACCGCGCCGAGCTGCTCGCCCTGCTCGAAGAGGTGCGGGAGGCCCTGCCCGGCTCCCTCGCCCAGGCCCGGGAGCTGATCGGCGGCCGCGAGCAGATGGTCGAGGAGGCCCGCCGGGAGGCCGACCGGATCATCGAGGCCGCCCACGCCGAGCGGGGCTCGATCGTCTCCGACACCCAGGTCGCCCGGCAGTCGCAGGAGGAGGCCGACCGGATCCTCTCCGAGGCCCGCCGCGAGGCCGAGGAGATCCGCGCCGAGGCCGACGACTACGTCGACTCCAAGCTCGCCAACTTCGAGGTCGTCCTCAACAAGACCATCGGCTCCGTCGACCGGGGCCGCGAGAAGCTCCTCGGCCGCGGGCCGGGGCTCGGGCCGGACGGTTACGCCGACGAGGACGCCCCCGAGTACAGCGCCGACCCGCAGACCCTGATCCACCGGGCGGACGGGGCCGATGACTTCATCGCCGCCAAGCTGGGCGCCTTCGAGGCGGTCCTCAGCAAGACCCTGGAGGCCGTCGGGCGGGGCCGGCAGAAGCTGCACGGCCGGACCGCCACCGACGCCCTCGGCGAGCACATGGCCGCCCAGGACGGCCTCGGCGGCACGGTCCACACCAGCGACGCCGACTACCTGGCCGGCCTCGCGGAACTCTCCGACCCGGAGCCGGCCCCGATCCCGGCGCAGACTCCGGCGCAGACCCCGGCGCACGTCCCGGACCCGCCGCAGCAGCAGCCCGACCCGTACGGCTACCAGCAGGACCCCTACGGGTACCAGCAGGTCCAGCAGCAGCCGGACCCCTACGCGTACCAGCAGCCGGCCGACCCGTACGGGTACCAGCAGCAGGACCCCTACGCGTACCAGCAGCCGGCCCCGCCGGCCCACCAGCCCCAGCAGGCCGCCGCGCTCGACGAGACCAGCTTCTTCGACACGAGCATGATCGACCTGGACCAGCTGCGCCGCTACGAGCAGCAGTACGACCAGGGGCAGCAGCAGTAGACGAGCGGGCGCGGGAACGGGCGAAGGGCCCGGATTGGGCCCTGGGCGAAGCGTCCAGTATCCTGGCTCTTCGGTCACGCGTATGCCCGTGACCCGTGCTGCCCACGGTCGGCAGCCCACGAACCTTCCACGACGCAGAACGATCCGAAAGCAGGAAGAGCCCTGAGCACGCGCCTCGACCACCGCAACCCCCTCGTGTTCGACACGCACGAGCTGGGGCGGCGTCCTGGTGCCCTGCAGCGGCTCTCGCGATCGGTCGAGGCCCCCGCGGCCATGGGCGTCGAAGGAGTGATCGGAGTGCCCGAGGGCTCCCCGATCGACATCGATCTCCGTCTTGAGTCGGTCATGGAAGGGGTGCTTGTCACAGGCACCGCCCGTGCATCGGCCGAGGGGGAGTGCGTAAGGTGTCTGGAGCCCGTCGAGCTGGAGCTCGACGTGGACTTCCAGGAGATGTTCTCGTACCCCGAGTCCGACGACCGGGGCCGCTCCAGGGCGGCCGCGGACGACGAGACCGAGGGCGAAGAGGACATGACCCCCCTCGAGGACGGCATGTTCGACCTCGAACCCGTGCTGCGTGATGCGGTGGTGCTCGCACTGCCGATGCAGCCGGTGTGCCGGGAGGACTGTGCGGGCCTGTGTTCCGAGTGCGGAACCAACCTGAACGAGAACCCGGACCACCACCACGACGCCGTCGACATCCGTTGGGCGGCACTGCAGGGACTCGCCGGTTCGCTGGGAACCGATGAGAAGGACAACATGAGCGGCAAAGCCTCTGACGGGGACGTCCGAAGCGCCGCCGAGAAGCAGGAGAAGTAGCCGTGGCTGTTCCGAAGCGGAAGATGTCGCGCAGCAACACGCGCCACCGCCGGTCGCAGTGGAAGGCTGCGGTCCCCACCCTGGTTTCGTGTGAGCGTTGCCAGGAGCCGAAGCTGCAGCACATCGCGTGCCCGAGCTGCGGCACCTACAACAAGCGCCAGGTCCTCTCGGTCTGATTGGGCTGGTGAGAGGCGCAATGTCTGAGTCCCGCAAGACGGACGACAAGACGGACCATGCCTCGTCCCACACGCTTCTGGAAGGGCGGCTCGGCTACACGCTCGAGTCCGCCCTTCTGGTGCGTGCGCTGACCCACCGTTCGTACGCGTACGAGAACGGCGGTCTGCCCACCAACGAGCGCCTGGAGTTCCTCGGGGACTCCGTGCTCGGCCTGGTGGTCACCGACACGCTGTACCGCACCCACCCCGACCTGCCCGAGGGCCAACTGGCCAAGCTGCGGGCCGCGGTGGTCAACTCTCGTGCACTGGCGGACGTGGGCCGCGGACTCGACCTCGGCTCCTTCATCCGGCTCGGCCGGGGCGAAGAGGGCACGGGCGGCCGGGACAAGGCGTCCATCCTCGCCGACACCCTCGAAGCGGTGATCGGCGCGGTCTATCTCGACCAGGGCCTCGAAGCGGCGTCCGAGCTGGTGCACCGGCTCTTCGACCCGCTGATCGAGAAGTCCTCGAACCTCGGTGCCGGCCTGGACTGGAAGACCAGCCTCCAGGAGCTCACCGCGGCCGAGGGCCTGGGCGTCCCGGAGTACCTCGTCTCCGAGGAGGGCCCGGACCACGAGAAGACCTTCACCGCTGCCGCCCGCGTCGGTGGTGTCTCGTACGGCACCGGCACCGGCCGCAGCAAGAAGGAAGCGGAACAGCAGGCGGCGGAGTCCGCGTGGCGCGCGATCCGCGCGGCCGCGGACGAGCGGATCGCGGCGGCGAAGGCCGCGGCCGAGGCGGGAGCGGTCGCCGACCCCTCTCCTGCCAAGGACCGGGCCTCGGCCTGATCTTTCGTCCTGCTCGCTTTCGGAGCCTTCCGGGAACCCCGCCCCAGGGCGGGGTTCTCGTCTTTTCCGCGCTTTTCCGCGCGTGATCCGGACGGCAGTAGGGTGGTTCCGCCGTCGAAGAAGTGAAGAAGTGACGAACGAGTCCGGAGGAACACCGTGCCCGAGCTGCCCGAGGTCGAGGTCGTACGGCGCGGTCTGGAGCGCTGGATCGCCGGACGGACCGTGACCGAGGTCGAGGTCCTGCACCCCAGGGCCGTGCGTCGCCACCTGGCGGGCGGCGAGGACTTCGCGGCCCGGCTGAAGGGGCAGCGGGTCGAGGGCGCGCGCCGGCGCGGCAAGTACCTCTGGCTGCCGCTGGCCGACACCGGGACGGCCGTCCTCGGACACCTCGGCATGAGCGGCCAGCTGCTCGTCCAGCCGCACGACGCCCCCGACGAGAAGCACCTGCGGATCCGGGTCCGCTTCGACGACGCCGTCGGCACCGAGCTCCGCTTCGTCGACCAGCGCACCTTCGGCGGGCTCTCGCTCCACGACCAGAGCCCGGACGGGCTCCCGGACGTCATCGCGCACATCGCCCGCGATCCGCTGGACCCGGCGTTCGATGACGCCGCCTTCCAGGCCGCTCTGCGCCTGCGCCGTACGACGATCAAGCGGGCCCTCCTGGACCAGTCGCTGATCAGCGGCGTCGGCAACATCTACGCGGACGAGGCGCTCTGGCGCTCGCGGCTGCACTACGACCGGCCGACCGCCACCCTGACCCGGCCGCGCTCGACCGAACTCCTCGGGCACGTCCGGGACGTGATGAACGCGGCGCTCGCCGTCGGCGGCACCAGCTTCGACAGCCTGTACGTCAACGTCAACGGCGAATCCGGCTACTTCGACCGCTCCCTCGACGCCTACGGCCGCGAGGACGAGCCCTGCCGCCGCTGCGGCACCCCGATGCGCCGCCGCCCCTGGATGAACCGCTCCAGCTACTTCTGCCCCCGCTGCCAGCGCCCGCCACGCGTCGCCACGGCGTGAGCCGGCCGTACGGGGCGGGAGCGGGGGCCGGTGACCGGGGTCAGTAGCCGAAGTCCTGGGTCCACCACGGGCCGCCGTCGCCGAAGTACACGCCGACGCCCATCGTCTTGAAGTCGCAGTTCAGGATGTTGGCGCGGTGGCCGTCGCTGTTCATCCAGGACTCCATCACGGCCGCCGCGTCCGTCTGGCCGCGGGCTATGTTCTCGCCGGCCAGGGTCGAGACGCCCGCCTTCTGGGCGCGCGCCCACGGGGTGTTCCCGTCGGGGTCCGTGTGGTCGAAGAAGCCGCGGGCGGCCATGTCCGCGCTGAACGCGCCCGCCAGCGAGGCGAGCCGCACGTCGGTGGTCACCGGGGTGCAGCCCACGGTGGCGCGCTCGGCGTTGACCAGGCGGAGGACCTCCGCCTCGGCGGCGTCGTTCCGGTTCGCGGTGGAGGTCGGCGCGGCCTTCCGGACCGGGGCCTCGGTGGTGGGGGCCTCGGTGGTGGGGGCCTGCGTGGTCGGGTCGGGCTTCGGCGCGGGCGCCTCGGTGGTGGGCGCGGCCGAGGTCTTCGGGGCGGCCGTCCGCACCGGCTTCGGGGCCGTCTTCTTCGTGGCCTTCGGCGCGGGGGAGGGGGGCGGCGTCGGCTTCGGCTTCGCGCTCGGGGAGGCGGTGGTCTTCGAGGGCTTCGGGGTCGCCGTCTTCGTGGCCTTCGGCTTCGTGCCGGGCTTCGCCGACGGAGGGACCGGCTTCCCGCTGCCGGTCCCCGTGCGCGGGGCCGCCGGGGTCTCCGTCGCCCCGCCCTGCGTCGTCAGCTGCGGGGCTTGCCGGGAGGAGGGCGCCCGGTGCTCGACCGTGTCGGTGCTGCCGACCGTGAGCGTGTCCCCGCCGGGCAGGAGGCCCGAGGCGACCGCGACCGCGCCGACCGCGACCGCCGCGGAGGCGCCGAGCAGACCGGTGCGCACGGTCCGCCTGCGGCGGTCACCCCGGTGACGGCGGTCCGTACCGGCCGCGTAGTCTTCTGCGGCGGGTGCGGCGCCGGAGCGACGGTGGCGTCCCATGGCTCTGCCCTCCTGCTGGTCTTTGCTGATCTTTGCGGTCGGTACCGTTGCGGTCCGACAGTCGAACGGCGCGCGCCCGAACGGGTGAGGCGCGTTCGTCGGGACTGTACGCGAGTGGGAAGCAGGGGGCGATGTGCTCTTCGGCGGGGCTGCCCGTTAGCGTGCAGCCATGAGCGACGACGTACGGATGACCGCCTGGGTGCGCGGCCGGGTACAGGGAGTGGGCTTCCGCTGGTTCACCAGGGCAAACGCCCTGGAGATCGGCGGCCTGGTGGGCTTCGCCCTCAACCTCGACGACGGCCGGGTCCAGGTCGTGGCCGAGGGGCCGCGTGAGAATTGCCACCGTCTGCTCGACTGGCTCCACTCCGACGACACACCCGGACGCGTGGACGGAGTCACTGAGATCTGGGACACCCCGCGCGGCGGTTACGACGGCTTCGCCATCCGCTGACGATCACTCTCCGACACCCCTCCGGTGACCCGGCGGGGCGCCGCGCGAACGCGCCGTAACGGGCGTGTGAAGGGGAAAGCGCCTGGTGGTTGCCAAGGAGCGCCCGCCGTGGAAGGCTGCGCGATGAGATGGAGCGCGACGCCCCCGAGGCGCCGGGTCGAGACGCGCCGCCGCCCCTGAGCGGCGGTGGACTCCCCGGCCGCCCCTTCAAACGGGGCGTGATCGTGTTGACCGTCAAACTTTTTGGTGAGACTCTGGAAGCCCCGCGCACCTTGGCTGTGGGGCAGTGGAACCGGCACAACACGTCACTGCCGAACACCGCGGGTGCCAATCCCTCACGACCCACACCGCTTCGGTCGGTCACTCATTGTGGAGGACCATCCATCATGGCAAAGGCGCTTCTCGGTTACGTCGGCGGCTCCGACCCGCGACTCCTCGCCGAGATGCGACGGCTCCAGCAGCGCGTCCAGGACCTCGAATCCGAGCTGGTACGGATCCAGTCCGAGAACGACACGCTCGCCGCTGCCGCCGCTCAGCACCAGGGAGAGTCGCTGCTGGACAGCATCGATCTCGACGTACCCCAGGCGGAGCCTGCGCTCACCTGACAACCCAGCCCCGAGGGGCCAGGTGGGAAACAGACAGGTCGGCTCGGCCGGCCGCCGTACAGCCGCATATGGAGTTCGACGCATGTCGGCTGGACACGCAAGGGGCGCTTCGGCGTCCCTTCTTGCTTTCACCCACTGTTTCCCCGGAGTCCCCCCTGCCGCCCCCTTCCTCATCCGAGGATCTGCCCTGCACGTTCGCGGGTGAAACGCGCGGGCCCCGGTAGAGTCCCCGACGTGCACCTCAAGGCCTTGACGCTCCGCGGATTCAAGTCGTTCGCCTCGGCCACCACGCTGAGGTTCGAACCGGGAATCACCTGTGTCGTGGGCCCCAACGGATCGGGCAAGTCCAACGTCGTGGACGCCCTCTCGTGGGTCATGGGCGAACAGGGCGCCAAGTCGCTGCGCGGCGGCAAGATGGAGGACGTCATCTTCGCCGGCACGACCGGGCGCCCCCCGCTCGGCCGCGCCGAGGTCTCGCTGACCATCGACAACTCCGACGGCGCCCTGCCCATCGACTACGCCGAGGTCACCCTCACCCGGATCATGTTCCGCGGCGGCAGCAGCGAGTACCAGATCAACGGCGACACCTGCCGCCTGCTCGACTTCCAGGACCTGCTCTCCGACTCCGGCATCGGACGCGAGATGCACGTCATCGTCGGACAGGGACAGCTCGACTCCGTGCTGCACGCCGACCCGATGGGCCGCCGCGCCTTCATCGAGGAGGCCGCCGGCGTCCTCAAGCACCGCAAGCGGAAAGAGAAGGCGCTGCGGAAGCTCGACGCGATGCAGGCCAACCTCGCGCGCGTGCAGGACCTCACCGACGAACTGCGCCGCCAGCTCAAGCCGCTGGGCCGGCAGGCCGCCGTCGCCCGCCGGGCCGTCGTCATCCAGGCCGACCTGCGCGACGCCCGCCTGCGCCTCCTCGCCGACGACCTCGTCCACCTCAGGGCGGCGCTCGGCGCCGAGATCGCCGACGAGGCGGCCCTCCTCGCGCGCAAGGAGGCCACCGGGACCGAGCTGCGCGCCGCCCTCGCGCGGGAGGCCGCCCTGGAGGCCGGGGCCCGCGCGCTCGTGCCCCGCCTGGAACGCGCCCAGCAGACCTGGTACGACCTCTCCCAGCTCGCCGAACGCGTCCGGGGCACCGTCTCCCTGGCCGACGCGCGCGTGAAGAGCGCCACCACCGCGCCCCCCGAGGAGCGGCGCGGCCGCGACCCCGAGGACCTGGAACGGGAGGCGGCACGCGTCCGCGAGCAGGAGGCCGAGCTCGAAGCCGCCCTGGAGGCCGCCGAACGCGCCCTGGAGGACGCCGTCGCCCACCGCTCCGACCTGGAGCGGGCGCTGACGGACGAGGAGCGCCGCCTCAAGGACGCCGCCCGTGCGCTCGCCGACCGGCGCGAGGGACTCGCCCGCCTCCACGGCCAGGTCAACGCGGCCCGCTCGCGCGCCGCCGCCGCCCGGGCCGAGATCGACCGGCTCGCCGCCGCCCGGGACGAGGCGGCCGAGCGGGCCGCCGCCGCCCGGGAGGAGTACGAACGGCTCAGGGCCGAGGTCGACGACCTCGACGCGGAGGACACCGAGCACGCCGAACGGCACGAGGGCGCCCGCCGCGAGCTCGCCGAGGCCGAGACCGCCCTGGGCGCCGCCCGCGAAGCCCTGGACGCCGCCGAGCGCCGCCGCGCCGCGACCCGCGCCCGCCACGACACCCTCGCCCTCGGACTGCGCCGCAAGGACGGCACGGGCGCCCTGCTCGCCGCCGGGATCGCCGGACTCCTCGGCCCGGCGGCCGACCTGCTCACCGTCACCCCCGGGTACGAGGTCCCCGTCGCCGCCGCCCTCGGCGCGGCCGCCGACGCGGTCGCCGCCGGACCCTCCGCCGCCGCCGAGGCCCTCCGGCTGCTGCGCAAGCAGGACGCGGGCCGGGCCTCCCTGCTCCTCACCGGGGCCCGGGACCCGGCTCCGGAGCCGGTGGGCCCCGCGCCCGGAGGCCGCCCGTTCGCCGCCGACCTCGTCCGGGGACCCGCCGAACTCATGGGCGCCGTCCGCCGCCTGCTCGACGGCGTCGTCGTCGTGGACGACCTGGACGAGGCCGCGGAGCTCGTCAGGACCCGGCCCGCGCTGACCGCCGTCACCACCGAGGGGGACGTGCTCGGCGCGCACTTCGCGCACGGCGGTTCCGCCGGCGCCCCCAGCCTCCTGGAGGTCCAGGCCTCCGTGGCCGAGGCCGCCGCCGAGCTCGACGAACTGGGCGCGCGGTGCGAGGCGCTGGCGACCGCGCGGGAGGAGGCCGGGGAGCGGCGCCGCACCGCCGCCGCGCTCGTCGAGGAGCTCGACGCCCGCCGCCGTACCGCCGAGCGCGAGAAGTCCGCCGTCGCCCAGCGGCTCGGTCGGCTCGCCGGACAGGCCAGGGGAGCGGCGGAGGAGGCCGAGCGCGCCGCCGCGGCCGCGGCCCGCGCCCAGGAGGCCCTGGAGAAGGCCGCCGCCGACGCCGAGGAGCTGGCCGAACGGCTCCTGGTGGCCGAGGAGGCCGCAGGGGAGGACGGGGACGAGGAGCCCGACACCGCCGTCCGCGACCGGCTCGCGGCCGACGGCTCCCGGGCGCGCCAGACCGAGATGGAGGCGCGGCTCCAGGTCCGTACCCACGAGGAGCGGGTCAGGGGACTCGCCGGGCGGGCCGACTCCCTCGACCGGGCCGCCCGCGCCGAACGGGAGGCACGCGCGCGTGCCGAGCAGCGCCGGACCCGGCTCCGCCACGAGGCGGAGGTCGCCGGCGCGGTCGCCGCCGGGGCCCGGACGCTCCTGGCCCACGTCGAGGTCTCGCTGTCCCGCGCCGAGCGGGAGCGGGCGGTCGCCGAGGCGGCCAGGGCCGACCGGGAGCGGGGGCTCACGGAGGCCAGGGCCCGGGGCCGGGACCTCAAGGCCGAGCTGGACAAGCTGACCGACTCGGTCCACCGGGGCGAGGTCCTCGGCGCCGAGAAGCGGCTGCGGATCGAGCAGCTGGAGGCCAAGGCCCTGGAGGAGTTCGGCGTCGGGGCGGCCGCCCTGGTCGCCGAGTACGGCCCCGACCAGCCCGTCCCCCCGCCGCCCGCGGTCGAGGGGGAGGAGGGCGCGGAGCCCGCGGAACCCCGGCCGTTCGTCCGTTCGGAGCAGGAGAAGCGGCTGAAGGCCGCCGAACGGGCCCACCACCAGCTCGGCAAGGTGAATCCGCTGGCCCTGGAGGAGTTCGCGGCCCTGGAGGAGCGGCACAAGTTCCTCTCGGAGCAGCTGGAGGACCTGAGGAAGACCCGGGCCGACCTGCTTCAGGTCGTGAAGGAGGTCGACCTGCGCGTCGAGCAGGTCTTCACCGAGGCGTACCGGGACACGGCCCGTGAGTTCGAGGGCGTCTTCTCGCGCCTCTTCCCGGGCGGCGAGGGCCGTCTGGTCCTCACCGATCCGGACGACATGCTCACCACCGGCGTCGAGGTGGAGGCCCGCCCGCCGGGCAAGAAGGTCAAGCGGCTCTCGCTGCTCTCCGGCGGCGAGCGCTCGCTGACGGCCGTGGCGCTGCTCGTCTCCATCTTCAAGGCCAGGCCCAGCCCGTTCTACGTGATGGACGAGGTCGAGGCGGCGCTCGACGACACCAACCTCCAGCGGCTGATCCGGATCATGCAGGAACTCCAGGAGTCCTCGCAGCTCATCGTGATCACGCACCAGAAGCGGACGATGGAGGTCGCGGACGCGCTGTACGGCGTTTCCATGCAGGGCGACGGGGTATCCAAGGTCATCAGCCAAAGGCTGCGTTAGCGGCTCCGCCTGAGCCCGCATTCAAGAATTGAACGCGTGAGGCACTGCCTTGTCTTCTGTTCGTTCAGAGGGTGGGTATTGACTTCGAAACTTGAAGGCATAGTCTCTGCAACGTTGCTTTTACCTTCAAGTGGTGGGCGGCGTGAAGTTGTGCGCCACTGGAAGGGTTCGCCCCCCATGCCCCGACAACGCTGCCGGAGCCACCAGGAGTCCATGTGACCAGTACTGAGCAGGCGCCTCCGCCGCCCCCCTCCGAAGGCCGCGCCGCCCACCCGGACCACCTCGGTCACGTCATCTTCATCACGGCCTCCGCCGCGATGGGCGGTTTCCTCTTCGGTTACGACAGCTCCGTCATCAACGGCGCCGTGGAGGCGATCCGCCACCGGTACGACATCGGCTCCGGCACCCTCGCCCAGGTCATCGCCATCGCGCTGATCGGCTGCGCCATCGGCGCCGCCACCGCGGGCCGGATCGCCGACCGCATCGGCCGCATCCGCTGCATGCAGATCGCGGCCGTCCTCTTCACCATCAGCGCGATCGGCTCGGCCCTGCCCTTCGCCCTCTGGGACCTCGCCTTCTGGCGGATCATCGGCGGCTTCGCCATCGGCATGGCCTCCGTCATCGGCCCCGCCTACATCGCCGAGGTCGCCCCCGCCGCCTACCGCGGCCGGCTCGGCTCCTTCCAGCAGGCCGCCATCGTCATCGGCATCGCCATCTCCCAGCTGGTCAACTACGGCATCCTCCAGCTCGCCGACGGCGACCAGCGCGGCAAGATCGGCAGCCTGGAGGCCTGGCAGTGGATGCTCGGCGTCATGGTCGTGCCCGCCCTCCTCTACGGCCTGCTCTCCTTCGCGATCCCCGAGTCCCCCCGCTTCCTGATCTCCGTCGGCAAGCTCGACAAGGCCAAGCAGGTCCTCTCCGAGGTCGAGGGCAAGGGCGTGGACCTGGACCACCGGGTGGACGAGATCCAGCAGGCCATGCGCCGCGAGCACAAGTCCAGCTTCTGGGACCTGTTCGTCTCCGGCAGCCGCTTCAAGCTGCTGCCCATCGTCTGGGTCGGCATCGGACTCTCGGTCTTCCAGCAGCTCGTCGGCATCAACGTCGCGTTCTACTACTCCGCGACCCTCTGGCAGTCCGTCGGCATCGACCCGTCCAGCTCGTTCCTCTACTCGTTCACCACGTCGATCATCAACATCATCGGCACCGTGATCGCGATGGTCCTGGTCGACCGGGTCGGCCGCAAGCCGCTCGCCCTCGTCGGCTCCGCCGGCATGGCGATCGCCCTCGCCTTCGAGGCCTGGGCCTTCTCCGCCGACCTCGTCGACGGCAAGCTGCCCAACACCCAGGGCGTCGTGGCCCTCGTCGCCGCCCACGTCTTCGTGCTCTTCTTCGCCCTCTCGTGGGGCGTGGTGGTCTGGGTCTTCCTCGGCGAGATGTTCCCCAACCGGATCCGCGCCGCCGCCCTCGGCGTCGCCGCCTCCGCCCAGTGGATCGCCAACTGGGCCATCACCGCCAGCTTCCCGTCCCTCGCGGACTGGAACCTCTCCGGCACCTACATCATCTACACGGTCTTCGCCGTGCTCTCGATCCCCTTCGTGCTCCGGTACGTCAAGGAGACCAAGGGCAAGGCGTTGGAGGAGATGGGTTGACCCCCGCTGCCCTCTCTCCTCGTTCATCGAGACCGCCCCGCTCCGAGGCCCGCGCCCCGGACCGGGGCGGTCCTCGTGTCCGGCGCCGCCGAACGGCGGACCGGTCCGGTGCGCGGGGGCGTGCCCCACGGGGAGTACGGGGGGCGCGGACGGGGTGACGCCATACTGGACCCGTTATGGAACTCATCCTTGCTGTAGTCATCGCTCTGGTCGTCGCGGTCGCCGTGACGAGCGGGCTCGTGGTCAGCGGCCGCAAGAAGAAGCAGCTGCCCCCGGCCGAGCCGCCGTCCACCCCGCCGACCATCACCGCTCCGCCCGCCGAGCCGCGCGTCGGCGATGAGGCGGAGACGTCGCGGGAAGAACCACGCCGCACGGTCGAGGAGGTCGAGCTCCCCACGGCCGAGGAGGCCACCGGGACCCCGACCGCCGTCGAGGACCCGGTCGTCGCCGAGCCCCCGGCCCCCGTGATCGAGATCCCCGAGCCCACCGCCGGCCGTCTCGTACGGCTCCGGGCCCGCCTCGCCCGCTCCCAGAACTCGCTCGGCAAGGGGCTGCTCACGCTCCTGTCCCGCGAGCACCTCGACGAGGACACCTGGGAGGAGATCGAGGAGACCCTCCTCACCGCCGACGTCGGCGTCGCCCCCACCCAGGAGCTCGTCGAGCGGCTGCGCGAGCGCGTCAGGGTGCTCGGCACCCGCACCCCCGAGGAGCTGCGCGGCCTGCTCCGCGAGGAGCTGATCACCCTCCTCGGCCCCGACCTCGACCGCACGGTGAAGACCGAGAGCCCCGCGGACGTCCCCGGCGTCGTCATGGTCGTCGGCGTCAACGGCACCGGCAAGACCACCACCACCGGCAAGCTGGCCCGCGTCCTCGTCGCCGACGGCAAGTCCGTCGTCCTCGGCGCCGCCGACACCTTCCGCGCCGCCGCCGCCGACCAGCTCCAGACCTGGGGCGAGCGCGTCGGCGCCCGCACCATCCGGGGCCCGGAGGGCGGCGACCCGGCGTCGATCGCCTTCGACGCGGTCAAGGAGGGCATCGCGGAGGGCGCCGACGTCGTCCTCATCGACACCGCCGGCCGCCTCCACACCAAGACCGGCCTCATGGACGAGCTCGGCAAGGTCAAGCGCGTCGTCGAGAAGCACGGCCCGCTCGACGAGGTCCTCCTCGTCCTCGACGCCACCACCGGCCAGAACGGCCTGATCCAGGCCCGCGTCTTCGCCGAGGTCGTCGACATCACCGGCATCGTCCTGACCAAGCTCGACGGCACCGCCAAGGGCGGCATCGTCATCGCCGTCCAGCGCGAGCTGGGCGTCCCGGTCAAGCTGATCGGCCTGGGCGAGGGCCCGGACGACCTGGCCCCCTTCGAGCCGGGCGCCTTCGTCGACGCCCTGATCGGCGACTGACCGCACGTCCACGCGCACGCGTAGAAGGGCCCCCGCCGGGAAACGGCGGGGGCCCTTCACACGTACGGCCGTCAGTAGTGCGTGCGGTGGCAGATGTACGCCAGGGTGCCGAGCAGCAGCCGCGCCTGCGGCGGCGCGCCCGCCGTGTCCAGGGTCGGGGGCCGCAGCCAGCGCACGGGACCGAGGCCGCCCAGGTCCGACGGGGGAGCGGTGACGTACGAGCCGGGGCCCAGGCAGTGCAGGTCCAGATCGGCGTCGTCCCAGCCCATCCGGTACAGCAGCTGCGGCAGCTCGGCCGCCGCCCCCGGCGCCACGAAGAAGCGCGCCCGCCCGGTCGGGGTCGCGCACACCGGGCCGAGCGGAAGGCCCATGCGCTCCAGGCGGACCAGGGCCCGCCGGCCCGCCGCCTCCGCCACCTCGATCACGTCGAAGGCCCGGCCCACCGGGAGGAGCAGCGCCGCGCCCGGGTACTCCGACCACGCCCTGGTCGCGTCGTCGAGCCCGGCGCCCGCCGGGACCGGCTCCGCGAAGGAGAGCGGGTGCGCCCCGGGGGCCGCGCACACCGGATCGCCGCAGGAGCACCGGCCGGAGACGGCCCGCGCGCCGGGGACCACGTCCCAGCCCCAGAGCCCCGTGTACTCCGCCACCGCTGTGCACTCCGTGGCGCGTACGCGGCGGCGTGCGCCGGACCGCATCTCACGAATGCCGCCGATCGTGAAACCCATGTCCCCTCCAACGGGTCGAGCGCGCCGGTGGTTACGACCAGGAGTGCCTTCGTCACTCCCCGTCACGCTCCGTCATCGCGAGTGGCGCACGGCCGTACGGGGGGTGGCGCGGGCCGCGACACGCGCCTCTCCGCGCATCCGTCCGCCGACTCCGGTTCGTCGCATGTCAAGTGAAGCGCGTTCCACGGGTGGCGGGTTCATTCGAAGGGGTGGCGAATGGTGGCGTTTCTTGAATCCCTCTCGTAGAGAGGTGATCGTAGGGTTACTTTCGGTACTCGAACCACGGGGCGCACTGCACGCGTGGGTATGCCGGTGGCAACCCGGTTTCCAGTTCGAAGGAGTGGGAACGCCGGACGGGGGCCGCGAGAGACGGCATTCTGGTAAGGGTTCGCACGACAGGCAATCAGGTGGATGGGGGCGTTCCAGTGGGCGGCAACGGCGCAGACGGTACGACTGCCGGCAAGCGCCCGAACGAGCAGCTGGGCTCGTGGTTCGTGCGCAGCGGCTGGTCCAAGGGCGAGCTGGCGCGCCAGGTGAACCGCAGGGCGCGCCAGATGGGCGCGCACCACATCTCCACCGACACCTCGCGGGTGCGCCGCTGGCTCGACGGCGAGCAGCCCCGCGAACCCATCCCGCGGATCCTCTCCGAGCTCTTCTCCGAACGCTTCGGATCCGTCGTCGCCGTCGAGGACCTCGGCCTGCGCACCGCCCACCAGTCGCCCTCCGTCTCCGGGGTCGACCTCCCCTGGGCCGGTCCCCAGACCGTCGCCCTGCTCAGCGAGTTCTCCCGCAGCGACCTCATGCTCGCCCGCCGGGGCTTCCTCGGCTCCTCCCTCTCCCTCGCCGCGGGACCCGCCCTCATCGAACCGATGCAGCGCTGGCTCGTCCCCACCCCGGCCGGCGACGTCGAGCGCCCCGCCCCCGCCCCCTCCGCAGACGCCCGCCGTCCGCACCGGCTCTCCGAGGCCGAGCTCAACCTCCTGGAGTCCACCACCGCGATGTTCCGCACGTGGGACGCCCAGTGCGGCGGCGGACTGCGCCGCAAGGCCGTCGTCGGCCAGCTCCACGAGGTCACCGACCTCCTCCAGGAGGCCCAGCCCCTCGACGTCTCCAAGCGCCTCTTCACCTGCGCCGCCGAACTCGCCGAGCTCGCCGGCTGGATGAGCTACGACGTCGGCCTCCAGCCCACCGCCCAGAAGTACTTCGTGCTCGCCCTGCACGCCGCCAAGGAGGCCGGGGACAAGCCCCTCGGCTCGTACATCCTCTCGTCCATGAGCCGCCAGATGATCCACCTCGGCCGGCCCGACGACGCCCTCGAACTCATCCACCTCGCCCAGTACGGCAGCCGCGACTGCGCCACCGCCCGCACCCAGGCCATGCTGTATGCGATGGAGGCCCGCGCCTACGCCAACATGGGCCAGCCCTCCAAGTGCAAGCGGGCCGTCCGGATGGCCGAGGACACCTTCGCCGACGCCGGACTCGAGGGCGAGCCCGAGCCCGACTGGATCAGGTTCTTCTCCGAGGCCGAGCTCAACGGCGAGAACTCCCACTCCTACCGCGACCTCGCCTACGTCGCCGGACGCTCCCCGACGTACGCCTCGCTCGCCGAGCCCCTCATGGAGCGGGCCGTCGAGCTCTTCGAGAAGGACCCCGACCACCAGCGGTCCTACGCCCTCAACCTGATCGGCCTGGCCACCGTCCACCTCCTCAAGCGCGAGCCCGAGCAGTCCGTCGTCCTCGCCGGGAAGGCCCTCGGCGTCGCCCGCAGCATCCGCTCCGAGCGGGTCAACACCCGGCTCCGCAAGACCGTCGACCACGCCGCCCGCGGCTTCGGCGACGTCGCCGAGGTCGTCCAGCTCACCGACCGGCTCGCCCAGCTCCTCCCCGAGGCCGCCGAAGCCGTCTGACCCCTCCCGCCCGGGCCCCGAGGGCCCGCCAGGACCCCGGCCGCGCCGGACGTCCCGTACTGCCCGACTCGGCTCCCCCGCCGCAAGGACACACGGACGCCGACGCGGCCGGTTTCGCGTCCCCCGGCCCGTACCGGCCGCCCGCCCGGCACCGTACGGGCGGAGAGTACGCCGTTACCTGCCCGTGACCCGCGTGTTCACGGTCACGTAACACGCCCCACCCCTTCGTCACGGCTCCGAAACATCGAGCGGCACCGCCGGAAACCGCGCTGCGCGAATCTCTGGCCCATAACCGGCCATCCCTCACGGCCGGCCGCTCTCCGGCCCCGCCCCGCACAGGCCGTACCGACGACGAGGAGACGCCGATGGCAGCAGCCATCACGACCCTGGCCGCAGACGCCCCCGCGCTGTCCGCCGCCAACACCGGGTTCATGCTCATCTGCTCCGCCCTGGTCATGCTGATGACCCCGGGACTCGCCTTCTTCTACGGGGGCATGGTCCGCGTCAAGTCCACCCTCAACATGCTGATGATGAGCTTCGTCAGCCTCGGGATCGTCACGATCCTGTGGGTGCTCTACGGCTTCAGCATCGCCTTCGGCACCGACGTCGGCTCGATCGTCGGCTGGTCCTCCGACTACGTCGGCCTCAGCGGCATCGGCATCACCGAACTGTGGGACGGCTACACCATCCCCGTCTACGTCTTCGCCGTCTTCCAGCTGATGTTCGCGATCATCACCCCCGCCCTCATCAGCGGCGCCCTCGCCGACCGCGTCAAGTTCACCGCCTGGACCCTCTTCATCACCCTCTGGGTCACGATCGTGTACTTCCCCGTCGCCCACTGGGTCTGGGGCTCCGGCGGCTGGCTCTTCGAGATGGGCGTCATCGACTTCGCCGGCGGCACGGCCGTCCACATCAACGCCGGCGCCGCCGCCCTCGGCGTCATCCTCGTCATCGGCAAGCGCGTCGGCTTCAAGAAGGACCCGATGCGCCCGCACAGCCTCCCGCTGGTCATGCTCGGCGCCGCGCTCCTCTGGTTCGGCTGGTTCGGCTTCAACGCCGGCTCCTGGCTCGGCAACGACGACGGCGTCGGCGCCGTGATGTTCGTCAACACCCAGGTCGCCACCGCCGCCGCCATGCTCGCCTGGCTCGCGTACGAGAAGATCCGCCACGGCTCCTTCACCACCCTCGGCGCCGCCTCCGGCGCGGTCGCCGGCCTCGTCGCCATCACCCCCGCCGGCGGCTCCGTCAGCCCCCTCGGCGCCATCGCCGTCGGCGCGATCGCCGGCCTCCTGTGCGCCATGGCCGTCGGCCTCAAGTACAAGTTCGGCTACGACGACTCCCTCGACGTCGTCGGCGTCCACCTCGTCGGCGGCGTCATCGGCTCCCTCCTCGTCGGCTTCTTCGCCACCGGCGGCGTCCAGTCCGACGCCAAGGGCCTCTTCTACGGCGGCGGCTTGGAGCAGCTCGGCAAGCAGGCCGTCGGCGTCTTCGCGGTCCTCGCCTACTCTCTGATCGCCTCCGCGATCCTCGCCCTGATCGTCGACAAGACGATCGGGATGCGGGTCAGCGAGGACGACGAGGTCTCCGGCATCGACCAGGTCGAGCACGCCGAGACCGCGTACGACTTCAGCGGCGCCGGCGGCGGCACCTCCTCCCGCACCACCGCCGCCGCCCCCGCCCCGGCCGTCACGCAGAACAAGAAGGTGGACGCATGAAGCTCATCACCGCGGTCGTGAAGCCGCACCGGCTCGACGAGATCAAGGAGGCCCTCCAGGCGTTCGGCGTCCACGGCCTCACCGTCACCGAGGCCAGCGGCTACGGCCGCCAGCGCGGCCACACTGAGGTCTACCGGGGCGCCGAGTACACCGTCGACCTGGTCCCCAAGATCCGCATCGAGGTCCTCGTCGAGGACGAGGACGCCGAACAGCTCATCGACGTCGTCGTCAAGGCCGCCCGAACCGGCAAGATCGGAGACGGCAAGGTGTGGAGCGTGCCGGTCGAGACCGCCGTACGGGTCCGCACCGGCGAGCGCGGTCCGGACGCACTGTAGGGAACACGTGAGGAGCCGCCGGGTGACGAGCCTCGAAGTCAGCACGCAGAACGAAGACGCGGGACCCGGCGGTTACGCGGCGGCCCGGCTGCTCCTCCTCCACGAGAAGGAGCGGTCCGGGCCGCCGCGCCGTACCGCCCTCGCCCGCCTCACCGACGACTGGCTGGCCGGCCTCTTCGCCGCCGCCGCGCCGCCCCGCGGCACCGCCCTCGTCGCCGTCGGCGGCTACGGCCGCTCCGAACTCTCCCCCCGCAGCGACCTCGACCTCCTCCTGCTCCACGACGGCACCGCCGACAAGGCCGCGATCGCCGCCCTCGCCGACCGCATCTGGTATCCCGTCTGGGACCTCGGCCTCGCCCTCGACCACTCCGTCCGCACCCCCGCCGAGGCCCGCACCACCGCCGCCGAGGACCTCAAGGTCCACCTCGGCCTCCTCGACGCCCGGCCCCTCGCCGGGGACGCCGGACTCGTCGCCGCCCTGCGCACCACCGTCCTCGCCGACTGGCGCAACCAGGCCCCCAAGCGCCTCCCCGCACTCGACGAGCTCTGCCGCGAACGCGCCGAACGCATGGGCGAGCTCCAGTTCCTCCTCGAACCCGACCTCAAGGAGGCCCGCGGCGGACTGCGCGACGCCCAGGCCCTGCGCGCCGTCGCCGCCTCCTGGCTCGCCGACGCCCCCCGCGAGGGCCTCGATCGCGCCCGCCGCCGCCTCCTCGACACCCGTGACGCCCTCCACCTGGTCACCGGCCGCGCCACCGACCGGCTCGCCCTCCAGGAACAGGACGCCGTCGCCGCCGAACTCGGCCTCCTCGACGCCGACACCCTGCTCCGCGAGGTGTACGAGGCCGCCCGGACCATCTCGTACGCCACCGACGTCACCTGGCGCGAGGTCAACCGCGTCCTCAAGGCCCGCTCGGCCCGCCCCCGGCTCCGGTCCCTCCTGGGCGGCCGATCCGGAACCGGTCGCCCAGGAGGCAAACCTCCGGTCGAGCGCACCCCGCTCGCCGAGGGCGTGGTCGAGATGGACGG
Organism: Streptomyces sp. NPDC088915; assembly: GCF_044749825.1. Classification (NCBI taxonomy): domain Bacteria; kingdom Bacillati; phylum Actinomycetota; class Actinomycetes; order Kitasatosporales; family Streptomycetaceae; genus Streptomyces; species Streptomyces sp. NPDC088915. Next base: position 317,267 of record NZ_JBIVIR010000003.1, read on the forward strand.
CGAGGTCGTCCTCGCCCGCACCGCCCGGCCCGAGCGCGACCCCGTCCTGCCCCTGCGGGCCGCCGCCGCGGCCGCCCAGTCCGGCCTGCCGCTCTCCCCGCACGCCGTACGCCGGCTCGCCGCCACCGCCAAGCCCCTCCCGGTGCCCTGGCCCGCCGAGGCGCGCGAGGAACTCGTCACCCTCCTCGGCGCCGGCGAGGCCACCGTCCCCGTCTGGGAGGCCCTGGAGGCCGAGGGGATCGTCACCCGGCTGCTCCCCGACTGGGAACGCGTCCGCTGCCGCCCCCAGCGCAACCCCGTCCACACCTGGACCGTCGACCGCCACCTCGTCGAGACCGCCGTCCGCGCCGCCTCGCTCACCCGCCGCGTCGGCCGCCCCGACCTCCTCCTCGTCGCCGCCCTCCTCCACGACATCGGCAAGGGCTGGCCCGGCGACCACTCCGTCGCCGGCGAGACCATCGCCCGCGACCTCGCCGCCCGCGTCGGCTTCGACCGCACCGACACCGCCACCGTCGCCACCGCCGTCCGCCACCACCTGCTCCTCGTCGAGACCGCCACCCGGCGCGACCTCGACGACCCCGCCACCGTCCAGGCCGTCGCCACCGCCGTCGGCACCCTCGGCACCCTGGAGCTCCTGCACGCCCTCACCGAGGCCGACGCCCTCGCCACCGGCCCCGCCGCCTGGTCCTCCTGGCGCGCCTCACTGGTTGCCGACCTGGTCAAACGGGTCGCGGGCGTCCTCGCCGGCGAACCCCTGCCCGACCCCGAGGCCGCCGCCCCCAGCGCCGAACAGGAACGCCTCGCCATCGAGGCCCTGCGCACCGGCGAACCCGTCCTCGCCCTCCACACCCGGGACGAGCACACGGCCGGCCCCGACGAACCCGCTCCCGAGCCCGTCGGCGTCGAACTCGTCATCGCCCTGCCCGACCGGCCCGGCGTCCTGCCCGCCGTCGCCGGCGTCCTCGCCCTGCACCGCCTCACCGTCCGCGCCGCCGACCTGCGGGCCGTCGACCTCCCCACCGGCCTGGGATCCGGCTCCGTCCTCGTCCTCGACTGGCGCGTCGCCGCCGAGTACGGCTCCCTGCCCGAGGCCGCCCGGCTCCGCGCCGACCTCGTCCGCGCCCTCGACGGCTCCCTCGACATCCCCGCCCGCCTCGCCGAACGCGAGGCCGCCTATCCCCGGCGGCGGGGCCTCACCGCCCCGCCGCCCCGGGTCACCGTCGCCGCCGCCGACTCCCGCCTCGCCACCGTCATCGAGGTCCGCGCCCAGGACGCCCCCGGGCTCCTGCACCGAATCGGCCGCGCCCTGGAGGGGGCGGCGGTCCGGGTCAGGAGCGCGCACGTCTCCACCCTGGGCGCCAACGCCGTCGACACCCTGTACGTGACCCGGCCGGACGGCTCCCTGCTGCCGCCGGAGGAGGCGGCGGGCCTGGCGAGGACGCTGGAGACGGCGCTGGGGTGACCCGGGGACGCGTCCCCGTCCGTCCGATCCGGTGGGCGGGGACGATTCCTTTGCCGGGCCGGATACCCTGGAGGGCGATTCTCCGCCCCCGACCTCAAGGACCGACGAGCGCCGTGTTCGATACTCTCTCCGACCGCCTGAGCGCGACCTTCAAGAACCTCCGGGGCAAGGGTCGCCTTTCCGAGCAGGACATCGACAGCGCGGCCCGGGAAATCCGTATCGCCCTCCTCGAGGCCGACGTCGCCCTGCCGGTCGTGCGCGAGTTCATCCGGAACGTCAAGGAGCGGTCCCTCGGGGCCGAGGTCTCCAAGGCTCTGAACCCGAGCCAGCAGGTCATCAAGATCGTCAACGACGAGCTGGTCTCCATCCTGGGCGGCGAGACCCGCCGCCTCCGGTTCGCCAAGACCGCGCCGACCGTGATCATGCTCGCCGGTCTCCAGGGTGCCGGTAAGACCACCCTCGCCGGAAAGCTCGGCCTCTGGCTCAAGGGCCAGGGTCACTCCCCGCTGCTCGTCGCCTGCGACCTCCAGCGCCCCAACGCCGTCAACCAGCTCTCCGTCGTCGCCGACCGCGCGGGCGTGGCCTTCTACGGCCCCCAGCCGGGCAACGGCGTCGGCGACCCGGTCCAGGTCGCCAAGGACTCGATCGAGCACGCGCGCACCAAGCTCTACGACGTCGTCATCGTCGACACCGCCGGCCGCCTCGGCATCGACCAGGAGCTGATGCGGCAGGCCGCGGACATCCGCGACGCCGTCAGCCCCGACGAGATCCTCTTCGTCGTCGACGCCATGATCGGTCAGGACGCGGTCAACACCGCCGAGGCCTTCCGCGACGGCGTCGGCTTCGACGGCGTCGTGCTCTCCAAGCTCGACGGCGACGCCCGGGGCGGTGCCGCGCTCTCCATCGCGCACGTCACCGGCAAGCAGATCATGTTCGCCTCCAACGGCGAGAAGCTGGACGACTTCGACGCGTTCCACCCGGACCGCATGGCGTCCCGCATCCTCGGCATGGGCGACATGCTCTCCCTCATCGAGAAGGCCCAGCAGACCTTCGACGAGGAAGAGGCCGCCAAGATGGCCTCGAAGCTCGCGTCGAAGAAGGGCCAGGAGTTCACGCTCGACGACTTCCTGGCCCAGATGGAGCAGGTCCGCAAGATGGGCTCCATCTCGAAGCTGCTCGGCATGCTTCCGGGCATGGCCCAGATGAAGGACCAGATCAACAACATCGACGAGAAGGACGTCGACCGCACCGCCGCCATCATCAAGTCGATGACCCCCGGCGAGCGCCAGGACCCGACGATCATCAACGGCTCCCGCCGCGCCCGCATCGCCAAGGGCTCCGGCGTCGAGGTCAGCGCGGTCAAGGGCCTGGTCGAGCGGTTCTTCGAGGCCCGCAAGATGATGTCCCGCATGGCCCAGGGCGGCGGCCTCCCGGGCATGCCCGGCATCCCCGGCATGGGCGGCGGTCCCGGCCGGCAGAAGAAGCAGGTCAAGCAGGCCAAGGGCAAGCGCAAGAGCGGCAACCCGATGAAGCGGAAGGCCGAGGAGCAGGCCGCCGCCGAGCGCCGCGAGCAGGCGCAGCAGGGCGGCGCCTTCGGTCTGCCCGGGGCGGGCCAGAGCCCGAAGGACTTCGAGCTGCCGGACGAGTTCAAGAAGTTCATGGGCTGACGGCCCGTACGAGAAGGGGCCCGGGGCGGTGGGAAACCGCCCCGGGCCCCTTCTCATCCCTCCGGACCGCCCGCGATGCCCGGTTCCTCCCGCTCTTCGATACTGGGGCCACTGCCGCCCCGAGGAGAGTCACGTGGCCGACCCCGCACCCCCGCGCGACCGGACCGACCAGCCCTGGCGCTCGGAAGGGGCCCCGCCGCCCCCGTCGCCGAAGAAGCGGATGCCGGGCGGCTGGGGCGGACTGATCCTCACCGCGCTCGTCGTCTACCTGATCACCAACATCGTCCTGTCGTTCTTCAACGACGGCGACGGTCCGACGATCTCGTACACCGAGTTCGACAAGCAGGTCGCCGCCGGGAACGTCACCAAGATCTACTCCAAGGGCGACGCGATCCAGGGGCAGCTGAAGGACAAGCGGCCCGTCCCCGACGGCAAGGGCGACTACACCAAGTTCACCACCCAGCGGCCCGCCTTCGCCGACGACGGCCTGTGGGCGCAGCTGACCAAACAGAACGTCGTCGTCACCGCCGAGCCGGTCGTCCAGGAGCGCAGCTTCCTGGCCAATCTGCTCCTCTCGCTCGCGCCGATGCTGCTGCTCGTCCTGCTCTGGGTGTTCATCGCCCGCCGGATGAGCGCGGGCATGGGCGGCGCCGGCGGCATGCTGGGCCGCAAGCAGCCGCCCAAGCCGGTCGAGCTGGAGACCGGGAAGCGCACCACCTTCGCCGACGTCGCCGGCATCGACGAGGTCGAGGGCGAGCTCAACGACGTCGTCGACTTCCTCAAGAACCCGGACGCCTACCGGGCGATGGGCGCCAAGATGCCCCGCGGCGTGCTCCTCGCCGGGCCTCCCGGCACCGGCAAGACGCTCCTCGCGCGGGCCGTCGCGGGCGAGGCCGGGGTGCCGTTCTTCTCGGCCTCCGCCTCCGGGTTCATCGAGATGATCGTGGGCGTGGGCGCCTCCCGGGTGCGGGAGCTGTTCTCCGAGGCCCGCAAGGTCGCCCCGGCGATCGTCTTCATCGACGAGATCGACACCATCGGCCGGGCCCGGGGCGGCGGCTCCGGGATGGGCGGCCACGACGAGCGCGAGCAGACCCTCAACCAGATCCTCACCGAGATGGACGGCTTCACCGGCTCCGAGGGGGTCATCGTCCTCGCCGCCACCAACCGCGCCGACGTCCTCGACCCCGCCCTCACCCGGCCCGGCCGCTTCGACCGGATCGTCCACGTCAACCCGCCGGACCGGGGCGGCCGCGAGGCCATCCTGCGCATCCACACCCGGGAGATCCCGCTCGCCAAGGACGTCGACCTGGAGCAGGTGGCCCGCACGACCCCCGGCATGACCGGCGCCGAACTCGCCAACCTCGCCAACGAGGCCGCGCTCCTCGCGGTCAAGCGCGACCGGAAGGCCGTCACGCGGTCCGATCTGTCCGACGCCCTGGAGAAGGTCCAGCTCGGCGCGGAACGGCCCCTGGTGATGCCGGAGGAGGAGCGGCGGCGGACCGCGTACCACGAGAGCGGCCACGCCCTGCTCGGCATGCTCCAGCCCGGCGCCGACCCGGTCCGGAAGATCACCATCGTGCCGCGCGGCCGGGCCCTGGGCGTCACCCTGTCGACCCCCGACGCCGACAAGTACGCCTACACCGAGGAGTACCTGCGCGGCCGGATCGTCGGCGCCCTCGGCGGGATGGCGGCCGAGCAGGTCGTCTTCGGCGTGGTCACCACCGGCGCCGAGAGCGACCTGGAGCAGGTCACCACCATCGCCCGGGGCATGGCGGGCCGGTGGGGGATGAGCGAGCGCGTCGGCCGCCTCACCGCCATCCCGAGCGACGCCCAGCAGGCGTACGGCCTGTCGGCGGCCCCCGCGACCCTCGACACCGTCGACCGGGAGATGCGGCGGATCGTCGACGAGTGCTACGAGGTCGCGCTGCGGCGGCTCGACGACCACCGGGACAAGCTGGACGCCCTGGCCGAGGCCCTCCTGGCGAACGAGACGCTGGAGGAGGACGCGGCCTACCGCGCGGCGGGCATCGTCCGCCCGGCCCCGGGCCCCGAGCCGGGCGTGGGCCCGAACCCGGAGCGGCCCGGGGCGTGACGGCAGCGGGACGCGCGGGTCCCGGGGCGTGACGGCAGCGGCGCGTACGGGCCTCAGGGCGTGGCGGCAGCGGCGCGTACGGGTCTCAGGGCGTGCGGGTGAGCACGTACCGGAAGACGTTCGGCATCCACACCGTCCCGTCCGGGCGGACGTACGGGGCGAGCGCCTCCTCGATCTCCTTCTCCACCTGCGAGGGGTCCGTGGCCCGGACCGCCTCGTCGAAGGCGCCCGTCGACAGGAGGCCCCGCACCGCGCTGGTCCCGTCCGCGTACCCGAAGGGGCAGGACACCCGGCCCGAACCGGCCGGTCGCAGTCCCGCCGAGGCCGCGAGCGCGTCCAGGTCGGGCCCGAGCCCCGCCGCCGGACGGCGGTCGGCGAGCCGGGCCGCGACCCGCAGGACCGGCTCCGTGGCACACCGCTCCGGGGGTCCCCAGCCGGCGAGGACGACGGTCGTGCCCGGCTGGGCCGTACGGGTGACGGCCGCCAGCTCCGGGAGCAGGGCGCCCGTCGCGTGGAAGGCGGTGACCACGTCGTACGGGGTGCACTCCGGCGGCTCGTCGGTGACGGCCACGTCCTCCGGGAGCCGCTCCCTGGCCAGCTCCACGCGCGCGTGGTCCCGGTCCGCGCCGGCCACCCGGGCGCCCCGCGCGGCCGCCATGAGGAGGGCCAGGCCCGAGCCGCAGCCCAGGCCGAGGACCCGGGAGTTCCCGCCCACGCCGAGGCGGTCGTACACCGCGTCGTAGAGGGGGACGAGCATCCGTTCCTGGATCTCGGCCCAGTCGCGCGCGGGGTGGTGCGGGACGAGCGTAGGTGTCATGGATAAGCGCCCCAATCAGTGCTCGGACGACAGCCCCCCGTAGTCAGGGAACTGCGCATCCGGTGCCGCGTCCAGTGGTCGGGGCGGACCGATTCGTCCGGGGGAGGGGCGGTGTGCGCCCGCGCGCGCCGACCCGGTAATGTCCCCGCAACACTTCGCGCCCGTTCCGGGCCCCCTCGCGGAAGGGGTGCACGCGCTCGGGTCCCCCGGAACACGGGGGCGTACGCGGCCGGGCCACGCGCCGGGGCGTATGCGCCGCTACGTACGGGCTTGGCGCCTCCCGCGCGGCTTCTCCGCAGTTCGACGCACTGGCCCTCGTCGGGACGCATCCATCGCAAACTGACTGGTAAGTGCAAAATATTTGGGATGCCCCGGAATGGAACCCGGGGGCACTCCGGCTCGTTGTACCCGACGTGAGCACGACACCACCTGTTCTCGCCGCAGAGCTGGCACAGGCGTGGGCCGACATTCAGCGGCACCACCCCGAGCTGCCCGACCTTGCCGCGCCCGAATCCCTCATCGGAGAGTCCTCGTCCGCCTGCGGCGCCGAACTCTCCTTCGAACGACTCCTCCACGAGGCAGTCCACGGCATCGCCGCCGCCAGAGGTGTCCGGGACACCTCCCGCGCCGGCCGCTACCACAACCGCCGCTTCCTCGCGATCGCCGAGGAGATGGGCCTCGACCACCCCGAGGAGCCGCACGCCAGCAGCGGCTTCTCCCTGGTCACGCTCAACGCGGAGGCCAGGCGGCGCTACCGCCCCACCATCGAGCGGCTCCAGCGCGCCCTCAAGGCCCACACGGTCGCCACGGCCGCCGACACCAAGCGCTCCTTCCGCGGACCGGCCGCCCGGCACGGCTCCTCGGGCGGCGGCGTGCGCGTCAAGGCCGTCTGCGACTGCGGGCGCAACGTGCGCGTGGTCCCGTCGGTGCTCGCCCAGGCCCCGATCGTCTGCGGCGGCTGCGGCAAGCCCTTCCGCATCCCGGAGACGGTGGGCGCCGCCAACTGACCCCGCGGCGTGTGGCACAATGGCTAGCTGTACTCGACAGTCGCACAGGACCCCTCTCTCCTCCGGCTGACGCGTCCATCGGGCATCCGAGTACCGCAACCCCACGTGGCATCTCAAGTGCCCAACCACGTCATAGACCAGGAGACACCACTCCAGTGGCAGTCAAGATCAAGCTCAAGCGCCTCGGCAAGATCCGCCAGCCGCACTACCGCATCGTCGTCGCCGACTCCCGCACCCGCCGTGACGGTCGCGCGATCGAGGAGATCGGCCTCTACCACCCGACGTACAACCCGTCGCGCATCGAGGTCGACTCCGAGCGTGCGCAGTACTGGCTGTCCGTCGGCGCCCAGCCGACCGAGCCGGTCCTCGCCATCCTGAAGCTCACCGGCGACTGGCAGAAGGCCAAGGGCCTCCCGGCCCCCGAGAAGGCTCTGCTCGTCCCGGCGACCAAGGAGGCGAAGCGCGCCTCGTTCGACGAGTTCGCGAAGACCCTCGAGGGCGGCGACGACAAGGGTGAGGCCATCACCCCGAAGGCCAAGAAGGCCGACAAGAAGGCGGACGAGGCCGAGGCCGCGTCCACCGAGTCGACCGAGGCCTGATCATGCTCGAGGAGGCTCTCGAGCACCTCGTGAAGGGCATCGTCGACAACCCCGACGAGGTGCAGGTCGCCTCGCGCAACCTGCGCCGGGGCCGCGTGCTGGAGGTCCGGGTCCACCCCGACGACCTCGGCAAGGTGATCGGCCGCAACGGCCGCACCGCGCGTGCGCTGCGCACCGTCGTGGGGGCCATCGGTGGCCGTGGGATCCGGGTCGACCTCGTCGACGTGGACCAGGTCCGCTGAGAAGTTCGGCAGCATCACCTTGAGTTGTGCCGGCACGGGCCGGGGAGGGCTTACGAGCCCGCCCCGGCCCGTTGTCGTACGAGCCGTGTGACAGGAGAGAGTGAAGCAGTGCAGTTGGTAGTCGCGCGGATCGGGCGCGCCCACGGCATCAAGGGCGAGGTCACCGTCGAGGTGCGTACGGACGAGCCCGAGCTCAGGCTCGGCCCCGGCGCCGTCCTGCTCACCGACCCGGCCTCCACCGGGCCGCTGACCATCGAGACCGGCCGCGTCCACAGCGGCCGCCTGTTGCTGCGCTTCGAGGGCGTCCGCGACCGCACCGCCGCCGAGGCCCTGCGCAACACCCTCCTCATCGCCGAGGTCGACCCCACGGAGATGCCCGAGGAGGAGGACGAGTACTACGACCACCAGCTCATGGACCTCGACGTCGTCCTCGCCGACGGCACCGAGATCGGGCGCATCACCGAGATCTCCCACCTGCCGTCCCAGGACCTCTTCATCGTCGAACGCCCCGACGGCACCGAGCTGATGATCCCCTTCGTCGGGGAGATCGTCACCGAGATCGACCTGGAGGAGCAGCGGGCCGTGATCGACCCGCCGCCCGGCCTGATCGACGACCGCGCCGAGATCGCCTCCTCCCGCGAGGACGACGAGGACGACGAGGACGAGTCCCGCGAGGAGTCCGAGGACGAGTCCCGCGAGGGGGACGCGTGAGGCTCGACGTCGTCACGATCTTCCCCGAGTACCTCGAACCGCTGAACGTCTCCCTCGTCGGCAAGGCACGCGCGCGAGGGCAGCTCGACGTCCACGTCCACGACCTGCGCGCGTGGACCCACGACCGGCACAACACGGTCGACGACACCCCGTACGGCGGCGGCCCCGGCATGGTCATGAAGACCGGGCCCTGGGGCGAAGCGCTCGACCAGACGCTCGCCGACGGCTACGAGGGCGGCGCCCACGGCCCCGTCCTCGTCGTCCCCACCCCCAGCGGCCGCCCCTTCACCCAGGAACTGGCCGTCGAACTCTCCGAGCGGCCCTGGCTGATCTTCACCCCGGCCCGCTACGAGGGCATCGACCGCCGCGTCATGGACGAGTACGCGACCCGGATGCCGGTCTACGAGGTCTCCATCGGCGACTACGTCCTGGCCGGCGGGGAGGCCGCCGTCCTCGTCGTCACCGAGGCCGTCGCCCGCCTCCTGCCCGGCGTCCTCGGCAACGCCGAGTCCCACCGGGACGACTCCTTCGCCCCCGGGGCCATGGCCAACCTCCTGGAGGGCCCCGTCTACACCAAGCCGCCCGAGTGGCGCGGCCGGGACATCCCCGACGTCCTCCTCAGCGGCCACCACGGGAAGATCGCCCGCTGGCGGCGCGACGAGGCCTTCCGCCGCACCGCCGCCCACCGGCCCGACCTCATCGAGCGCTGCGACCCGGCCGCCTTCGACAAGAAGGACCGGGAGATCCTCTCCATGCTGGGGTGGGCCCCCGAGCCCGGCGGCCGATTTTGGCGCAGGGTCGAGGGCGTGGAAGAATAGGCCGCTGTCGTCCGTCCGGCGCGCGCCCCTGCCACAGGGGGAACGACGCCGCCAGGAGCGGACGGCCTCTGACATCACCTTCGAACGTACCGCTGATGACCTGTGGCATCAGCGAGGAAAGAGACCTCCATGGCCTCCCTGCTCGACCAGGTCAACGCGGCTTCGCTCCGCTCCGACCTCCCCGCCTTCCGCCCGGGCGACACCGTCAACGTGCACGTCCGCGTCATCGAGGGCAACCGCTCCCGCATCCAGCAGTTCAAGGGCGTCGTCATCCGCCGCCAGGGCTCGGGCGTCAGCGAGACCTTCACGGTCCGCAAGGTCTCGTTCTCCGTCGGCGTCGAGCGCACCTTCCCGGTCAACAGCCCGATCTTCGAGAAGATCGAGCTCGTGACCCGCGGTGACGTCCGTCGCGCCAAGCTCTACTACCTCCGCGAGCTGCGCGGCAAGGCCGCCAAGATCAAGGAGAAGCGCGACCGCTGAGCCCCGGCTCCCGGCACGCACCGCGCTTCCGACTCCGCGCACGGACAGGCCGGATAGGCTTGCCCGGCGATGGACACCGAAGCACAGCACACGGAGCGCGGCCCCTCTTCCGACACGGACCCCGACAGGGACTCCGGTACGGGGGAAGGGCCGCGCTCCGCGCGCGTTTCCGGGGATCCGGAGGACTGCGGCTCTGACTCTCGCTCCGGCTCCGGCTCCAGCTCTGACTCTCGCTCCGGCTCCGGCTCTGACTCCGGGAGTTCCGAGGACGCCGGGTTCGTGTCCTCCTGGCGGCGCACGGCCCTCGTGGGCGGCGCCTGCGTGACCTTCCTGCTGCTCCTGAGCCACTTCGTCATGCAGCCGTTCCTCATCCCCAGCCGCTCCATGGAGCCGACGCTCCAGGTCGGCGACCGGATCCTGGTGAACAAACTGGCGTACCGCTTCGGGGACGAGCCGCACCGCGGTGACGTCGTCGTCTTCGACGGCACCGGCTCCTTCGTGCCGGAGGAGCCCGAGGGCAACCCCGTCACCGGCCTGCTGCGCGATGCGGCGGCCGCCCTCGGACTCGCGGAACCCGCCGAGACCGACTTCGTGAAGCGGGTCGTCGGCACCGGCGGCGACCGGGTCGTCTGCTGCGACGAGGACGGCCGGCTCACCGTCAACGGCGTCCCCGTCGTGGAGCGATACCTGATGCCCGGGGACCCGCCCTCCGGCGTGCCCTTCGACATCGTCGTCCCCCCGGGCCGGCTCTGGGTCATGGGCGACCACCGCAGCCAGTCCAGCGACTCCCGGGACCACCTGGGCAGCCCCGGCGGCGGCATGGTCCCCGTCGACGAGGTCGTCGGACGCGCCGACCGGATCGTCTGGCCCTTCGGCCGCTGGACCGGCGTGGCGGGCACGGACGGCTTCGACGCCGTGCCGGCGCCACCGCCCGGCGGACACCCGGCGGGACCCGCGGGCGGCGGGGCGGGGACCCGTGGGTAGCCGGGGCCGCCCGGCCGGCGGGGCCGGTCACGCCCCCGAGCACGGTTCCGCCCGGCCCGGACGCGCCGAACGGCGCAAGCTCGCCCGCAAGGTCAAGCGACGCCGGCAGCGCTCCGCGATCCGGGAGATCCCGATCCTGATCACGGTCGCCGTGCTCATCGCCCTCGTCCTCAAGACCTTCCTCGTCCAGGCGTTCGTCATCCCCTCCGGCTCCATGGAGCAGACGATCCGGATCAGCGACCGGGTGGTCGTCGACAAGCTGACCCCCTGGTTCGGCTCCCGCCCGGAGCGCGGCGACGTCGTCGTCTTCAAGGACCCCGGAGGCTGGCTCCACGAGGACCCCGTGCCCCCCGCCGACGACCCCGTCGGCATCAGACAGGCCAAGCAGGCGCTGACCTTCATCGGGCTGCTGCCCTCGGCCGACGAACGGGACCTCATCAAGCGGGTCGTGGCCGTCGGCGGCGACACCGTCCGCTGCTGCGACGCGGACGGGCGGATCACCGTCAACGGCGTACCCCTGAACGAGCCGTACCTCCACCCGGGGAATCCGCCGTCCACCATCCCCTTCGAGGTGAAGGTCCCCGAGGGCCGGATCTTCGTCCTCGGCGACCACCGCTCCGACTCGGCCGACTCCCGCTTCCACCTCGACGAGGAGGACCACGGCACGGTCGCGGAGGAGCAGGTCGTGGGGCGCGCCGTGGCGATCGTCTGGCCCGTCGGCCACTGGCGGGGTCTGGAGGAACGGGGGACCTTCGCCGGAGTGCCGGACCCCCGTGCGGGCTCCGATGGGGCGCTCGGTCCGTCGCATAGTGTGTCCTCGCGGAATCTGAACGGATTGCCCGGGCTCCCGACCCCTGCGGAACTTCTGCTCGTTATGGGAGTGGTGGGCCTGTCCCTGTTCCGGGGCAGGCGTTCGCACGGACTGAGGAGTGGATGTGGGGGATGTGGCCGTCGGCGCACGATCCGGACACGATGAGCCCGAGAAGAGGGCCGACGAGGCCAGGGCCGACGACGTGACGGGTGGCAACGTGACGGATGACGAGGTGTCGCACGGCGACGGCGCGCCGCGTGACGACGAGACGGGCGGGTCCGGCAGGGCCCCGAAGAAGCAGCGTTCCTTCTGGAAGGAACTGCCGCTCCTCGTCGGCATCGCGCTGGTGCTCGCGCTGCTGATCAAGACCTTCCTGGTGCAGGCGTTCTCGATTCCCTCGGAATCGATGATGAACACCCTCAAGAAGGGCGACCGGGTGCTCGTCGACAAGCTGACGCCGTGGTTCGGCTCCGAACCCGAGCGCGGCGAGGTCGTCGTCTTCCACGACCCGGGCGGCTGGCTGGAGACTGCCGCGACGCCCAAGCCGAACGTCGTCCAGAAGTTCCTCAGCTTCATCGGCCTCATGCCGTCCGCCGAGGAGAAGGACCTCATCAAGCGCGTCATCGCGGTCGGCGGCGACACCGTCTCCTGCAAGGAGGGCGGCAAGGTCGTCCTCAACGGGGTGCCGCTCGACGAGACCTCGTACCTCTACCCCGGCTCCGTCCCCTGCCAGGACTCCTTCGGCCCGATCAAGGTCCCCGAGGGCCGCATCTGGGTCATGGGCGACAACCGGCAGAACTCCCTGGACTCCCGCTTCCACCAGGAGCTCCCGGGTGGCGGCACCGTCGCCAACGACCTGGTCGTGGGCCGCGCCGTCGTCGTCGCCTGGCCGGTCACCCGCTGGGCCACGCTCCCCGTGCCCGGCATCTTCGACAACCCCGCGCTCAACAAGGCGATGGCGGCCGCCCCGCTGGGCGCGGCGAGCGTCGCCGGAGCGCTCCCGCTGGTGCTGTGGCGCCGGAAGAAGCAGCTCGCGCGGCATACCGCCGGGTAACGACCCGCGGGTAGTGTGCCGTCCCGGACCGTCGACAGACCTCTGGGGTGCACATGAGCGGAACCATACGGACCAAGGGCGGCCGCGGCCGCCTCGGCAGCGTGCTGTCGGGGCTGGCCGTGGCCGTCGGCTGTGTGCTCTTCCTCGGCGGGTTCGTCTGGGGCGCCGTGCTCTACCGGCCGTTCACCGTCCCCACCGACTCCATGACCCCCACCCTCGACGTCAACTCGCGCGTGCTCGCCGAGCGCGTCGACGGGGCCGAGGTGAAGCGCGGTGACGTCGTCGTCTTCAACGACCCCCTCTGGGGCTCCTCGCCCATGGTCAAGCGAGTCGTGGCCGTCGGCGGCGACACGGTCGCCTGCTGCGACGCGGAGGGGCGGCTCACCGTCAACGGCAAGGCCGTCGACGAGCCGTACCTCAGGCCCGGGATGGGCGGCCGTACGATCGCCTCCGACCGGGAGTTCTCCGTGACCGTCCCCGAGGACAGCCTCTTCCTCCTCGGCGACGACCGGCACACCTCCCTCGACTCCCGCACCCACCTCGAAGAGGCCGGCCGGGGCTCCGTGCCCCGCTCCACGGTCGTCGCCAGGGTCGACGCCGTCGTCTGGCCCGCCAAGGGCCTCCTGGACCGCCCCACGGGCTTCGCGGGCCTTCCGGGCGGCGTCTCGCGGCCGGGGCCGTTCACGACCCTCCTCGCGGTGATCGGGGCCGGCGGCGTACTGGTCTTCGCGGGAGCCGCGTACGGGCCGGTGGCGCGGCTCCTGGGCCGGCGACCGGACGGCCGGCGGACCGGGGCCCGGGAGGGGGCGGGAGTATGACGGAGCCCGTACGGGAGACGGAGGCGGTTACGGGTAGGGGGGAGCAGCCTTTGCCGGGCGGGGACGAGGCCGTACCGGCTGCGGGGGAGCCCTATGCGAGTGCGGGAGAGCCCTCCGCGAGTGCGGGAGAGCCCTCCGCGAGTACGGGAGAGCCCTCCGCGAGTGCGGGGGAGTCCGTGCCGGGTGCGGGGCCCGTGGTCCGGAAGGTCGCGCGGGTCGTCCTGCTCGACCCGGAGGACCGCGTCCTGCTGCTGCACGGCCACGAGCCCGAGGACCCCGGCCTCTCCTGGTGGTTCACGCCCGGCGGGGGACTGGAGGGCGACGAGACCCGGGAAGCGGCCGCGCTGCGCGAACTGGCGGAGGAGACCGGCATCACCGACGTCGACCTCGGACCCGTCCTCTGGACCCGGCACTGCTCCTTCCCCTTCGCCGGACGGCGCTGGGACCAGGACGAGTGGTACTACCTCGCCCGCACCCGCCGGGCCGGGGCCGCGCCCGGGCCGCGGGCCCTCACGGAGCTGGAGACCCGCAGTCTCTCGGGCCTGAGATGGTGGACCTCCGCCGAACTGTCGGCCGCCCGTGAGACGGTGTACCCGACCAGGCTCGCCGAGCTGCTGCGCACGCTGCTCGACGAGGGACCTCCGCGTGCACCGGTCGTCCTCGCCCCGGAAATCGTCTAGGGACGCGTACGGCTGGCGCACAATGGGGGGACGCACGGCTGAAGGGGAACATGCCATGAGCGCCGAGGACCTCGAGAAGTACGAGACCGAGATGGAGCTGAAGCTCTACCGGGAGTACCGCGACGTCGTCGGCCTGTTCAAATACGTGATCGAGACCGAGCGGCGTTTCTACCTCACCAACGACTACGAGATGCAGGTCCACTCGGTGCAGGGTGAGGTCTTCTTCGAGGTCAGCATGGCGGATGCCTGGGTCTGGGACATGTACAGGCCGGCCAGGTTCGTCAAGCAGGTCCGTGTGCTCACGTTCAAGGACGTGAACATCGAGGAGCTCAACAAGAGCGACCTCGAACTTCCCGGCAGCTGAGGCCGGTAGCAATCGGGTCCGACGGCAACCGGGTCCGGTGACGGTCGGGTCCGACGGCAACCGGGTCCGACGGCAACCGGGTCCGGCGGCGGTCGGGTCCGGCGGTGGTGGGGTCCGGCGGTTGGGGTGCTGCCGGACGATCACCCCCACGGGTGAGGGGGTTCTCCACAGCACCCCGGCCGTCCACAGCCCCGCACACGGAACGCCTCACCCCGTCACAGTCGGTGACGGAGGTGGTCCGTATGAACACGACCGATACGACTGACCCGACCGATACGACTGACCCGACCGATACGACTGATCCGACCGGCGCGACGGACAGGACCGGCGCCACCCGTGCGCTCGGACGGTACGGGGAGGAGCTGGCGACCCGCCGGCTCACCGCGACCGGCATGCACATCCTCGCCCGCAACTGGCGCTGCGGCCGGGCCGGCGAGATCGACATCGTCGCCCGCGACGGCGACACCCTCGTCATCTGCGAGGTCAAGACCCGGCGCCACGGCGCCTACGAACACCCGATGGCCGCCGTCACGCCCCGCAAGGCCGAACGGCTCCGCCGCCTCGCCGACTGCTGGCTCGACCGCAGCGGCACCCCGGCCCCCGCCGGAGGCGTCCGCATCGACCTCGTCGGCATCGTCCTGCCCCGCCGCGGCGCCCCCGTCCTCACCCACGCCCAGGGGGTGGCCTGATGGGATTCGCCCGCACCTGCTCCGTCGCCCTCGTCGGCGTCGAGGGCGTCGTCGTCGAAGTACAGGCCGACCTCGAACCCGGCGTCGCCGCCTTCGCCCTCGTCGGCCTCCCCGACAAGAGCCTCACCGAGAGCCGCGACCGCGTCCGCGCCGCCGTCGTCAATTCCGGCGGTGAATGGCCCCAGAAGAAGCTCACCGTCGGCCTGAGCCCGGCGTCCGTCCCGAAAGGTGGCAGCGGTTTTGATCTTGCTGTTGCCGCCGCCGTACTCGGCGCCGCCGAGCGGATCGACCCGCGCACCATCGCCGACCTCGTCCTCATCGGCGAACTCGGACTCGACGGACGCGTCCGCCCCGTCCGCGGCATCCTGCCTGCCGTCCTCGCCGCCGCCGACGCCGGATACCGGCAGGTCGTCGTCCCCGAGCAGACCGCGGGCGAGGCCTCGCTCGTCCCCGGAGTCTCCGTCCTCGGCGTCCGCAGCCTGCGCCAACTGATCGCCGTCCTCACGGACGAACCCGTCCCCGACGAGGAACCCACCGAGGAGGGACGGCCCGACGCCATGCTCGCCGGACTCCTCGTCCCCGGCGCCGGCATCGGCACCGGCCTCGCCGCCGACCCCGCCGAAGGACCCGACCTCGCCGACGTCGCCGGCCAGCACCACGCCCGCCGCGCCCTGGAGATCGCCGCCGCCGGCAGCCACCACCTCCTGCTCTCGGGACCGCCCGGAGCGGGGAAGACCATGCTGGCCGAGCGCCTCCCCGGCATCCTCCCGCCCCTCACCCGACAGGAGTCCCTGGAGGTCACCGCCGTCCACTCCGTCGCCGGCATCCTCCCGCCCGGCGAACCCCTCGTCCGCCGCGCCCCCTACTGCGCGCCCCACCACTCCGCCACCATGCAGTCCCTCGTCGGCGGCGGGAACGGACTCCCCAGGCCCGGTGCCGTCTCCCTCGCCCACCGCGGCATCCTCTTCCTCGACGAAGCCCCCGAATTCTCGGGCAAGGCACTGGACGCGCTCCGCCAGCCCCTCGAATCCGGGCACGTCGTCATCGCCCGTGCCGCCGGCGTCGTCCGCCTCCCCGCCCGCTTCCTCCTCGCCCTCGCCGCCAACCCCTGCCCCTGCGGACGGCACACCCTGTACGGCGCCGGCTGCGAATGCCCGCCCTCGCTCGTCCGCCGCTACCAGGCACGCCTCTCCGGACCCCTGCTCGACCGGGTCGACCTGCGCGTCGAGGCCGAGCCCGTCACCCGCGCCGACCTCCTCGGGCAGGGCGGCAGGGGAGAGACCACCGCCGTCGTCGCCGAGCGCGTCCGCGAGGCCCGCGCCCGGGCCGCCGCCCGGCTCGCCGACACCCCCTGGAGGGTCAACAGCGAGATCCCCGGCCACGAGCTCCGCACCCGCTACCACGCGGCGCCCGGAGCCCTCGCCGAGGCCGAACGCGACATCGAACGCGGACTGCTCACCGCCCGCGGCCTCGACCGCGTCCTGCGCGTCGCCTGGACCGTCGCCGACCTGGCCGGACACGACCGGCCGGACCACCGGGACATCGCCCTCGCCCTGGAGATGCGCACCGGCGTCGCCCGCGGCGTGCCCGTCGGAACGGGAGGCCGCGCATGACCCCCGACACTCCCACCGCCTCCGCGGCCTCTGCCGCCTCCACCGCCTCCACGGACGAACGGCTCGCCCGTGCCGCCCTCACCCGCACCGTCGAACCCGGTGACGAACACGCCGGCCGCTGGATCCGCCGGTACGGGGCCACCGGCTTCCTCGAACGACTCCTGTACCCCGACGACGGCCGATCCGGCGACGGCACCCGTCCCGACGACGGCCGATCCGGCGACGGCACCCGTCCCGAGGACGGCCGATCCGGCGACGGCACCCGTCCCGAGGACGGCCGATTCGACGACGGCACCCGTCCCGACGACGGCACCCGCCGTGACGGTCACACTCATCCCGACGACCACACTCACTCCGACGACGGCACCCACCCCGACAGGGGCCCCTTCCCCGGCACCGGTCGCAAACGCGTCGCCTCCTGGCGACTGCGCGCCACCGCCGCCGAACCCGCCCGCGACCTCGACGCCGTCCACGCCCTCGGCGGCCGCTTCCTCATCCCCGGCGACACCGAATGGCCCCGGCAGCTCGACGACCTCGGAGACGCCCGCCCCGTCGGCCTCTGGCTCCGGGGCCCCGCCGATCTGCGCACCTGGGCCCTGCGCTCCGTCGCCCTGGTCGGCGCCCGCGCCTGCACCCCCTACGGCGCCCACATCGCCACCGACCTCGCCACCGGCCTCGCGAGAAAAGGCTGGGTCGTCGTTTCCGGGGCCGCCTACGGCATCGACGCCGCCGCCCACCGGGGAGCCCTCGCCGCCGAGGGCGCCACCATCGCCGTCCTCGCCTGCGGCGTCGACGTCCCCTACCCCCGCGGCCACGACCGGCTCATCCGGCGCATCACCGAACAGGGCCTGGTAGCAGGGGAGTTGCCGCCCGGAAGTCACCCCACCCCCAGCCGCTTCATCCTCCGCAACCGCGTCATCGCCGCCCTCACCCGCGGAACCGTCGTCGTCGAGGCGCAGCACCGCAGCGGCTCCCTCTCCACCGCTCGCGCTGCCGCACGGCTCGGCCGCCACACCATGGGCGTGCCCGGGCCGGCCACCAGCGCGCTCTCCGCGGGCGTGCACGAACTCCTGCGCGGTGACGCCACCCTCGTCACCGACGCCGAGGAGATCGTGGAACTCGTCGGGGACATGGGCCAGCTCGCCCCGGCGCGCCGGGGTCCCGTCCTGCCCCGCGACCTCCTCGCCCCCGCCACGGCGCACGTCCTGGAGGCCGTCCCCGCCCGCGGCCCCACCCCCACCACCGTCATCGCCCAGCGCGCCGGGACCCACCCCGACGAGACCCTCGCCAAGCTGTACGAACTCCACTCCCTCGGCTTCGTCGAACGGTACGGAGTGGGCTGGCAGTTGACGAACAGCGCCACACAGGCGTCGAACGCGCGGCGAGGCGGTACTTGACCTGGAGCATTCGGGTGAAAAGGTGAAGCCGATGAACAATCGAGTTCCCTCGACCGCCTCCGAGGGGCCGACCCGCGCCACGGCCCCGGTTCGAAGACGTGACCGACGGGGTCCACCGGGAGCGGCGCGATCCACCGATGTTCGCTCACCGCGACGGCACACTCACGCTACGCTCACCGGGATTCCCTCCACGACACCCACGCCCACACCGACACACCCGACAGCAGAACGGCTCAAGGCAACGCATGCCCCAGCACACCTCCGGGTCTGACCGCGCTGCGGTGCCCCCAGCGGCCCGGGGCACCGTGCGACCGCCCGCACCGACCTCCCTCGACGAACTGTGGCGGTCGTACAAGGACACGGGCGACGAGCGGCTGCGGGAGCAGCTGATCCTGCACTACTCGCCCCTCGTCAAGTACGTCGCGGGACGGGTCAGCGTCGGGCTGCCGTCCAACGTGGAACAGGCCGACTTCGTCTCCTCCGGCGTCTTCGGCCTCATCGACGCCATCGAGAAGTTCGACGTCGAACGCGCCATCAAGTTCGAGACGTACGCCATCACCCGCATCCGCGGCGCCATGATCGACGAACTCCGCGCCCTCGACTGGATCCCGCGCTCCGTCCGGCAGAAGGCGCGGAACGTCGAACGCGCCTACGCCACCCTGGAGGCCCAGCTCCGCCGCACCCCCTCCGAGAGCGAGGTCGCCGCGGAGATGGACATCACGCTGGAGGAACTGCACGCGGTCTTCAGCCAGTTGTCCCTGGCCAACGTGGTCGCCCTGGAGGAGCTGCTGCACGTCGGCGGCGAGGGCGGGGACCGGCTCTCCCTGATGGACACGCTGGAGGACACGGCCGCCGACAACCCCGTCGAGATCGCCGAGGACCGCGAGCTGCGCCGGCTGCTCGCCCGCGCCATCAACACGCTCCCCGAACGCGAGAAGACGGTCGTCACCCTCTACTACTACGAGGGCCTCACGCTCGCCGAGATCGGCCACGTCCTGGGCGTCACCGAGAGCCGCGTCAGCCAGATCCACACCAAGTCCGTCCTCCAGCTCCGCGCCAAGCTGGCCGACGTCGGACGCTGAGCGACGCGGTCCGGTCGTACAGTGGAGCCGTGCCCAGGATTCGAGCGGCCTCCGTGGCCGAGCACCGGACGATGCAGCGCGGCGCCCTGCTGGACGCCGCGCGTTCCCTGCTGTCCGAGGGCGGGACGGAGGCGCTGACCTTCCCCGCACTCGCCGAGCGCACGGGCCTCGCCCGCTCGTCGGTCTACGAGTACTTCCGATCGCGCGCCGCCGTCGTCGAGGAGCTGTGCGCCGTCGACTTCCCGGTCTGGGCCGCCGAGGTCGAGCTGGCCATGGCCGACGCGGAGACGCCCCAGGACAAGGTCGAGGCGTACGTCCGCAAGCAGCTGGAGCTGGTCGGGGACCGGCGCCACCGCGCGGTCGTCGCCATCTCCGCCGGCGAGCTGGACGACGGCGCCCGCGAGAAGATCCGCGCGGCCCACGGCGGCCTCGTCACCATGGTCGTCGAAGCGCTCGCCGCCCTGGGACAGCCCCGCCCCCGCCTGGCCGCCATGCTCCTCCAAGGCGTCGTCGACGCCGCCGTCCGCCGCCTCGAACTCGGCGCGGCCGAGGACCCCGCGGAGATCACCGAGGCGGCGGTCACGATGGCCCTCCACGGCGTCAACGGCTCCCCGGCCTGACCGCTCGAAGAAAACGTCCGGGACCCCCCTCCCCCCTCCCCTCCCCCCACCCCCCCACCCCCCTCCGTTTCTCAGCCCCCCAGCGGCAGCAGCCGCGACGGTGCCCTTTTCGTCAGGAGCAGGGGGTTCAGGTAGTGGTCGCCCCTGCGGAGGCCCCAGTGGAGGCAGGTTTCCGGGCAGTGGGTGCCGGGGGTGACGCGGGCGATCGGGGTGCCCGCCGGGACCGTGGTGCCGGCCAGGACCAGGGGGGTCACCGGGGAGAAGGTCGTGCGCAGCGGGGGAGTGCCCGTGCCCGGGAGGGTCAGGGTGAGGACCCCCCGGCCGCCGACCGGACCCGCGAAGGTCACCGTGCCCGCCGTGGGAGCCAGGACCGGGGTGCCCGGTGGTGCGGCGAGGTCGACGCCGCGGTGGCCCGCCGCGTACGGGCCCGGCGGGGGCTGCCAGCCGCGGACGATCCCGGGCGGGGGCGTGCCGTCCACCGGCCAGAAGGGGCCGACGGCCAGGAGCAGGGCCGTGAGCGACGTCGTGAGGCAGGTCGTGAAGTGCATGGGGGAAGGCTCCCCCGGCCGTCCGGTCCGTACGGGTCGCGGGCGGTTCCTGTGGACTACTCACCGGTTGTGGACAGTGCCGTCACCCGTTGCCCCCGGGGTCCCGTACACTTCCTATGGCGACTCGGGTCACCGGGTCGACTTCGCACGCCCCGCCACGGTCCTCCGACGGTGGCAGCGCCTTTCGGTCCCTCGTGGGCATGGCGCGCCGGGGCGTCAGGAACACAACCGAGAAACCCAAGGAGATACGGCCATGGCCGTCGTCACGATGCGGGAGCTGCTGGAGAGCGGCGTCCACTTCGGTCACCAGACCCGTCGCTGGAACCCGAAGATGAAGCGCTTCATCTTCACCGAGCGCAACGGCATCTACATCATCGACCTGCTCCAGTCGCTGTCGTACATCGACCGCGCCTACGAGTTCGTCAAGGAGACCGTCGCGCACGGCGGCTCCATCATGTTCGTCGGTACGAAGAAGCAGGCCCAGGAGGCCATCGCCGAGCAGGCGACGCGCGTCGGCATGCCGTACGTCAACCAGCGTTGGCTCGGTGGCATGCTCACCAACTTCTCCACCGTCTACAAGCGTCTGCAGCGCCTCAAGGAGCTCGAGCAGATCGACTTCGAGGACGTCGCCGCCTCGGGTCTCACCAAGAAGGAGCTCCTGGTCCTCTCCCGCGAGAAGGCCAAGCTGGAGAAGACCCTCGGTGGCATCCGCGAGATGCAGAAGGTGCCGAGCGCCGTCTGGATCGTCGACACCAAGAAGGAGCACATCGCCGTCGGTGAGGCGCGCAAGCTCCACATCCCGGTCGTCGCGATCCTCGACACCAACTGCGACCCCGACGAGGTCGACTACAAGATCCCGGGCAACGACGACGCGATCCGCTCCGTCACCCTGCTCACCCGCGTGATCGCCGACGCCGTCGCCGAGGGCCTCATCGCCCGCTCCGGCGCCGCGACCGGCGACTCGAAGCCGGGCGAGAAGGCCCAGGGCGAGCCGCTCGCCGAGTGGGAGCGCGACCTGCTCGAGGGTGAGAAGAAGGCCGACGAGACCGAGGCCGAGGCCCCGGCCGCCGCCGAGGCCGCCGAGGTCCAGACCTCCGCCGAGACCGAGAAGGTCGCGGACGCCGAGGCCGCCGACGCTCCGGCCGAGGCCGCCGAGCAGGCCTGACCCTTCAGGACCCAGGTCCTCGGGTGACGACGGCGGGGGCCCACGAAGCCCCCGCCGTCCTCCCGTGGACCCGCCCGATCTTTCAGACTTCGAGAGAGAAACAGACTCATGGCGAACTACACCGCCGCTGACGTCAAGAAGCTCCGCGAGCTCACCGGCGCCGGCATGATGGACTGCAAGAAGGCCCTGGACGAGGCCGACGGCGACGTCGACAAGGCCGTCGAGGCCCTGCGCATCAAGGGCCAGAAGGGTGTCGCCAAGCGCGAGGGCCGCTCCGCCGAGAACGGCGCCGTGGTCTCCCTCATCGCCGACGACAACACCTCCGGCGTCCTCGTCGAGCTGAAGTGCGAGACGGACTTCGTCGCCAAGGGCGACAAGTTCCTCGCCGTCGCCAACGCGCTCGCCGCCCACGTGGCCGCGACCGCCCCGGCCGGCATCGAGGCCCTCCTCGCCTCCGAGATCGAGCCCGGCAAGACCGTGCAGGCCTACGTGGACGAGGCCAACGCCAACCTCGGCGAGAAGATCGTCCTCGACCGCTTCGCGCAGTACGCCGACGGCTACGTCTCCGCGTACATGCACCGCACCATGCCCGACCTCCCGCCGCAGATCGGTGTCCTCGTCGAGTTCGACAAGGAGAACGCCGAGGTCGCCAAGGGCGTCGCGCAGCACATCGCCGCCTTCGCGCCGAAGTACCTCACCCGTGAGGACGTCCCGGCCGAGGTCGTCGAGTCCGAGCGCCGCATCGCCGAGGAGACCACCCGCGCCGAGGGCAAGCCCGAGGCCGCGATCGCCAAGATCGTCGAGGGTCGCGTCAACGGCTTCTTCAAGGACGCTACGCTGCTCGGCCAGCCGTACGCCCTGGACAACAAGAAGTCCGTCCAGCAGATCCTGGACGAGGCCGGTGTCACCCTGAAGCGCTTCGCCCGCATCAAGGTCGGCATCTGAGTCCGGTCGCGAACGCGACGGACACCGGACCCCGGTAGGGTCTGAAGCAGTCGTCCGCGCCCGCGCAGGACGACCGCAGATCTGACGAGGAGGCCATTGCCGCACGGGATACCGCGAGGACCCAAGGCAATGGCCTCCTTCGTATGTGCACGAGGAGAACTCCATGAACCAGGGCGCCGTACAGGGCGACGACAACAACGGCAAAAAGGCCGGCCGCTACATGCTGAAGCTGTCCGGAGAAGCCTTCTCCGGCGGTACCGGCCTGGGCGTCGACCCCGACGTCGTGCACGCCATCGCGCGTGAGATCGCGGCCGTCGTCCGCGACGGCGCGGAGATCGCGATCGTGATCGGCGGGGGCAACTTCTTCCGTGGCGCCGAACTCCAGCAGCGCGGCATGGACCGGGCCCGCTCCGACTACATGGGCATGCTCGGCACCGTGATGAACTGCCTCGCCCTCCAGGACTTCCTGGAGAAGGAGGGCATCGACTCCCGCGTCCAGACCGCCATCACCATGGGCCAGGTCGCCGAGCCCTACATCCCGCTGCGCGCCGTGCGCCACCTGGAGAAGGGCCGCGTGGTCATCTTCGGCGCGGGCATGGGCATGCCGTACTTCTCCACGGACACCACCGCCGCCCAGCGCGCCCTGGAGATCGACGCCGAGGCCCTGCTCATGGGCAAGAACGGCGTCGACGGCGTGTACGACTCCGACCCGAAGCGCAACCCCGACGCGGTCAAGTTCGACGCGCTCGAGTACGGCGAGGTGATCGCCCGCGACCTCAAGGTCGCCGACGCCACCGCCGTCACCCTGTGCCGGGACAACAACCTCCCGATCCTCGTCTTCGAACTGCTCGCCGAGGGCAATATCGCGCGCGCGGTGAAGGGTGAGAAGATCGGCACGCTCGTGAGCGACCAGGGCACCCGGGCCTGACCCGAACCGGGAACCGCCCCGCACGGGGCTGGACGACAGCCCTGCCGGTCGTACACCGTGCAGGACACAACGCGACGACACGCAGGAGCATGTGGTGATCGAAGAGACCCTCCTCGAGGCCGAGGAGAAGATGGAGAAGGCCGTCGTGGTCGCCAAGGAGGACTTCGCCGCGATCCGCACCGGCCGTGCGCACCCGGCGATGTTCAACAAGATCGTGGCGGACTACTACGGCGCCCTCACGCCCATCAACCAGCTCGCGTCCTTCTCGGTGCCCGAGCCGCGGATGGCCGTGGTGACCCCGTTCGACAAGAGCGCGCTGCGCAACATCGAGCAGGCGATCCGCGACTCCGACCTCGGCGTCAACCCGAGCAACGACGGCAACATCATCCGGGTGGTGTTCCCCGAGCTGACCGAGGAGCGCCGCCGCGAGTACATCAAGGTCGCCAAGGGCAAGGCCGAGGACTCGAAGATCTCGATCCGCTCGGTGCGCCGCAAGGCCAAGGAGACCATCGACAAGTTCGTCAAGGACGGCGAGGTCGGCGAGGACGAGGGCCGTCGCGCGGAGAAGGAGCTCGACGACACCACCGCGAAGTACGTCACGCAGGTGGACGAGCTGCTCAAGCACAAGGAAGCCGAGCTGCTCGAGGTCTGATGAACGACTCTTCCTGGGATGCCCCGGCCGGTTCCGGCCGCGGGGGACCCCACCAGGGGCCCGCCCCGGCGGGTCCCGCCCACGAGGGACATCCGGCGGCGCAGACTCGCCCCATGCCCATCGTGCCCGACGTTCCCGCCGGCGGATTCCAGGACGGTCACGGCCGGGGGGCCGCTCACCCGAGCGGTCCCCTGTTCCGCGACGAGACCCCGCACGAGCACCCGCAGGAGCCCATGTCCAGCCGCACCCCGCCTCCGCCGCCCGCGCCGCAGGCGCCACGGCAGAAGAAGAGCGCGGGGCGCGACCTGGGCGCGGCCATAGGGGTCGGGGTCGGTCTCGGCGCCGTCATCATCGCCTCGCTGTTCATCTGGAAGGCGGCCTTCGTCGGGGTGGTCGCGGTCGCCGTGGTGGTCGGGCTGTGGGAGCTGACCTCCCGGCTCCAGGAGCGCAAGCGGATCAAGGCGCCGCTGGTGCCGCTCGCGGTCGGCGGCGCGGCGATGGTCGTCGCCGGGTACGTGCGCGGTGCCGAGGGCGCCTGGGTCGCGATGGCCCTGACGGCGCTCGCGGTCCTGGTGTGGCGCATGACGGAGCCGCCCGAGGGCTATCTGAAGGACGTCACGGCGGGCGTGTTCGCCGCGTTCTACGTGCCGTTCCTGGCGACGTTCGTGTCGCTGCTGCTCGCCGCGGACGACGGCCCGTGGCGGGTGCTGACCTTCCTGCTCCTGACGGTGGTCAGCGACACCGGGGCGTACGCGATCGGCTGGCGCTTCGGCAAGCGCAAGCTGGCGCCGAGGATCAGCCCCGGCAAGACCCGCGAGGGCCTGGTCGGCGCGGTGACGTTCGCGATGGCGGCGGGCGCGCTGTGCATGCAGTTCATGATCGACGACGGGGTCTGGTGGCAGGGCCTGATCCTCGGCCTCGCGGTGGCGGCGAGCGCGACGCTCGGCGACCTCGGCGAGTCGATGATCAAGCGCGACCTGGGCATCAAGGACATGGGCACGCTGCTGCCCGGCCACGGCGGCATCATGGACCGGTTGGACTCCCTGCTGCCGACGGCGCCGGTGGTGTGGCTGCTTCTGGCGTTGTTCGTCGGTACCGGCTGACCGGCCATGGCGCCAGGCGGCGGAGCCGCACGTCGACACAGCATGGACCGGCTGGACTCCCTGCTGCCGACGGCGCCGGTGGTGTGGTTGCTGCTCGCGTTGTTCGTCGGTACCGGCTGACCTGCGGTTCTTCGGACGAGGGGCCCGTTGTCCACAGGACGGCGGGTCCCTCTTCGTATCTCTGCGACACTGGTAGCACCATGCCCAAGCCCGGAGAACTCACTTTCGTCGCCCCCCGCGGAGCCAAGAAGCCGCCGCGGCACCTCGCCGACCTCACGCCCGCCGAGCGGAAGGAGGCCGTCGCCGCGATCGGCGAGAAGCCCTTCCGCGCCAAGCAGCTGTCCACGCACTACTTCGCGCGGTACGCGCACGACCCCGCCGAGTGGACCGACATCCCGGCCGCCTCGCGGGAGAAGCTGGCCGGGGAGCTGCTGCCCGACCTGATGTCCGTGGTGCGGCACATCTCGTGCGACGACGACACCACCCGCAAGACCCTGTGGCGGCTGCACGACGGCACGCTCGTGGAGTCGGTGCTCATGCGCTACCCGGACCGGGTGACCATGTGCATCTCCTCGCAGGCCGGCTGCGGGATGAACTGCCCGTTCTGCGCGACCGGACAGGCCGGCCTCGACCGGAACCTGTCGACCGCCGAGATCGTGCACCAGATCGTGGACGGCATGCGGGCCCTGCGCGACGGCGAGGTCCCCGGCGGCCCGGCGCGCCTGTCGAACATCGTGTTCATGGGCATGGGCGAGCCGCTCGCCAACTACAAGCGGGTCGTCGGCGCCATCCGCCGCCTCACCGACCCCGAGCCGGACGGCCTGGGCCTGTCCCAGCGCGGGATCACCGTCTCCACCGTCGGACTCGTGCCCGCGATGCTGCGCTTCGCCGACGAGGGCTTCAAGTGCCGGCTCGCGGTCTCCCTGCACGCCCCGGACGACGAGCTGCGCGACACCCTCGTGCCCGTCAACACGCGCTGGAAGGTCCGGGAGGTCCTCGACGCGGCCTGGGAGTACGCGGAGAAGTCCGGGCGCCGGATCTCCATCGAGTACGCCCTCATCCGGGACATCAACGACCAGGCCTGGCGCGGCGACCTGCTCGGCAGGCTGCTCAAGGGCAAGCGGGTGCACGTCAACCTGATCCCGCTGAACCCGACGCCCGGGTCGAAGTGGACCGCCTCCCGCCCGGAGGACGAGAAGGCGTTCGTCGAGGCCATCGCCCGCCACGGCGTGCCGGTGACCGTGCGCGACACCCGGGGCCAGGAGATCGACGGCGCCTGTGGACAGCTCGCGGCCGCCGAACGCTGACCTTGTACTCTGAGCTCGAACACATCTTCATAGCCATTCCGACAGGGGAGCGCCACAGCGCTGAGAGTGCGGTGACCTTCAGACCGCAGACCCTCTGAACCTCGCCCAGGTCATTCTGGGTAGGGAGTTCGGTCGTAACTCGAGCTGTTGCGCCCTGCCCGCGTCCGGTCCGCCGGACGGGGCGGGGCCGCGTCTCTTCCTGGTCCCACCCAGGAGGAAATTCAGTGAGCATCAAGAAGCAGGCCGCCGTCGCGGTCCTCGCGGCGCTCGGCGTCACCGCCCTCGCCGCCTGCGGCACCGACGACGCCGGCAAGGCCGCCGGCAAGACCGGCGCGCCCGCGCCGAAGACCGTGACCCTGGTCAGCCACGACTCGTTCAACGCCTCCAAGGAGGTCCTGGCCGAGTTCACGAAGCAGACCGGGTTCACCGTCAAGGTCCTCAAGGCCGGGGACGCCGGCGAGGCCGTCAACAAGGAGATCCTGACCAAGGGCTCCCCGCAGGGCGACGTCTTCTTCGGCGTCGACAACACCCTGCTCTCCCGCGCCCTCGACAACGGGATCTTCGTGCCGTACGAGGCGAAGGGCCTGGACCGGGTCCCGGCGGAGTACCGCCTCGACAAGGAGAACCGGGTCACCCCGATCGACTCCGGCGACATCTGCGTCAACTACGACAAGAAGTACTTCGCCGACAAGAAGCTGGCGCCGCCGGTGACCTTCGACGACCTGGCGAAGCCGGCGTACAGGGACCTGCTCGTCGTCGAGAACCCGGAGCGCTCCTCCCCGGGCCTCGGCTTCCTCCTCGGCACGGCCGCGAAGTACGGCGACGACGGCTGGCAGGACTACTGGAAGAAGCTCAAGGCCAACGGCGTGAAGACCGTCGACAGCTGGGAGCTCGCCTACAACCAGGAGTTCTCCGGCTCGGCCGGCGGCAAGCAGGCCAAGGGCGACCGGCCGCTGGTCGTGTCATACGCCTCCAGCCCGCCGGTCGAGGTGCTGTACGGCGAGCCGCAGCCGAAGGTGGCGCCCACCGGCGTCTCCACCGGCACCTGCTTCCGGCAGACCGAGTTCGCGGGCCTGCTGAACGGGGCGAAGAACCCCGAGGGCGGCAAGGCGCTGATCGACTTCCTGATCTCGAAGAAGTTCCAGGAGGACATGCCGCTCCAGATGTTCGTCAACCCGGTGGCGAAGGACGCGGCCCTGCCCGAGCTGTTCACCAAGCACGGCGTGGTCGTCGAAAAGCCGGAGACGATGGAGCCCGGGAAGATCGCCGAGAAGCGCGACGCGTGGATCCAGCAGTGGTCCTCGATCGCCCGGTAGACAAGCGCCCGGTGGGCGAGGACCCGGTGGGTGAGCGTCCGGCAGGTGAGCGCCCGGTGGGCGGGGGCCCGGCGGGCAGGCGCTCGGGGCACACGAAGGGCGTGCGCGGGAACGCGGCGCGGCTCGGGCTCATGGCCCTGCCCGTCGCGTTCTTCGCGGTGTTCTTCGCGTGGCCCGTCGTGTCCATCGCGGACCGGGGGCTGCGGCCCGGTGGCGACTGGCGGTTCGGCCGGATCGGCGAGACGCTGAGCCGGCCGGACATTCTCGACGTGCTCGGCTTCACCGCCTGGCAGGCCCTCGCCTCCACCGGCCTCACCCTGCTCGTCGCGCTGCCCGGCGCGTACGTCTTCGCCCGCTTCGACTTCCCCGGCAAGACCGTCCTGCGGGCCGTGGTCACGGTGCCGTTCGTGCTGCCCACCGTTCTGGTCGGCACCGCCTTCCTGGCCCTCGTCGGCCGGAACGGGCTCACCGACGAGCTGTGGGGGCTGCGGCTCGACACGAGCGTGTGGGCGATCCTGCTCGCCCACGTCTTCTTCAACTACGCGGTCGTCGTCCGGACCGTCGGCGGCCTCTGGGCGCAGCTCGACCCGCGCCAGGAGGAGGCCGCCCGGGTCCTCGGCGCCTCCCGCTTCACGGCCTGGCGGACGGTGACGCTGCCCGCGCTCGTCCCGGCCGTGTCGGCGGCGGCCCTGATGGTCTTCCTCTTCACCTTCACCTCCTTCGGCGTCGTGCAGATCCTCGGCGGGGACGCGTACACGACCCTGGAGGCGGAGATCTACCGGCAGACCGCCCGGCTGCTCGACCTGCCGACCGCGGCCGTCCTCACCCTCGTGCAGTTCGTCGCGGTCGGCGCGATCCTCGCCCTGCACGCGTGGACGGTGCGGCGGCGGGAGACCGCGCTGCGGCTCGTACCGCCGGAGCGGACCGCGCGCCGGCCGCGCGGCGCCGGACAGTGGGCGCTGCTCGGCGGCGTCCTCGTCTCGGTGGCCCTCCTGATCCTGCTGCCGCTCGGCGTGCTCGTGGAGCGGTCGTTCGCCGGTCCCGGGGGGTACGGGCTCGGCTACTACCGGGCGCTCGGCTCGCTCGACGAGAGCGGGACCTTCCTGGTGCCGCCCCTGGAGGCGATCGGGAACTCGCTGCGGTACGCGCTGGCCGCCACCGCCATCGCCGTCGTGATCGGCGGGCTCGCGGCGGCGGCGCTCACCCGGCGGGCGGGACGGCTCGTCCGGGGCTTCGACGCGCTGCTCATGCTGCCGCTGGGGGTCTCCGCCGTCACCGTCGGCTTCGGCTTCCTCATCACGCTCGACGAGCCGCCGTTCGACCTGCGGGCGAGCTGGATCCTCGTCCCCCTCGCGCAGGCCCTCGTCGGCGTCCCCTTCGTCGTCCGGACGATGCTGCCGGTCCTGCGCGCGGTCGACGAGAGGCTGCGGGAGGCGGCGGCCGTGCTCGGCGCCTCGCCGTGGCGGGCCTGGCGGGAGGTGGACCTGCCGCTGGTGCGGCGGGCGCTGCTCATCGCGGCCGGGTTCGCGTTCGCC
This sequence comes from Streptomyces sp. NPDC088915, assembly GCF_044749825.1. Classification (NCBI taxonomy): domain Bacteria; kingdom Bacillati; phylum Actinomycetota; class Actinomycetes; order Kitasatosporales; family Streptomycetaceae; genus Streptomyces; species Streptomyces sp. NPDC088915. The sequence goes on from NZ_JBIVIR010000003.1 coordinate 346,773, forward strand.
GTCTCGCTCGGCGAGTTCGGCGCGACCGTGTTCATCGCACGGCCCGACAGTCCGACGCTGCCGGTCGCGGTCGCCCGGCTGCTCGGCCGGCCCGGCGAGCTCAACTACGGCCAGGCGATGGCCCTCTCGACGATTCTGATGGTGGTGTGCGCGGTGTCCCTGCTGCTGCTCGAACGGCTCCGCACCGACCGGACCTCCGGGGAGTTCTGATGCTGAGACTCGACGGGGCGACCGTACGGTTCGGGGCGCGGGCCGTGCTCGACGCCGTGGACCTGCAGGTCGCCGACCACGAGACCGTGTGCGTGCTCGGCCCCAGCGGCAGCGGCAAGTCCACGCTGCTGCGGGCCGTCGCGGGCCTCCAGCCGCTCGACGGCGGCCGGGTGTTCCTGGGCGGCGCCGACCAGGCCGGGGTGCCGACGCACCGGCGGGGCGTCGGGCTCATGTTCCAGGACCACCAGCTCTTCCCGCAGCGGGACGTCGGCGGCAACGTCGCCTTCGGCCTGCGGATGCGGGGCGACGGGAAGGCCGAGCGGGCGGAGCGGGTGCGGGAGCTGCTCGACCTCGTCGGCCTGCCGGGCGCCGGGCGGCGGTCCGTCGCCGCGCTCTCCGGCGGCGAGCAGCAGCGGGTCGCCCTCGCCCGGGCGCTCGCGCCCCGGCCCCGGCTCCTCATGCTCGACGAGCCCCTCGGGCAACTCGACCGGGGCCTGCGGGAGCGGCTCGTCGTGGAGCTGCGGCAGCTCTTCGGGCGGCTCGGGACGACGGTCCTCGCCGTCACCCACGACCAGGGCGAGGCCTTCGCGCTCGCCGACCGGGTCGTGGTCATGCGGGACGGGCGGATCGCCCAGTCGGGGACGCCCGTCGAGGTGTGGCGCCGCCCGGCCTCCGAGTTCGTCGCCCGCTTCCTCGGCTTCGACAACGTGGTGCCCGCCCGGGTCACCGGGACGGTCGCCGAGACCGCCTGGGGGAAGGTCCCGGTGCCGGAGGGCTGCCCGCAGGGCGAGCGGCGGCTCCTCGTCCGCCCCGGCGGCGTGCGCCCGGTCCCCGCCGGGGACGGTGCGGCGGCCTGGACGGTGGAGTCCCGGACCTTCCGGGGCAGCCACGTCGTCGTACGGCTCCGGCCGGCCGACGGCCCGCCCCTGGAGGCCGAGCTCCCGCTGCGGGACGCGCCGGAGGAGGGCACGGAGACCGGGATCGCCTTCCGGCCGGAGGACGTGGTGGTGCTAGGCGACGACACGCCGTAGCGAGCACCGTGGGTGCGATGAGTTCCGCCCGCCGGGGGAGTCTCCCGTACGTACTGCCACGTACGGCGTCTCCGCCGCCCGCACGTCCCGCACGTCCCGCACGGGAGGAACACCATGGCCCAGCTGCTCAGAGTCCAGAACTTCAACGTCTCGTCCGACGGGTACGGCGCCGGGGAGGGGCAGAGCCTCGAACGGCCCTTCGGGCACGCGGACCCGGGGGCGATGTTCGCCTGGGCCGGTGCCACGGCGAGCTGGCCCCGGCGCACCGACCCCGGCGGCAGCCGCGGCCTCGACGACTACCTGACGCGGGACTACGGGCGGAACATCGGCGCCGAGATCATGGGCCGCAACAAGTTCGGGCCCCAGCGCGGGCCCTGGCGGGACCACGAGTGGCGCGGCTGGTGGGGCGACGAGCCGCCGTTCCACACGCCGGTGTTCGTCCTGACCCACCACCCGCGCCCCTCGTTCGCGCTCGGCGACACCACGTTCCACTTCCTCGACGCCGACCCGGCCACCGCCCTCGCGGCGGCGCGGGAGGCGGCGGACGGCAAGGACGTGCGGCTCGGCGGCGGGGCCGCCACCATCCGCGCGTTCCTCGACGCCGGCCTCGTCGACACCCTGCACGTCGCGGTCTCGCCGGTGGAGCTCGGCTCCGGGTCGCGGCTCTGGGAGTCGTCCGACGAACTCCTCGACCGCTACCACCGCGACGTCGTGCCCAGTCCGGGCGGCACGGTCACGCACCACCTGTTCTGGCGGAAGTGAGCGAGGGCCCCGGACGGAGCTGCCGGATCACCCCTTCAGCGGCAGCGCCGCCAGTTCCGCCACCGCCCAGGTCAGGGGCAGGAAGACGGCGAGCAGGGCGCCCGCGCGCAGGAGGGCCGCCCTGCGGAGGGTCGCGGGCGGGGCGCCGACGCGCAGGAGGGCCTCGGTGACGGGGGCGCGGCTCTGCCGGGACTCCAGGGCCGCGGTCAGGAGCGTGGCGCCGGTGCAGGCCAGGATCAGGGTGGCGCCCAGGCCGGTGAGCGGCCCGAACGCGTCGGAGCCCGTGTGCGACGCGTACACCGTGGCCGCCGCGAGCATCCCGGAGAGCACCGCGCAGACCACGCCGAGCGGCCGGCCGATGCGGCGGGCCTCCGCCGTCAGGACGCGGCCCGCGAGCAGCCGGACGGCGCCCGGGCGGACCGCCTGGAGGAGGCGGCCGCAGCCGTGGACGAGGCCGGGGCCCGCCGTCGCGAGGCCGATCGCGGTGAGGACCCAGCCGGCCAGGACGGCCGCCGGGCTGCCGTCGAAGCGGCCCGGCAGCGGGAGGCCGTCCCCGCCGCCGCTCCGGCCCGCGTACGTCTCGACGGCGAGGCCGATCGCGACCAGGGCGACGCCCCACGGAAGCCCGGACGGCATGCTCTCCTCGGCGTCCTCCCCGCCCTCCGGCGCGGTGGGCGTGGCGCGGGGGCGCAGGGCCAGGGCGGCGGCCGCGGCGGCGGTCACGGGGACGATCGCGAGCAGGGTGAGGACGGCCGCGAGCGGCACCGGCTGGTCGGCGGCGAGCAGCCCGGCGGCCGCCCCGTCGAGGGGCAGGCCCGTGAGGTCGCCGCGCAGGTGCAGGTAGAGCAGGAGCGCGACCGCCGAGCCGAGCGTGCAGGTGACGGCCGTCGAGGCGGCGGCGAGCAGGGTGAGCCGGGCCGGTCCGAGGCCGATCGCGGAGAGCCCGGGGCGCGGCCGGGTGCTGGGGTCGGTGCGGGCCACCGCGACCGCGAACTGGACGGTGGCGGCGAGCGGCAGGACGCACCAGAGGAGCCGGAGCGCCGAGGCCGAGGACTGTTCCGGGTGCCCGAGGGCGTGGCCGAGGGTGCAGAGCAGGAGGAAGCCCACCCCGGCGGACGCGGCGGCGACGAGCAGCCGGCGCGCCAGGACGAGGGGGTGGGTGCCCCGGGTCAGACGGAGAGCGAGCACGCGGCGACGCCCTCCGCCCCGGTCGCCGGGGGTACGGCGTCGGCCCGGCGCCCGTCGAGGAGCGCGACCGTGCGGTCGGCGAACGCCGCGACCTCCGCGTCGTGGGTGGCGAGGACCATGGTGATGCCGTGCGAGCGGGCGGCGGCCGTCAGGGTGCGCAGCACCTGGGCGCCGTCGGCGCGGTGCAGGGCGGCGGTCGGCTCGTCGGCGAAGAGCACCGGGGGAGTGGTGACGAGGGCGCGGGCGATCGAGATCCGCTGGCGCTGGGACCGGGTGAGGGCGCCCGGGCGCTTGCGGGCGCAGGCCCCGGCGTCGAGCCGGTCCAGCCACTCCAGGGCGGTGGTCTTCGCGGCGCGGCGGGAGACCCCGCGCAGCAGCAGGGGCAGGGCGGTGTTCTCCCAGCCGGTGAGCTCGGGGACGAGGCCGGGCTCGGGGCCGATCCAGCCGAAGCGCTCGCGGCGGAGCCGTTCGCGCTGGGCGGGGCCCAGGGTGTGCACGGGGCCGCTGTTGAACCAGACCTCGCCCTGCTGGGGGACGAGCTGGCCGGAGAGACAGCGCAGGAGGGTGGTCTTGCCGCTGCCCCGCGGGCCGGTCAGGGCGAGGACCTCGCCCTCGCGGACGCCGAGGGAGACGCCGCTGAGGGCCTCCGCGCCGTCCAGGGAGCAGTGCAGGGAACGCGCCCAGAGCACGTCGTCGTCCGGTGGGGCCATCGCGTACACCTCTGTCGATCCGATCTGTGTCCCCCCGTCCGGAGGGGGTTTCCCCCGTACGGGTGAACGAAGGGCGGGCCTGTCGGTCACTCGGCACCGTAAGTATTCGGATCGGTTCGTAGGGACAGCACACGGCCCGGGCCGCCGCCATCCACTCGGATGGCGGGCAGACCCGGGCCGTGGTGTCACGCCGTGAGGGCGGCGTGAGGTCCTGCTAGAGCTTGGTCCACGCCTCGGTGAGCACCGAGCGCAGGATTCCCTCGATCTCGTCGAAGGTGCCCTGGTCGGCGATCAGCGGCGGGGCCAGCTGGATGACCGGGTCGCCGCGGTCGTCGGCACGGCAGTACAGGCCGTTGTCGAACAGCGCCTTGGAGAGGAAGCCGTACAGGACGCGCTCGGTCTCCTCGTCCGTGAAGGACTCCTTGGTGACCTTGTCCTTGACGAGCTCGATGCCGTAGAAGTAGCCGTTGCCGCGGACGTCGCCGACGATCGGCAGGTCGTGCAGCTTCTTCAGCGTCGAGAAGAAGGCGTCCTCGTTGTCCAGGACGTGCTGGTTGAGGCCCTCCTTGTCGAAGATGTCGAGGTTGGCGATGGCGACCGCCGACGACACCGGGTGGCCGCCGAAGGTGTAGCCGTGCAGGAAGGTGTTGTCGCCCTTGTAGAACGGCTCCGCGATGCGGTCGGAGACGATGCAGGCGCCGATCGGGGAGTAGCCCGAGGTCATGCCCTTGGCGCAGGTGATCATGTCCGGGACGTAGCCGAACTTGTCACAGGCGAACATCGTGCCGAGGCGGCCGAAGGCGCAGATCGTCTCGTCGGAGACGAGCAGCACGTCGTACTGGTCGCAGATCTCGCGGACCCGCTGGAAGTACCCGGGCGGCGGCGGGAAGCAGCCGCCGGCGTTCTGCACCGGCTCCAGGAAGACGGCCGCGACGGTGTCGGGGCCCTCGAAGAGGATCTGCTGCTCGATCTGGTCGGCGGCCCAGCGGCCGAAGGCCTCGGGGTCGTCGCCGTGGATCGGGGCGCGGTAGATGTTGGTGTTCGGCACCTTGTGCGCGCCGGGGACCAGCGGCTCGAAGGGGGCCTTGAGGGCCGGCAGGCCGGTGATGGACAGGGCGCCCTGCGGGGTGCCGTGGTAGGCGACCGCGCGCGAGATGACCTTGTACTTGGTGTGCTTGCCCTGCAGCTTGAAGTACTGCTTGGCGAGCTTCCAGGCGGTCTCGACGGCCTCTCCGCCACCGGTGGTGAAGAAGACCTTGTTCAGGTCGCCCGGGGCGTAGTCGGCGAGGCGCTCGGCCAGCTCGACGGCCTTGGGGTGCGCGTACGACCACACGGGGAAGAACGCGAGCTCCTGGGCCTGCTTGTACGCGACCTCGGCCAGCTCCTGGCGGCCGTGTCCGGCGTTGACCACGAAGAGGCCCGCGAGACCGTCGAGGTAGCGCTTGCCCTTGTCGTCGAAGATGTAGGTGCCCTCGCCACGCACGATGGTGGGAACGGGCGAGTTCTCGTACGACGACATGCGGGTGAAGTGCATCCACAGGTGGTCGTAGGCGGTCTTGGAGAGGTCCTTGCTCACGGCTATCGGGTTCCCCACATATAGGTCTGCTTCTTGAGCTTGAGGTAGACGAAGCTCTCGGTGGAGCGCACGCCGGGGAGGGTGCGGATGCGCTTGTTGATCACATCCAGCAGGTGGTCGTCGTCCTCGCAGACGATCTCCACCATGAGGTCGAAGGAGCCCGCGGTCATCACCACGTACTCGCATTCGGCCATGCCCGTCAGCGCTTCCGCAACCGGATCAAGGTCACCCTCGACGTTGATGCCGACCATCGCCTGCCGCCGGAAGCCCACGGTGAGCGGGTCCGTGACGGCGACGATCTGCATGACGCCCTGGTCGAGCAGCTTCTGGACGCGCTGCCGCACGGCGGCCTCGGAGAGGCCGACGGCCTTGCCGATCGCCGCGTAGGGACGGCGACCGTCCTCCTGGAGCTGTTCGATGATCGCCAGGGAGACGGCGTCGATCGTCGGGGACGAACCGGTTCCGGTTCTGGAGTCTGCGCTTCGACTGGCCACACCTCACTGTGCACCGAGACTCGTCAGTCTTGCAACCCCGAAGCGATGTAATTCGTTGTGTGAGGCTCCAGATATCACTGAATCCGAAGTTGTGGGGGGTCGGGCCTGTTGAAAGCGTCAGCCGAGCGATTAGGCTGGGGTGTCTCACCCATCGGGACCACGCACGAGGACGTGCACGGTCAGAACGTGACAGGAGGGGTGGCAAGTGACCACCGAGCTGCGCCGGCTGCGTAACTACATCAACGGGGAGTTCCGCGACGCGGCCGACGGCCGCACGATCGACGTGATCAACCCGGCCACCGGCGAGGTGTACGCGACCTCCCCGCTCTCCGGCCAGGCCGACGTCGACGCCGCCATGGAGGCCGCCGCGGCCGCCTTCCCCGCCTGGCGCGACAGCACCCCGGCCGAGCGCCAGAAGGTGCTCCTCAAGATCGCGGACGCCTTCGAGGAGCGCGCCGAGGACCTGATCGCCGCCGAGGTCGAGAACACCGGCAAGCCGGTCGCCCTCACCGCGAGCGAGGAGATCCCGCCGATGGTGGACCAGATCCGCTTCTTCGCGGGTGCCGCCCGGCTCCTGGAGGGCCGCTCGGCCGGCGAGTACATGGAGGGCCTGACCTCCATCGTCCGCCGCGAGCCCGTCGGCGTCTGCGCCCAGGTCGCGCCGTGGAACTACCCGATGATGATGGCCGTCTGGAAGTTCGCCCCGGCCCTCGCCGCGGGCAACACCGTCGTCCTCAAGCCCTCGGACACGACCCCCGCGTCGACCGTCCTGATGGCCGAGATCATCGGGCAGATCGTCCCCAAGGGCGTCTTCAACGTCGTCTGCGGCGACCGCGACACCGGCCGCGCGATGGTCGAGCACCCGACCCCCGCCATGGCCTCCATCACCGGCTCCGTCCGCGCCGGCATGCAGGTCGCCGAGTCGGCCGCCAAGGACGTCAAGCGCGTCCACCTGGAGCTGGGCGGCAAGGCCCCCGTCGTGGTCTTCGAGGACACCGACATCGACAAGGCCGTCGAGGACATCTCCGTCGCGGGCTTCTTCAACGCCGGCCAGGACTGTACGGCCGCCACCCGCGTCCTCGTCCACGAGTCCATCCACGACGAGTTCGTCTCCGCCCTCGCCAAGGCCGCCGCCGCGACCAAGACGGGGCAGCCGGACGACGAGGACGTGCTGTACGGCCCGCTCAACAACGCCAACCAGCTCAAGCAGGTCTCCGGCTTCATCGACCGCCTCCCGGCCCACGCCAAGGTCGAGGCCGGCGGTCAGCGCGTCGGCGACAAGGGCTACTTCTACGCCCCGACCGTCGTCTCCGGCCTCAAGCAGGACGACGAGATCGTCCAGAACGAGGTCTTCGGCCCGGTCATCACCGTCCAGTCCTTCACGGACGAGGCCCAGGCCCTGGAGTACGCCAACGGCGTCGAGTACGCCCTCGCCTCCTCCGTCTGGACCAAGGACCACGCGCGCGCGATGCGCATGTCCAAGGCGCTCGACTTCGGCTGCGTGTGGATCAACACCCACATCCCGCTGGTCGCCGAGATGCCCCACGGCGGCTTCAAGAAGTCCGGCTACGGCAAGGACCTCTCGGGCTACGGCTTCGAGGACTACACCCGGATCAAGCACGTCATGACCTCCCTCGGCTGATCCGCCGACCGGCCGGCCGACGTGTCGGCCGGTCCACCGCGCGGCCCCGGCACCCCGCTCGACAGGGTGTCGGGGCCGCGCCGCGTCGCCCGGACGGAGCGTCCATTGCCGTGGGGGCCGACCGGCCGGAATGCTGCCCGGATGAGAGCGACAGCCAGGAAGAACACGTCCCGCCGGTCCCTGCTGCGCGGCATCGGCGGTGCCGGGGCGGCCGCCCTGCTCGCCGGGTGCGGGGTCCCCGCCGCCTTCGTCGAGGAGGGCGACCGGGCCGCCGCCCGGGACCTCTCGGCCCGCGACCGGATCCTCGACTTCGCCAACTGGCCGCTCTACATCGACACCGACGAGGACGACGAGTCGAGGCGCCCCACCCTGGACTCCTTCCGGAAGCGGACCGGGATATCCGTCCGCTACACCGAGGAGATCAACGACAACGACGAGTTCTTCGGCAAGATCAGCCCCTCCCTGATGAACCATCAGGAGACCGGGCGCGACCTGATCGTCCTCAGCGACTGGATGGCCGCCCGCTTCGTCCGCCTCGGCTGGGTCCAGGAGATGGACCGCGCCGCCCAGCCGAACGTCACGGCGCACCTCGACCCGCAGCTGCGCTCGCCCGCCTTCGACCCCGGCCGGCTGCACACCGTGCCCTGGCAGTCCGGCATCACCGGCATCGCGTACAACCGCAGGAAGCTGGGCCGCGAGCTGCGCTCCGTCGAGGAGCTGTGGGCCGACGACCTGCGCGGGAAGGTCACCCTGCTGTCCGGGCTCGACGAGTCCTTCGCCCTGCTCATGCTGGGCGACGGCGTCGACGTGACCCGCTGGACCGCCGACGACTTCCACGCCGTGTGCGAGCGGACCGAGCGGCTCGTCCGCGCGAAGCACATCCGCCGCTTCACCGGCAACGACTACATCAAGGACCTCTCCACCGGCGACGTCCTGGCCTGCCAGGCGTACTCCGGCGACGTCATCCAGCTCCGGGCCGACAACCCGGACATCGAGTTCGTCGTCCCCGAGGAGGGCGCCGAGCTCTGGGCCGAGTCCCTCATGGTCCCCGACCTCGCCCGGCACAAGGCCAACGCCGAGAAGCTGGTCGACCACTACTACGAGCCCGAGGTCGCCGCCGAGCTCGCCGCCTGGGTCAACTACGTCTGCCCCGTGCCGGCCGCGCAGCAGGTCCTCGCGGACTCCGGCGACGAGGAACTGGCCGCGCTCGCCGAGGACCCGCTGATCTTCCCCGACTCCGCCATGCGCAGCCGGCTCGCCATCGCCCGCGACATCACCGCCGAGGAGCGCCTCACCTTCGCCAAGAGGTGGAACTCGATCGTGGGGCTGTGAGCCGGCCCCGATGCACGGGAGGGGCCCGCCGTCGTACGGCGGGCCCCTCCCTGCTTCCCGGCTTCGCTCAGCCGATGGCGAGGCTGCTCATCCAGCCGACGCCGCTGGCGATGAAACGGGTGCCGTGCACGGTGCGGGTGCCGGGGTAGAAGTAGAGGTACCCGTCCGCCGCGACCGCCCAGAGGTCGGGAACGCCGTCGCCGTTGGCGTCGGGGGTGCCCATGATCTTGGGCATGGATGCCGCCGCCCAGCCGCCGGTCCCGTAGACCTCGTCCTTGCCGGTCTTGGAGTTCACCGCTATCGCGAGCGAGTTCAGGTCGACGCCACCGTCCGCACCGGGCTTGCCGTGCCGCAGCAGCAGGCCGCGTCCGGCCTCCTCGCCCCGGAAGAGGAGGTCGGGCACCTGGTCGCCGCCGATGTCGGCGACGCCGACGATGTCACGGGTGGCCCAGGGCGCGCTGCTCAGCATGCGGGCCTCGGTGAAGGCACCGCCGGTGTAGCCGATGAAGACCCAGAGCTGGTCGCCCGTGGTGGCGAAGAGGTCGGGGAGCCCGTCCCCCGTGACGTCCCCGGTGGCCACGATCTGGCTGAGCGCGGCGGGAGCGGGAGCGTTGGCCGGCAGCAGGATCTCGCGGCGCTTGGTGATGTTGACGGCCCCGTAGCCGTCGCCCGGGTAGACCCACAGCTTCCCGGCGACGCGGGCGACGAGGTCCTGGAGGCCGTCGCCGCCGTAGAAGTCTCCGTTGTGGGTGATCAGGGCGCCGGTGAAGTCGCCGGCGGTGTCGGCCTGGTCGCGCGGGGTGACGTAGAAAAGTACTTCCTGGGTTCGGAGACGTGGTCCGCCCCGTCGACGGTCCTGACGTAGAGGACGTTGGGGCCCGCCGGGTGGGGCTTCACGTCGGGGACCACCGCTTCCACGGTGGTGGAGGTGCCCGCGGTGCGGTTCACGGAGTAGGGGAAGCTGCCGGTGTCGTACCCGTACTCGTACCGCTTGACGTCGCTGTCCAGGGCACGGAAGTAGAAGGTGCCGGGGGCGCCGAACTTCTTCTTCGACCAGTTCTCGGCGTCCTCGGCGTCCTCGGCGTCCTCGGCGTCGTTGCCGAAGGTGTTCTCGTTGCCGTCGGCGTCCGGGAAGTCGACGGAACGGACGCGTGGTGCCTCGGGGGCGGCGCTGTCGAAGACGAAGCGGTAGGGGACCTTCGTGCCGAAGGCGACCGGATCCTGGAGAACTCGCCCACGGGCAGCACGCTCTACCTCGGTGAAACCGGACTCACCACGGACAAGGTCGGTCTGATCACCCAGGCCTCCCGCTCCTACGGCCAGGCCGGCGCACCCACCGTCGTCCGCATGGTCACCTCCGCGGGCGCCAAACTGAGCGCCCTTCTCACCGACCACCTCGGCACGGCCCACACCAGTGTCGAGCTCGGAGGCAGCCAGCCGGTCACCCGCCGCTCCTTCAAGCCCTACGGCGAACTCCGCGGCCCCAAGCCGTCCGCCTGGCCCGACAAGCGCGGCTACCTCGGCGTCGGCATCGACGACACCATCAGTGGACTCACCCACATCGGCGCTCGTGAGTACGACCAGAGCACCGGACGTTTCCTCTCCGCCGACCCGCTCATCGACTTCGCCGACCCGCTCCAGATGAACGGGTACGCCTACGCCAACAACAGTCCCGTCTCCCAGAGCGACCCGACCGGCCTCGCGCCGATCGAATGCGCCGAACACGGCGTCAGCTGCTCCCTCGGCCCGGACGGGACCTGGGACGAGAAGAAGACCAGCGAGTACGACAAGTACCACCCGGCGACCGCCACGGAGCTGGACGCGGCCGGAGACCCCGGTTACGCCTGGAACACGGAGAGCCAGGCCGCGGGCGACCTGGTCACGAGCCTTGCCGCCAAGCACCTCTCCGGCGAGACGTACTGGAACTTCATGCGCGCCTACCAGGGCGAGCTCGACAAGATCATGCGCAGGCGGCACGAGGTGTCGTCCAACGACAAGCTCTCCACCGCGGCCAACATCTGTGCCGGTCCCGACGCCCTCGACTGCTCGGGGGGAATGGATGACGCGCTCAAACTGGTGGAGCTCGAGAAGGCGGCACAGGCCGGCCTCTTCGAGGACGGCGGCCGTCTGACCGGTGCCGCGGTCTCCAAGTCGTACACCAAGAAGCTCCAGCAGATGACCCCCTGCAACAGCTTCCTGCCGGGCACCGAGGTGCTCATGGCCGACGGTTCCACGAAGCCCATCGAGGAAGTGAAGGTGGGCGACGAGGTACTGGCCGGAGACCCGAACACCGGGACCACCCGTGCCGAGACCGTCACCGCGGAGATCAAGGGAGAGGGGCTGAAGCGGCTCGTCAGGGTCACGGTCGAAACCGACGGGGGCACCGCATCGGTGACCGCGACGGACGGCCACCCCTTCTGGTCCCCCGAGAAGGGCGAATGGATCGAGGCCGCCGGCCTTCGCTCCGACGAGCGGCTCCAGACGGTCAATGGATCCTCCGTCCGGATCAAGGACCTCAAGCGCTGGACGGCTCTCGGCGCCAAGGTCTACAACCTGTCCGTTTCGGACCTTCACACGTACTATGTGCTGGCAGGGGCCACGCCGGTCCTCGTGCACAACAGCAACTGCAATATCAACTCGCTTACGCGTGCCCAGTCCGACGATATTGCGAAATACCTCGGATACACGAAGTCCAAGAGGTTGTCTGCGGGGAAGACTCCGATCTGGGAGAACAAGAAGGCCGGAGCCGGTCAACCCAAGTTCATCACCTTCGACCGGACTGGTCACAACAAGGCAGCCGTGTTCAAGGGGTCGAATGACCGGAACGCGTTCCAGTCGACCAGCAGCTCGGATCGAGACGGGACCTATGGGCTGGACATCGGGTCGAACGGAGAGGTGCTGGGTCTCAAGTGGCTGAAGAAGTGAACAGAGAGTTGATCATCAGTCCTCGCAGTGAGTGTGTGCGAGAGGATCTGGCCGACGCGGATGCCTGGGTTTCCTATGCGGCAGAGCTGCGGCAGGTCATCGGAGAGGCGATCGAAAAGAGTGGCGCCGACTCCCTGACGGTCGACGACCTGTTGGTGGGCGAGCCTCTCTCCGAAGCTCACCTCGATCTTCGTAATGGGGCGAAGGTCCGGACTCGGCAGGCGATTGATCTCGTCGAAGGAATGGCGGCGGGACGTGGGCCGTACTGTCGGCTTTCTTTTCCGGAGCGAATTCAGATCGAGTCGGGGTGGGACGGGGCCGTACACCTCTACACCACGAAGGCCGTGGCGGCCGATCTGGCAGAACTCCATGGCCGGCACACGGTCCTCCGGTGGCGCGACGCGGCTCCTGAGCCCGTGGAGATCTCGAACCCAGTCGTCGCTGTCGCGGACAAGCAGTTCTGGGCGGCAGTGGCAGAAGTCTCCGAACGCTTCACCTTGCTCTGTGAACGCTGGGCCTACGGGGCCTACGGGTGCACCTGGTATCGCGTGACTCGGGAGAACGCGGCCGAACTGGTCCGGCTCATGAGGCCGCGCTCGCTGGTGTGCGTGGTCACTGAGCCGGACTTGCGGCTCAGGTCCGACCTGTTGGAGGACGACTTCACCGCTTTCGTGGATCCGCTGATGCCCGGAGAATTGACTTACCGGTCCTACCCTGGCGGCGCCGATACCCTTTCCGAGGTCACGGGCGAGGGATTCTCCCTCATGCTGGCGGACAAGGTGCTGGGTGAACGGTGTGCCGTGATGCCGGACTCGGACGGGGAGAGTGGGACGCGGTGGGAAAACCCGGGAGAGTCGTAGCCCGGTCGTCGAGTTCCTGAGGCAAAGGTCGCCGAGGAGGGACGGATCGCAGGTGCCGTTGCGATGCGGGGCCGAACGGACGACGGCTGCTGTGATCGCTGCCCGTGTTCCGCTCCCCTCGCGGCCCGGGTGATCCATCAAGGGCCCGTGTTCCCGTGAAGAGACGGAACTCGATCGTGAGGCTGTGGGTTGGTCACGGTATGACGGACTCACGCCTCAACCCCCTTGCCACGTACGGCCTGTTCCTCGCCTGGGCCGTTCACGACGCCGAGGAGCTCGCGTACGGGCCGCGCTGGCTCCGGGAGAACCTGCCAGCCCTGCGCGAGCGCTTCCCCGGGGTGCCGGAGGGCGTCTGGCGGGCCGTCGAGGAGGTCGACGAGCGCGAATTCGCGGCGGCCGTGGGGGTGATGGCGGTGATCGTCGGCGCCGCCGCCGTGGCCGGCGGGCGCTCCGGCGGACGGTCCGCCTTCTATCAGGGCGCGGTCGACGGCTTCGGGCTCCACGGCCTCGTCCACCTCGAGCAGGCGGCGACCGTGCGCGGCCGGACGCCCGGCTCGGTCACCTCGCCGCTCGTCGTCGTCCCCTTCTCCCTGTGGGTGCGCGGCCGGCTGCGGCGCGCCGGGGTGCTGCGGCCCACCAGGGCCCGGGACATGGTGGCGGGGCTCGCGGTGGCGGCGGGGGCGACCGTGGTCGCGCACGGCGTGGGACGACGACTGGCCCGCGCCTTTTGAACATGTTCCAAAAAGCGGCCCCCAGCTTTTGAACACGTTCAGAGCGGGCGTACGCTGTCCCCATGAGCGACACGAACGGGCCGAGAGCCCTTGTTGAGCGCATCCGTCGTTGGCTGGTCCTCTTCGTCGTCTGTCTGGTCCTGAGCGGGCTCACCGCCTTCCCGCTCGTCACCGAACTCCGGCTCCTCGACTCCGCGTTGACCGGCTGGGCCGCCCCCGTGGGCGACGCCCTCCCCGGGCTCGCCGAGTGGATCCACCGGGTCCGGGGAGGCCTGGAGGGCGCCGACCGGGACGCCCCCTACCTCCTCTACGGCAACGACTGGCTCGCCTTCGCCCACCTCGTCATCGCCGTCGCCTTCTACGGCGTCTGGCGCGACCCCGTCCGCAACGTCTGGGTCGTCGAGTTCGGCATGATCGCCTGTGCCGGCATCATCCCGCTCGCCCTGATCTGCGGTCCGATCCGCGACATCCCCTTCTGGTGGTCGCTCGTCGACATGTCCTTCGGCGTCTTCGGCATCCTGCCGCTGCTCCTCGTCCGCCGGCTGATCAAGCGCCTGGAGGCCGCCACGGCGACGGCCCCGGCCCCGGAGGCCGTACCCGCGTAGTCGTTTACGGCTTGCGGCCCACCGCGCCGAACTGCGCCACCACGTCGCCCTCCTCGGAGCGCCAGCGGGAGCAGGAGACGATGCCCGGCGGGAGCAGGTCGAGGCCGTCCAGGAAGGAGGCGAACTCGGCGCGGGTGCGGGCGGTGATCGGCGGGGTCGCGTGCTCGTTCCAGAAGGCCATCGCCGCCTCGTTGCCCTCGCCGCCGAGCTCCGGCTCCAGGGTGGGGTGGGTGAGGACCAGGAAGCTGCCGGAGGGGACGGCGGCCATCAGGGTCCGCACGATGGAGCGGGCCTCGTCGGTGTCCATCACGAAGTTGAGGATGCCGAGCATCATCACCGCGACCGGACGGGAGAGGTCGAGGGTGGCCGAGGCCGCCGCCAGGATCCGCTCCGGGTCGTGCGCGTCGGCGTCGACGTACTCGGTGACGCCCTCCGGGGCGCTCGTCAGGAGCGCGCGGGCGTGGGTGAGGACGATCGGGTCGTTGTCGACATAGACGATCCGGGCCCCGGGCGCGACCCGCTGCGCCACCTCGTGGGTGTTGTCGGCGGTCGGCAGGCCGGTGCCGATGTCCAGGAACTGCCGGACGCCCTCCCCGGCGGCCAAGTGGGTCACGGCCCGGCCGAGGAACGCCCGGTCGGCGCGGGCCACCTCGCCGATGCTCGGGTAGAAGCCGGTGACCTGCGCGCCGACCGCGCGGTCCACCGGGTAGTTGTCCTTGCCGCCCAGCCAGTAGTTCCACACGCGGGCGTTGTGGGCGACGTCGGTGCGGATCCGGTCGGTCACGCTCGCGGTCTCGCTCACGCTCGCGGTCTCGGTCACGTTCTCGTTCGCGCTGTCGTGCGCGCTGTCGTTCACCTCAGGAGTCCTCTCGCAGGACGGCGGCGAGGGCGTCGACGCGGTTCGTGGTGATCGCGTCCACCCCGTTCATGATCAGCTTACGCATGGTGCGCTTCGTGTCCGCCGTCCAGGCCGACAGGAGCAGCCCGTCCCGGTGCACCCGCTCGCCCAGCTCCCGACTCACCAGGCCGAAGCGGTAGTTGAGCCAGCGCGGGCGCACGGCGTCGAGGAGCACCGGCCGGGGCGGCGCGAGCGAGGTCCAGGTCAGGGCGATCTCGGCGGCCGGGTCGGCGGCCCGCACCTGGAGCATGGCGACGGTCCCGGCGCAGTAGTAGACCCGCTCCCCGGCCCCGCACTCGCGGACCGTGCCGACGATCTTCCGGACCGAGTGCTCGTTCCCGCCCGGCAGGTCCAGCATCAGCCGGTGGTCCCCGGCGGCGAGCAGCGCCTCCCGCAGGGTCGGCACCCCGTCCGCCGTCACCTCCCGCACCTGCTCGTACGAGAGCGCGGAGAGCGCCCGGTCCGGGCCCCAGAGGCGCTTGAGGGTGTCGTCGTGCAGGAGGACGGGCACCCCGTCCCTCGTCAGCCGGACGTCGACCTCGACCGCGTCCGCGCCCCGTTCGATCGCCGAGGAGATCGAACGGAGCGTGTTCTCGCGGAAGCGGTACGGGTCGCCGCGGTGACCTACGACAGTGACGGATCGCATGGGGCCATTGTCGCCGGGGACGCCCGCCGGTGTCGTCGGCGCGTCGGCCCCGATGACCTTCCGTGTCGTCAGCGCGTCAGCCACGCCTCGGTGTACGCGTCGATCTCGGCGGCGATCCGGGCCTTTCCGGCCGCGTCCAGGAAGGAGGCCTCCACCGCGTTCTTGGCGAGGGCGGCGAGGCCGCGCTCGTCGAGCTCCAGGAGCCGGGCGGCGACCGCGTACTCGTTGTTCAGGTCGGTGCCGAACATCGGCGGGTCGTCGCTGTTGACGGTGACGAGGACCCCCGCGTCCACCATCTTCCGGATCGGGTGCTCGTCCAGGGTGGCGACGGCCCGGGTGGCGATGTTGGAGGTCGGGCAGACCTCCAGGGCGATCCGGTGCTCGGCCAGGTACGCCAGGAGCTCCGGGTCCCGGACGGAGCTGGTGCCGTGGCCGATGCGCTCGGCGCCCAGCTCGCGGATCGCGTCCCAGACGGTCTCCGGGCCGGTCGTCTCGCCCGCGTGCGGCGCGGAGCGCAGGCCGGCCGCCCGGGCCCGGTCGAAGTACGGCTTGAACTGCGGGCGCGGCACCCCGATCTCCGGGCCGCCGAGGCCGAAGGAGACCAGGCCCTCCGGGCGCAGCCCCTCGGTCGTGGCGAGCCGCGCGGTCTCCTCGGCGGCTTCGAGCCCGGCCTCGCCGGGGATGTCGAAGCACCAGCGCAGGACCGTGCCGAACTCGGCCTCGGCCGCCTTGCGGGCGTCCTCGATCGCGTCCATGAACGCGTTCTCGTCGATGCCCCGGCGGGTGGAGGAGTAGGGGGTGATGGTCAGCTCGGCGTAGCGGATGTTCTGCCGGGCCATGTCCCGGGCGACCTCGAAGGTCAGCAGCCGGACGTCCTCGGGGGTGCGGACCAGGTCGACGACCGACAGGTAGACGTCGATGAAGTGCGCGAAGTCGGTGAACGTGAAGTAGTCGACCAGGGCCTCCGGGTCCGTGGGGACCTTGGAGTCCGGGTGGCGGGCCGCGAGCTCGGCGACGATCCGGGGCGAGGCGGAGCCCACGTGGTGGACGTGCAGCTCGGCCTTGGGGAGGCCCGCGATGAAGGGGTGCAGATCGGTCATCGGGTCATCGTAGGCCGGACGGTTCCCCCGCAGGAGTGAGGCCTTAGCATGACGTGACCACGATGGGGGAGGCCCATGTCTGACAACCGAGACCAGCAGCCGGGCGGCTACGACCCGGCGGACCCGTGGGCTCCGCCGAACCGCGACGGGGTGGAACTGAGCAAGCCGGCGGCGCCGTCGCCCCCGCCGGTGCACGACCAGCAGACCGTGACGTCCATGCCGGCGGCGCCCGGCCCCGGCGGTGACGTCCCGCCGCCGCCGGTCGCGCCCGGCGGCCCGGCGGCGACGCCCGGCGGGTACGGCTATCCGGCGGACACCACCGGGGGCTACGGCTACCCGGCCGCTCCGACGCCCATGGCGACCTCCGGGTACGGCTATCCCGGATATCCGGGGTACGGCGGCCAGCAGGCCTGGCCGCAGGCCCCCTCCAACGGCATGGGCACGGCCGCGATGGTGCTCGGCATCGTCTCGGTCGCGGGCTTCTGCCTGTACGGCCTGGGCGTGGTCCTCGGCGTCCTGGGCGTGATCTTCGGGATCATCGGGGTGAAGAAGGCGGGCCGGGGCGAGGCGACCAACCGGGGCATGGCGATCGCCGGCATCGTGCTCGGTGCCATCGGCACCCTGGTCAGCGCGGTCTTCCTGGGCTTCGTCATCTGGGCGGTCGCCCAGGACCCCTCGACCTTCGAGGACTCCGGCACCTCCGACGAGGACCCGTTCGCCTCGTCCCTGGTCCTGGAGATCACCCGCTGAGACGGCGTACGCACCCGGAAGGGCCCCGCACCGGACACCCGGTGCGGGGCCCTTCTCCGCTTCCTCACGGGGTCAGGCGCTCCGCAGCCGCTCCCGCGCCTCCATGAGGGCGAAGCCCAGGAGGTTGAGGCCGCGCCAGCGGGCCGGGTCGTGGGCGCCGGGGTCGGTCGCGGCGAGCCCGATGCCCCAGATCCGGTCCACCGGACTGGCCTCCACCAGGACGCGGTCGCCGGTGCCGAGCAGATACGCGCGCAGGGCGCCGTCCGACGAGAACTTGTGGACGCCGCCCTCGACGACGATCCCGAACCGCTCCCGCTCCCACACCGCGCCGTCGAAGTCCCGCACGAGCCGGCCCGCGTTCTTGGCCTCCGCCGGGGTGCGGGCGGCCAGCGCGGCCCGCTCGGCGTCCGCGTCCCCGAAGAGCCGCGCCTTGGCGGCCATCATCCAGTGCTCGGCGCTCGCGTACGCCACCCCGTCGACCGTGAAGGGGGACGGCCACCACTGGCTGAGACAGCTCGCCGACAGGTGTCCGTCCGGGTGCGGACGGTGACCCCAGAAGTGCAGCCACTTCACCCTGTCACCCCTGCTGACCTGCTGTGTCAGCTCCTCGATCGCGCTCATGCATGCGAGTCTGGCATCCGCCACGGACACTCCGTACGGAGATTTTCCGGCGACCTCGACACATGGTCGACCGAATCCGTCGCGTAACCAAAAGGCAACAACGGAATCACTTGTTGGGTAGTCGTCCCTCTGTCAGGATCGGCACTCAATTCGAGCTGGGACAACGGAGAGCGTCATGGGCAACCGCTTCCAGGTGACGGACCGCTTCGCGGACGGCGCACAGTACATCGGCGGCAGGCTCCGCCCCGGAACGTCCGGCCAGGACCACCACGTGATCGACCCGGCGACCGGGAAGACCGTGTACACGTACGCGCTGGCCTCCACCGCCGACGTGGACGAGGCCGTGGCCGCCGCCAAGGCGGCCTTCCCGGGCTGGGCGGGCGCCACCCCCGGGGAGCGCTCCGACGCGCTGCACCGCTTCGCCGGCGTCCTCGCCGAGCGCGCCGAGGACTTCGCCCGCGCGGAGTCCCTCCAGTGCGGCAAGCCGCTGAAGCTCACCACCGAGTTCGACGTGCCCGGCACGGTCGACAACACCGCCTTCTTCGCCGGGGCCGCCCGCCACCTCCAGGGCCAGGCCGCCGCCGAGTACTCCGGCGACCACACCTCCTACGTACGGCGCGAGCCCCTCGGCGTCGTCGGCTCCATCGCCCCCTGGAACTACCCCCTCCAGATGGCCGCCTGGAAGATCCTCCCGGCGGTCGCCGCCGGCAACACGATCGTCCTGAAGCCCGCCGAGCTCACCCCCCTCACCTCCCTGATGTTCGCGCAGGCCGCCACCGACGCCGGCATCCCCGACGGCGTGATCAACATCGTCAACGGGGCCGGCCGGACCGTCGGCGAGCACCTCGTCGGCCACCCCGACGTCGTCATGACCTCCTTCACCGGCTCCACCCCGGTCGGCAAGCGGGTCGCCGAGATCGCCACCGCCACCGTCAAGCGCCTCCACCTCGAACTCGGCGGCAAGGCCCCCTTCGTCGTCTTCGACGACGCCGACCTGGAGGCCGCCGCCCGGGGCGCCGTCGCCGCCTCCCTCATCAACAGCGGCCAGGACTGCACCGCCGCCACGCGCGCGTACGTCCAGCGTCCCCTCTTCGACGCCTTCACCGCCCGCGTCGCCGCGCTCATGGAGTCCGTCCGGCTCGGCGACCCCTTCGCCCCTGACACCGACCTCGGCCCGCTGATCAGCCACGCCCAGCGCGACCGGGTCGCCGGCTTCGTCGACCGCGCCCGCGCCTACGCCACCGTCGTCACCGGCGGCGAAGCCCCCGGCGGGGACCTGGAGGACGGTGCGTACTACCGTCCGACCCTGATCACCGGCGCCGCGCAGGACAGCGAGGTCGTGCAGTCGGAGATCTTCGGTCCGGTCCTGGTGGCCCTGCCCTTCGACACCGACGACGAGGGCATCGAGCTCGCCAACGACACCCCCTACGGCCTCGCCGCCTCCGCCTGGAGCCGCGACGTCTACCGGACGGGCCGCGCCACGCGGGAGATCAAGGCCGGCTGCGTCTGGGTCAACGACCACATCCCGATCATCAGCGAGATGCCCCACGGGGGAACCCGGGCCTCGGGCTACGGAAAGGACATGTCGGTGTACTCCTTCGAGGAGTACACGCAGGTCAAGCACGTGATGTACGACAACACCGCGGTCGCCGCGAAGGACTGGCACCGCACGATCTTCGGGGACCGATAAGCATCCGAAATGCGGCTACCGCCGCGTGGCCCGTTGCCCGACCGGCGACGCAACCATCCCGAAAGGGCACAGCGCATGGAGCAGTACGAGCCCGACAGCCTGTCCGCGGCGCAGCTCGCGGCGATACGCCGCAGTCTGACGAGCGGCCGGGGCGCCCTCAGCCGCCGTTCGATGCTGCGCGCGGGCGGCGTGGGCGCGCTCACCGTCGGCGGCCTCGCGTCCCTGACCGCCTGCGGCATCCCTCCCGCCAAGCGGGAGGGCCAGGGCCCCGCCTCCACGGACGACTCGGCCAAGGAGAAGACCGTCGCCTTCTCCAACTGGACCGAGTACATGGACGTCAGCGAGGACGAGAAGTCCCGCCCCTCCCTGGAGGCGTTCGAGAAGCGCACCGGGATCAAGGTCAAGTACACCGAGGACATCAACGACAACGTCGAGTTCTTCGGCAAGATCAAGCCGCAGCTCGCCGCCGGCCAGGACACCGGCCGCGACCTCATATGCGTCACCGACTGGCTCGCCGCCCGGATGATCCGGCTCGGCTGGGTGCAGAAGCTCGACCCCGCGAACCTCCCCCACGCGTACAGCAACCTCTCCGCCCAGTTCCGCAACCCCGACTGGGACCCGGGCCGCGCCCACTCGTACCCCTGGACCGGCATCTCCACCGTCATCGCGTACAACGTGAAGGCGACCGGCGGGAAGAAGGTCGACTCGGTCACCCAGCTCCTGGACGACCCCTCGCTCAAGGGCCGGGTCGGCTTCCTCACCGAGATGCGCGACACCGTCGGCATGGCCCTGCTCGACCTCGGCAAGGACCCGGGCAGCTTCACGGACGCCGACTTCGACGCGGCGATCGGACGCCTCCAGAAGGGCGTCGACAAGAAGCAGATACGCCGCTTCACCGGCAACGACTACACGTCCGACCTCGACAAGGGCGACATAGCCGCCTGTCTCGCCTGGGCCGGCGACATCATCCAGCTCCAGGCGGACAACCCCGACATCCGCTACTCCATACCGGCGGCCGGCTACATCACCTCCACCGACAACCTGCTCGTCCCCGCGCAGTCCCGGCACAAGACCAACGCCGAGAAGCTCATCGACCACTACTACGAGCTCCCCGTCGCCGCCCAGCTCGCCGCGTACATCAACTACGTCTGCCCCGTCGACGGGGTGAAGGACGAGCTCGCGAAGATCGACCCCGAACTCGCGGACAACACGCTGATCCTCCCGGACAAGGCCATGGCGAAGAAGTCGCACGCCTTCCGCTCGCTCACCGGCGCGGAGGAGACGGCGTACGAGGAGAAGTTCGCCAAGCTCATCGGCGCCTGAGTCCGGCCTCGTCCACCCCCTCTCACTCCCCCGGGACCACGACCCATGACTGACAACACTGCTCACACTGGAAAGAACACGGGCGGCGGCGGCGACGTCCGTCTCACCGGGATCAGCAAGACGTACGGCTCCTTCACCGCCGTCCACCCGCTCGACCTGACCGTCCCGCAGGGCTCCTTCTTCGCCCTCCTCGGCGCCTCCGGCTGCGGCAAGACCACCACCCTGCGCATGATCGCCGGCCTGGAGGACCCCAGCACCGGCACCGTCTTCCTCGGCGACACCGACGTCACCGACCTCCCGCCCTACAAGCGGCCGGTCAACACCGTCTTCCAGTCCTACGCGCTCTTCCCGCACATGGACATCTCCGAGAACATCGCCTTCGGCCTGCGCCGCCGCGGCATCAAGTCGGTCAAGAAGCAGGTCGACGACATGCTGGAGCTTGTCCAGCTCGGCGACAAGGCCCGGCACAAGCCGCACCAGCTCTCCGGCGGCCAGCAGCAGCGCGTCGCCGTGGCCCGCGCCCTCATCAACCACCCGCAGGTCCTCCTCCTCGACGAGCCGCTCGGCGCCCTCGACCTCAAGCTGCGCCGCCAGATGCAGCTGGAGCTCAAGCGGATCCAGACCGAGGTCGGCATCACCTTCGTGCACGTCACCCACGACCAGGAGGAGGCCATGACCATGGCCGACCAGGTCGCGGTGATGAACGGCGGCCGGGTCGAGCAGCTCGGCGCCCCCGCCGACCTGTACGAGAACCCGCGGACCACCTTCGTCGCCAACTTCCTCGGCACCTCCAACCTCATCGAGGCCGAGGTCCTGGAGACCGGCTCCACCGGCTCCGACGTGCTCGTCACGGCGGGCGGCGGCAAGCTCAGGATCCCCGGCGGCCGCTGTACCCCCGCCGTCCGGGCGGGCGGCAAGCTGCTCGTGGGCGTCCGCCCCGAGAAGATCTCCCTCACGCACGCGGACGACGCCGGCGCGATAGCCGACGGCCGCAACCGCGTCACCGGCCGGATCACCGACTCCTCCTTCATCGGCGTCTCCACCCAGTACGTGGTGAACAGCCCGGCGGGCGCGGAACTCCAGGTGTACGAGCAGAACGTCGAGCGCGACACCCGGCTGGTCCCGGGCGCCGAGGTGGTCCTGCACTGGAACCCGGCGCACACCTTCGGGCTCGACGCGGACCAGGCCATCGACGCCGGTGTGGAGAGCGTGGAGGACGCCGGATGAGCGCCCCCACCCTCGCGAAGGAGGCGCCGGAGTCGGTCGAGGAACCGGTTCTGCGCAAGCCCGCCACCCGCAAGCGGCTCGTCCCCTACTGGCTGCTGCTCCCCGGCATCGTCTGGCTGCTCGTCTTCTTCGCGCTGCCGCTGGTCTACCAGGCCTCCACCTCGGTCCAGACCGGCTCCCTCGAAGCCGGCTTCCAGGTCACCTGGCACTTCCAGACCTACTGGGAGGCCCTCCAGGAGTACTGGCCGCAGTTCGTCCGCTCCCTGCTCTACGCCGGGACCGCGACCGTCCTCTGCCTGCTCCTCGGCTACCCGCTCGCGTACCTGATCGCCTTCCGGGCCGGCCGCTGGCGCAACCTGCTCCTCGTCCTCGTCATCGCCCCCTTCTTCACCAGCTTCCTCATCCGGACCCTGGCGTGGAAGACGATCCTGGCGGACGACAGCATCGTGGTCGACGCGCTGAACGCGCTGCACGTCCTCGACGTGACGAGCTGGCTCGGCTGGACCGAGGGCGACCGCGTGCTCGCCACCCCGATGGCGGTCGTCTGCGGCCTCACGTACAACTTCCTGCCCTTCATGATCCTGCCCCTCTACAGCTCCCTGGAGCGGATCGACGGACGGCTCCACGAGGCCGCGCAGGACCTGTACGCCTCCCCGGCGACCACCTTCCGCAAGGTGACCTTCCCGCTGTCGATGCCCGGCGTCGTCTCCGGCACCCTGCTCACCTTCATCCCGGCGAGCGGCGACTACGTCAACTCCGAACTGCTCGGCTCGACCGACACCAAGATGGTCGGCAACGTCATCCAGTCGCAGTTCCTGCGGGTCCTCGACTACCCGACGGCCGCCGCGCTCTCCTTCATCCTCATGGCGATCGTCCTGGTCATGGTCACCGTCTACATCCGCCGCGCCGGAACGGAGGACCTCGTCTGATGCGCTGGATCCGCAAGAACCTCGTCGTCGTCGCGGGCCTGCTGACGCTCGCGTACATGATCCTGCCGAACCTCGTCGTGATGGCGTTCTCGTTCAACAAGCCGAACGGGCGCTTCAACTACTCCTGGCAGCAGTTCTCCCTGGACGCCTGGAAGGACCCCTGCGGCGTCGCCGACATGTGCCAGTCGCTGTCGCTCTCGCTCCAGCTCGCCGCCTGGGCCACCCTCGGCGCCGTCGCCCTCGGCACGGCGATCGCCTTCGCGCTCGTCCGCTACCGCTTCCGGGCGCGCGGCGGGATCAACTCGCTGATCTTCCTGCCGATGGCGATGCCCGAGGTCGTCATGGCCGCCTCGCTGCTCACCCTCTTCCTCAACATGGGGATCGAGCTGGGCTTCTGGACGGTCCTGATCGCCCACATCACCTTCTGCCTGTCGTTCGTCGTGACGGCGGTCAAGGCCCGGGTCATGTCCATGGACCCGCGCCTGGAGGAGGCAGCGCGCGACCTCTACGCGGGGCCCGCGCAGACCTTCCTGCGCGTCACCCTGCCGATCGCCGCCCCCGGCATCGCCGCCGGCGCGCTGCTCGCCTTCGCGCTCTCGTTCGACGACTTCATCATCACCAACTTCAACGCGGGACCGTCCACGGTCACCTTCCCCATGTTCGTCTGGGGCTCGGCGCAGCGTGGCACACCCGTTCAGATCAACGTCATCGGCACCGCGATGTTCGTCCTCGCGGTACTGGTGGTCGTGGCCGGGCAAATCATTACGAACCGGCGCAAGAAAACAGCAACAGCCTGAGCGAAGGCCGCCCAGGCACCGAAGGAGTTGGAAACCATGGCCCCAGTCGCCATGCGTCTCGCCGCCCAATCTCTCTCCGACGCCCAGCCCGTCCCCTTCTGGCTGGAAGACCCCGGCAAGCCCGGAGCCCTGCCCGCCCTCACCGGCACCGAGAAGTGCGACCTCCTCGTGGTCGGCGGCGGATACAGCGGCCTGTGGACCGCGCTCCTGGCCAAGGAGCGCGACCCCTCCCGGGACGTCGTCCTGATCGAGGGGCGCGAGGTGGGCTGGGCCGCCTCGGGCCGCAACGGCGGCTTCTGCGCGGCCTCCCTCACCCACGGCTTCGGCAACGGGCTCGCCCGCTGGCCGGGCGAGCTGCCGAAGCTGGAGGAGCTGGGCGAGCGGAACCTCGACGCCATCGAGGAGGCCGTCGCCCGCTACTCCCTGGACTGCGACTTCGAGCGCACCGGCGAGATCGACGTGGCCACCGAGCCGTACCAGGTCGAGGAGCTGCACGAGGTGCACGCGGAGCTCGACCGGCTCGGCCTCGCGGACGGCGTCGACCTCCTCGACCGGGACGCGGTGCGCGCCGAGGTCGACTCGCCGACCTTCCTCGGCGGCCTCTGGGACCGCCGCGGCGTCGCCATGCTGAACCCCGCCAAGCTGGCCTGGGGCCTCAAGCGGGCCTGCCTCGGCCTGGGCGTCCGGATCTTCGAGAACACCCCCGGCCTCGACCTGGTCTCCGTCGGCGCCGGCATGGGCGTGCGCACCCCGTACGGCAGGGTCCTCGCCCGCCGGGTCGCGCTCGGGACCAACGTCTTCCCGTCCCTCGTCAAGCGCGTCCGGGCCTACACGGTCCCGGTCTACGACTACGCCCTGACGACCGAGCCGCTCAGCCCGGAGCAGCTCGCCTCGATCGGCTGGAAGAACCGGCAGGGTCTCGGCGACTCCGCCAACCAGTTCCACTACTTCCGGATCACCGCCGACCACCGGATCCTGTGGGGCGGCTACGACGCGATCTACCCCTTCGGCGGCAAGGTCAGCGCCGAGAGGGACCACCGCCCCGAGACGTACCTCAAGCTGGCCGAGCACTTCTTCCACTGCTTCCCGCAGCTGGAGGGGCTCCGCTTCAGCCACGCCTGGGGCGGCGCGATCGACACCTGCTCCCGCTTCTCGGCCTTCTTCGGCACGGCCCACAAGGGGAAGGTGGCGTACGCGGCCGGGTTCACCGGCCTCGGCGTCGGCGCCACCCGCTTCGGCGCCGACGTGATGCTCGACCTGCTCGCGGGGGAGCGCACCGAGCGCACCGACCTGGAGATGGTCCGCTCCAAGCCGCTGCCGTTCCCGCCCGAGCCGGTCGCCTGGGCCGGCATCGGGCTCACCAAGTGGTCGCTCGCCCGCGCCGACGAGAACGGCGGCCGGCGCAACCTGTGGCTGAAGACCATGGACCGCCTGGGCCTGGGCTTCGACAGCTGATCGGTCGCCGTCGGCCGAGTGACGCACGTCACAACCGGCGAGCAGGCGAAGCCGCGTAAGAGGAGCCGCCCTCCCCGCTCTCTCCGTATGGACACCGTGTCCACACGGAAGGAGGACGTCGCGATGACTGGTACGGGGGCCGCGGGCGCCAGGAGTGCGGTGGAGTGGCTGGTCTCGGCCGCGCCCGATCCCGACGCCTGCCGGTGGGAGTGGGAGCGCAACCCGCACGGGGTCGCGCTCCTGCCCGCCGGCGTGCGGTGGGACGTGCTGATCCTGCCGGCCGAGCTGGGCTATCCCGCGCTCGACGTGCTGACCCGCCTGGTGGGCCGTCCGGGTCCGGTCCTGGCCGACTTCGGCGACGCCCGGATGGGCTTCTTCGTCCCGCCGGGCACCGCCGCCCGCTGGCTCGGCACCGGGATCCGCAGCGCGGGCGCCGGGACCTGGATCGTCGTCCCGTACCCGGGCCGGGCGACCGGCGCGGTGCGCTGGCTGGTGGTGCCGGACGGCACCGGAACCCTCACCGACGCCCCGCTCCTGGAGCTGGCGATGCACGAGGCGGCGGGCCGACTGGCCGGGGGAGGAGGGGGAGCGAACGAGGGCTAACGGAGGCGTCGTCCGTACAGAGGTCTTGACCACTCGATTGGTCTGGACCATGCTGTGCCGCGCTCCCTTCGATTCCCCACCCCCTCGATCCCCCTTCGATCTCCCTTCCCCCGGAGGCAGTTGTGGCCCGCTCCAGACCCCTCACCCTGATACTGGCGGGCGCCCTCGCCGCCGGTGGACTCCTCGCGCTCACCCCCGGCGCCCAGGCCGCCGACGCCGAACTCGCCCGCAACGGCGGCTTCGAGGCCGGACTCGACGGCTGGACCTGTACGGCGGGCAGCGGCGCCGCCGTCTCCTCGCCCGTGCACGGCGGGACGAAGGCGCTCCAGGCCACCCCGGCCGGCAGCGACAACGCCCGCTGCTCCCAGACCGTCACCGTGAAGCCCAACTCCACGTACGCGCTGAGCGGCTGGGTGCGCGGCAGCTACGTCTACCTGGGCGCCACCGGCACCGGCACCACCGACGTCTCCACCTGGACGGGCTCGGCCCCCGACTGGCAGAAGCTCGGCACGAGCTTCACCACGGGCCCCTCCACCACCTCGGTCACGATCTACACCCACGGCTGGTACGGCACCCCCGCCTACCAGGCCGACGACCTCTCCCTGTACGGCCCCGGCGGCGACCCGGTCCAGCTCCCCACCGCCCCCACCGGGCTCGTGGCCGGCTCCCCGACCTCCACCACCGTGCCGCTGACCTGGAGCGCGGTCTCCGGCGCCACCTCGTACCACGTCTACCGGGGCGCCACGAGGATCCAGACGGTGACCGGCACCTCGGCCACCGCGACCGGCCTCACCGCCTCCACCGCGTACACCTTCCAGGTCAGCGCCGTGAACGCGGCGGGCGAGTCCCCGAAGTCCGCCGCCGTCACCGCGACCACCACCAGCGGCGGGGGGAACGGCGGCAACAACGGCCTGCCCGCGCACGCCCTCGTCGGCTACCTCCACGCCAGCTTCGCCAACGGCTCCGGCTACACCCGCATGGCCGACGTCCCCGACTCCTGGGACGTCATCAACCTGGCCTTCGGCGAGCCGACCTCGGTGACCTCGGGCGACATCCGCTTCAAGCTCTGCCCGGCCACCGAATGCCCGGGAGTGGAGTCCGAGGCCGACTTCAAGGCGGCGATCAAGGCCAAGCAGGCCGCCGGCAAGAAGGTCCTCATCTCCATCGGCGGCCAGAACGGCCAGGTCCAGCTCTCGACCACGGCCGCCCGCGACGCCTTCGTCACCTCCGTCTCGAAGATCATCGACGAGTACGGGCTCGACGGCCTGGACATCGACTTCGAGGGCCACTCCCTCTCGCTCCAGACCGGCGACACCGACTTCCGCAGCCCGACCAGCCCGGTCATCGTCAACCTGATCCAGGCGGTCAAGACCCTCAAGGCCAAGTACGGCGCGAAGTTCGTCCTGACCATGGCCCCGGAGACCTTCTTCGTCCAGCTCGGCTACCAGTACTACGGCTCCGGCCCCTGGGGCGGCCAGGACCCGCGCGCCGGCGCCTACCTGCCGGTCATCCACGCCCTGCGCGACGACCTCACCCTGCTGCACGTCCAGGACTACAACTCGGGCTCCATCATGGGCCTGGACAACCAGTACCACTCCATGGGCGGCGCGGACTTCCACATCGCCATGACCGACATGCTCCTCACCGGCTTCCCGGTCGCCGGCAACACGGACCGCGTCTTCCCGGCGCTCCGCCCCGAGCAGGTCGCCATCGGCCTCCCGGCCTCCACCCAGGCGGGCAACGGCCACACCAGCCCGTCCGAGGTCGGCAAGGCCCTGGACTGCCTGACGAAGAAGGTCAACTGCGGCTCCTACCAGACCCACGGCACCTGGCCCGCCCTGCGCGGCCTGATGACCTGGTCCATCAACTGGGACCGCTTCAACCAGTGGCAGTTCTCGCAGAACTTCGACGCGTACAAGTGGAGCTGACGGCCAGGATCCACAGCCCCAGACAGAGGCTGGCCACCACGTCCAGCGGCCAGTGGTAGCCCCGCAGCACCAGCCCGGTCCCCGTCACCGCCGTCAGCACGGCGGCGACGGGGACCAGCCGGTTCGAGACGAGGAGGGCCGCGCCGAAGTAGGCCACCATCGCGGTGGCCGTGTGGCCCGACGGGTAGTAGCCGTGCGCCCACGGCTCCAGGGGCCCGGGCCGGGCGGTCCACTCCTTCAGCGGAATCACGAGCAGGGGTACGGCGGCCATGGCGAGGCCCGCGCACAGGGCGGCCCGCCACCGCCCGCGCCCCACCGCGTACGCCACGGCGCAGCCGAGCACGGGCAGGGCGACCGTCATGTTGCCGAGGTCGGAGGCGAGTTCGCTCAGGGGCCGGGGGACCGTGTCCACCAGGGCCCGGGACACCCGCTCGTCGAGCCTGGCCAGGGGGCCGTGGACGAGCACCTGCCAGGTCACGACGGCGAGGGCGACGAGCGCCGAGAAGAGAGCCGGCCGCCCTGGAACAGGGGGGGTGGTTCCAGGGCGGCCGAGGGGATCGGGCTGCCGCGCGCCCCGGGGGGTATGGGGCGTGCGGCCATCCGATCGGTGAGGAGTGCCGGGGCACGAGGCGCCGGCGGCGTGCGCGGAGGCACGGTGTGGACGGGGCTGGGGAGGCTCCGCCCGGGGTGTTTCTCTCATCCGTGGGAACCGTACGCCAGAGGAAGGGGGGCCGACAGCGGGAAACGCGTCCCGCCATCGGCCCCCCACAGAGTCTTCACACCACGGCCCTCACGGACCCGTGCGTCAGATCTGGGCGAACGCGTTCTCGATGATGTCGAGGCCCTCGTTCAGCAGGTCCTCGCCGATGACCAGCGGCGGCAGGAAACGGAGCACGTTGCCGTAGGTGCCGCAGGTCAGGACCAGGAGGCCCTCCGCGTGACAGGCCTTCGCCAGGGCGCCGGCGGCCTCCGCGTACGGCTCCTTGGTCGCCGGGTCCTTCACCAGCTCGATGGCGATCATGGCGCCGCGGCCGCGGATGTCGCCGATGGCCGGGAACTTCTCCTGCATGGCGGTGAGGCGGTCCTTCATGACCTCCTCGATGCGCTTGGCCTTGCCGTTGAGGTCGAGCTCCTTCATCGTCTCGATGGAGCCGAGCGCACCGGCGCAGGCCACCGGGTTGCCGCCGTAGGTGCCGCCCAGGCCGCCGCCGTGGACGGAGTCCATGATCTCGGCGCGGCCGGTGACGGCGGCGAGCGGCAGGCCGCCCGCGATGCCCTTGGCGGTGGTGATGAGGTCCGGGACGATGCCCTCGTCCTCACAGGCGAACCACTGGCCGGTGCGGCAGAAGCCGGACTGGATCTCGTCCGCGACGAAGACGATGCCGTTGTCGTTGGCGAACTTCACGATCGCCGGCAGGAAGCCCTTGGCCGGCTCGATGAAGCCGCCCTCGCCGAGGACCGGCTCGATGATGATCGCGGCGACGTTGTCGGCGCCGATCTGCTTGCTGATCTGGTCGATCGCCTGGGCGGCGGCCTCGGGGCC
This sequence comes from Streptomyces sp. NPDC088915, assembly GCF_044749825.1. Taxonomy (NCBI): domain Bacteria; kingdom Bacillati; phylum Actinomycetota; class Actinomycetes; order Kitasatosporales; family Streptomycetaceae; genus Streptomyces; species Streptomyces sp. NPDC088915. The sequence continues at coordinate 376,349 of NZ_JBIVIR010000003.1, forward strand.
GCAGTTCTCGGCACCGGTGGGCCAGCGGTAGCCGTAGGCCACCGGCACGCGGTACACCTCGGGCGCGAACGGACCGAAGCCCTGCTTGTACGGCATGTTCTTCGAGGTGAGCGCCATCGTCAGGTTCGTACGGCCGTGGTAGCCGTGGTCGAAGACGACGACGGCCTGGCGCTTGGTGTACGAACGGGCGATCTTGACCGCGTTCTCGACGGCCTCGGCGCCCGAGTTGAACAGCGCCGACTTCTTGGCGTGGTCGCCCGGGGTCAGCTCGGCGAGCGCCTCACAGACCTCCACGTAACCCTCGTACGGCGTCACCATGAAACAGGTGTGGGTGAAGTCCTGGAGCTGCGCGGAGGCGCGGCGCACGACGGCCTCGGCGGAGGCGCCGACCGAGGTCACGGCGATGCCGGAGCCGAAGTCGATCAGACGGTTCCCGTCGACGTCCTCGATGATGCCGCCGCCGGCCCGCTTGGTGAAGACGGGCAGCGTGGAGCCCACGCCACCGGCGACCGCGTCGAGGCGTCGGGCCTGAAGCTCCTGCGACTTCGGACCGGGGATGGCGGTGACGACGCGCCGCTCCTGCGGGACAGCGTTCATGCGGGGCTCCTGGGGGTGATCTGGACGCACTTGTGGGTTTCCTCCGCAGGCTAGGCGGGGCGGAGGGGGAGAGGCATGCGCCGATCGGGAGTGGTGGCGGGTGTGTCGTTGTCCGGGATGGACAGGACGGGCCGCGCCTCGCCGTGGGAGGCGGTCCGTTCCGCGGGCGGGGCTTCTCTCGGGCGGGGCCGCCCCGGGCGCCGGGACGCGTCCGCGCGGGATCGGCCGCACGGGTGGTCGAAATCCCTCCGGGGCGCCGCGGGCCCACTAGATTGACGAGGGCACAGACGCGGCGACCTGGCTGGTCAGGGGGCAGGGGTTCATGGAGACCGACGGCACGTACGAGTCACGCGACACCACGGGGGGCGCGGTGCCGCGCCCGGCGGGGCCGCCCGTACCGCCGTTCCCCCCGAACCAGGGACCGCCTCCCGCGCCGTACCCCGGGCAGCCCGGGACGGCACCGCGGCCCGGGGCGGCACCGCGGCCCGGGGCGGGCCCGCGGCCCGCCGCCCCGCCCCCGGTTCCGCCGCCGCCCACCCGCGCGCCCGCCCGGCTCGGAGTCGCCGAGTGGCTCCGCATCCCCCGTCCCGCGGCCGCCCCCGGCATCTGGCGGCTCGGGCACCGCGAGCGGCCCGAGCGGGAACCGGAACTCGTGGCCGGCCGCCAGTTGATCACTGGCGCGTTCATCGCGTACCTCTCCGGCTGGCTCCTCTGGTCGCTGCTGTGGAACGGCTACCTGGAGGGGGGGTGGATCTTCGTCGACGAGTGGTGGCTGCTGCCGATGCTGTGGCTCGTGCCCTCCGACTGGCGGAACCCCGAAAGCCCCGACTTCGAGGTGTACATCGGTGCGCTCTACCTCTGGTACGCCGTCGTCCTCACCCTGTTCGCCGTCGCCTTCGGCCGCGTCGGCAACTGGAGGGAGATCTGGCAGCGCTACGGAGTCCCCGTGTGGCCCCTGTTCGTGCTCCTGCCGGGCGTCTGGCGCGAGATGCCCCGCACGCTCACCTGGCTCACCTGGGTCTCCAACCTCTACTACGTGCTGCTGGCCGCCGCCCTCGTCGCGGCCGTCGGCCGGGCCGGCACCTGGCCCCCCGTGCGACGGCGCTTCGGAACCGGTGACCCACAGGCACTCACCCCGCCACCGCAGGCCCCACCGGGCACCGACCCCGCGGAGTGGCCCGAACTGCGTGACGCCGGGCTGACCGAGGCCGCGGGCCGGCTCGCCGAAGCCACCCGCCAGGGCGCGCTCGGGGACGTCGACTACGCCCGGATCCACCGTGCGTGGGAGGGCGTACGGGCCCGGCCCGACCGTCTCGCCGCCTTCACGGACGCCGTGCGCGCCCGTGGCGCCGCCGCGTGCGGCCACCCCTCCGGCCTGCGCGACCTGCCCGTCCGCACCGCCACCCACGACCTCGCCACCGGGCAGGTCCTCATCGGCACCGCCGCCGACCACCCGCGCAACCCCTACGCCCGGCGCACCACCGGCGTCGCCCTGGAGCCGGGCGTGCTCGGGACCTCGCTGCTCGCCGTCGGCCCCGCCGGATCCGGGAAGACCGTACGGCTGGTGCGGCCCGTCGTCGAGGCGCTCTGCCTCCAGGCGCTCGCCAACCGCGTCGCCGTCGTCGCCGTCACCACTCAGGGCGCCGTCCTCGGCCCGGACGGCGCCTTCGACGTCGTCGTCTCCGTCGGGCAGCGCGAGTCCACCCACGACCTCGACCTCTACGGCGGGGCCGACGACCCCGACGAGGCCGCCCGCATCCTCGCCGAGGGCCTCGTGGGGGACCTGGTCGCCGACAGCCGCCGGGCCGCCACGGCGCTCGCCCAGCTGATCGGACCGTTCCTGGCCGCGTACGGCCGCTTCCCCGGAGTGCCCGAACTGCGCGAACTGCTCGGCGGGGCACCCGAGGCGCTCGCCGCCCTCCGGGCCTCCGTCGCCGGGGACCCCGCCCAGTTGCGCGAGCTCGACGCACGGCAGCGGCAGGCCGAGCGCGGCGACGACGTCGGCGTCCTGCTCGCCGAGCGCATCACCTTCCTCGACCGGCCCGCCTTCGCCGACTTCTTCCGTACGGAGAGCGGGCCCGGCCGGGGCGAAGGCGGAGACCGGCCGAAGTTCTCGTTCCGGGCGATCGAGCACCCCCTCCGGGTCCGGGTCGACCTGCCCGAGCGCGGCCACGCCGAGGCCTCGCGGATCGTCTCCAGGCTGCTGCTCGCCCAGTTCACGGAGGCCGCCCTCGCCCGCCGGGACCGCTCCCTCTTCGCCTGCCTGGTCCTCGACGACGCCGCCCACACCGTCACCGGCGACTCCGTACGAACCCTGCAGCGGCTCCGCTCCGTCAACGCGGGCGTCCTCCTCGCGCTGCGCAGTCTGGAGGACGTGTCCGAGCCGCTGCGCGAGCCGCTGCTCGGCTCGGTCGGCTGCCGGATGGCCTTCGCGGGCATCGCGCCCTGGGACGGCGGACGGTTCGCCGAGGCCTGGGGCACCGAGTGGGTGCAGACCCGGGACGTCACCAACCGGCAGATCATCGCGGACGAGCCGCTGACCAAGGCCCTGCACTTCATGCGGCGCCTGGTCACCGGCCGGGCGACCACCGCGGAGGCCGTCACCGTGCGGGAGGTGGAGCGGCAGCGCTGGTCCGCGTCCGACCTCGCCCATGCCGTCCCGCCCGGCCATGCCGTCCTCTCCCTCGCCCACGTGCGCGGCGAGCACACACCCCCCCTCCTCGTCGACCTCCGCAACTGAGCACCCGCCCCCCACCCCTGGCACAATCGGGGGCGCCGCTCGGCTGAGCGGCGCCCCCTCCCCCCAAAGGTCCGACGGTCGCCAATGCCGCCCACCCTCGCCTCGCTCGCGCAGCACTCCGCCCTCAAGCTCGTCGTCCGGGCCGGTGAGGACCGTCTCGACACCCCCGTCCGCTGGGCGCACGTCAGTGAGCTCACCGATCCCGTGCCGTACATGGAGGGGGGCGAGCTGCTGCTCACCACCGCGCTCACCCTGGACGCGGAGGACCTGGAGGCGATGCGCCGCTACGTGCGGCGGCTGCTGGGGGCGGGGGTCGTCGGGCTCGGGTTCGCCGTGGGGGTGAACTACGAGGAGATCCCGGCGGCGCTGCTCGAAGCGGCCCGGGAGGAGCACCTGCCGCTCCTCGAAGTGCCGCGCCGCACCCCCTTCCTCGCCATCAGCAAGGCCGTCTCCGCCGCCATCTCCGCCGACCAGTACCGCGCCGTCACCGCCGGCTTCGAAGTGCAGCGCGAGCTGACCCGGGCCGCCCTCGCGGAAGGCCCCGAGGCCGTCGTCGCCCGCCTCGCCGCGCACGTCGACGGCTGGGCCGCCCTCTACGACACCTCCGGCAAGCCCGTCGCCGTCTCGCCCGAGTGGGCCGCCCGCCGGGCCGCCCGCCTCACCCCCGACGTGGAGCGGCTGCGCGAACGCCCCGCCCCCGCCAGCGCCGTCGTCGGCGGCACGGACGACCGCGTCGAGCTCCAGTCGCTCGGCACCGGCCGCCGCGTCCGGGGCGCCCTCGCCGTCGGCACCGGCGCCCCCCTCGGCACCGCCGAGCGGTACGCCGTCCACTCGGCCATCGCCCTGCTCACCCTCACCACGGAACGCTCCCGTTCCCTCCAGGCCGCCGAACAGCGCCTCGGCGCCGCCGTCCTGCGCATGATGCTCGCCGGACAGCCGGACCACGCGCGCGCGGTGGCCGGCGACGTGTACGGCGGGCTCCTCGACGCCCCCTTCCGGATCCTCGTCGCCGAACCCGCCGGCGGCGAACCGGCCGCCGAACCGCCCCTCCCCGTCCTCGCCGAGGCCCTGGAGGCCGCCGCCGCCCGCGCGGGCGAGGCGGTCCTCGCCGTCCCCGAGGGCGAGCAGCGGCTCGTCGTCCTCGCCGGCGACGGCGGCGCGGTCGTCACCGCCTGCGAGGGGTACGCGGAACGCGAGGCCGAGGAGGCCGGCGTCGTCGTCGGCCTCTCCGCCCCGGCCGGCCCGATCGCGGCCGCCGCGGCGTACAAGCAGGCCGAGCAGGCGCTCTCGGTGGCCCGCCGCCGGGGCAGGGCCCTCGTCGAGCACGAGGACCTGGCGGCGGGCTCGGTCCTGCCGCTCCTCGCCGACGACGCTGTCCGCGCCTTCGCCGACGGGATGCTCCGGGCCCTGCGCGACCACGACGCCACCGGCCGCGGCGACCTGGTGGCCTCCCTGCGCGCCTGGCTCTCCCGGCACGGCCAGTGGGACGCGGCGGCGGCCGACCTGGGCGTCCACCGGCACACCCTGCGCTACCGGATGCGCCGCGTGGAGGAGATCCTGGGCCGCTCCCTGGACGACCCGGACGTACGGATGGAGCTGTGGCTCGCCCTGAAGGCCACGGGGGAGGGGGCCGAGTAAGCCCCCCCCGGGCCCCAGTCCCGGGCCCCAGTCCCGGGGCTCCGCCCGTCTCAGTCGCCCGAGCCCCCGCCGTCGCCCCCGACGTAGCCGTTCCCCAACCCCCTGTTCCCGCCGCCCCGCCTGCCCCCGGCGCGCACCAGCTCCCCGCCCAGGAGCACCACCGCCGCCACCCCGCGGGCCCAGCGCGGGCCGCCCCGGGCCGCCCACACCACGCAGACGCACCCGCCCACGACGAGGACCAGGACAGCGGACATCACCCACAGGAACATGTGTCTCCCCTTTGCGGTTCTGCGGTCCCTCTCATCCTTCCATTCCGTTCCCTCTCCGCCCTCGCCGTCCGCACTCCGCCGCCCCTGCCCGCTCGCGGGCAAAGTCCTGGCCGACCCCGCCCCGCACTCCCTACCCTCCTGCTCATGACGAAGCCCGCCGCCGACCCGGCCCCCGGCACCCGTGCCGCCCTCCCCGCCGCGCCCCCGGCGCCCGCCCGCCGGATCACCGGCGCCGTCTGGGCCGCGCTCGGCATCGTGTACGTCGTGTGGGGGTCCACCTACCTCGGCATCCGGGTCGTCGTCGAGACCCTGCCGCCGTTCCTCTCCGCCGGCGCCCGCTTCGTCGTCGCCGGGCTGCTGCTCGCCGGGATCGTCGCCTGGCGCCAGGGCCCCGCCGCCCTCAGGGTCACCCGCCGGCAGCTCGGCTCCGCCGTCCTCGTCGGCCTGCTCCTCGTCCTCGGCGGCAACGGCCTCGTCGTCCTCGCCGAGACCTCCGTCCCCTCCGGACTCGCCGCGCTCCTCGTCGCCGTCGTCCCCGTCTGGGTCGTCGTCCTGCGCACCGCCGCCGGCGAGCGCCCCGGCCCCGGCGCGATCGGCGGCGTCCTGCTCGGCCTCGCCGGCCTCGGCGTCCTCACCCTCCCCGGCCTGACCGGCGAGGTGGGCATCGGCGGCGTCCTCCTCGTGGTCGCCGGCGCGCTGAGCTGGTCCGTGGGCTCCTTCTCCTCCGCGCGCCTCCCGATGCCCGCCAACCCCTTCGCCGCCAGCGCGTACGAGATGATCGCGGGCGGCCTCGCCGGAGCCGCCCTCGGCCTGTTCCGCGGCGAGCACCACGGCCTCGACCTCGCCGAGGTCTCCACCCGCTCCTGGACCGCCCTCGCCTACCTGGTCGTCTTCGGCTCGCTGATCGCCTTCACCGCCTACGCCTGGCTCCTCCAGGCGGCCCCGCTCTCCCTCGTCGCGACCTACGCGTACGTCAACCCCGTCGTCGCGGTCGCCCTCGGCGCCCTCCTCCTGAACGAGGCCCTGACCTGGCCCGTCGTCCTCGGCGGCGCGATCGTCGTGGCCGGCGTCTGTCTGATCGTGTCGACCGGGCGGAGGGAATGAGCCGACGCCCACCCGGCGGGCCCCCTCCGCCCTTCGGCCAATTCGGACAGCCTCCCCGCCCCACCACTCCACACCGGACAAACCCACACCGGCCACCCCGGCCCTAACGTGTCACGAGAGCAATCGCTCGCACCCCCGATACGGAAAGGGCCGGGACGCAATGACGACCACCCACGCCTTCTGGCTCGCCGGCCGCGAGGCCACCGGCGAGGCCGCCTTCGACGTCACGAACTCCTTCGACGGACGTCTGGTCGGCAAGGTCAGCGTGCCCACCGAGGCCCAGGTCGAGGAGGCCGTCGCCGCCGCGCACGCCGTCGTCGACGAGTTCGCCGCCACCCCGGCGCACGTCCGCGCCGCCGCCCTCGACCACGTGTCGAAGCGGCTCGCCGAGCGCACCGAGGAGATCGCCCAGCTGATTTCCGCCGAGAACGGCAAGCCCGTCAAGTGGGCCCGCGGCGAGGTCGGCCGCGCCGTCTCCGTCTTCCGTTTCGCCGCCGAGGAGGCCCGCCGCTTCAACGGCGGCGAGGCCCAGCGCCTCGACACCGAGGCCGGCGGCGTGGGCCGGCTCGCGCTGACCCGCCGCATCCCCAAGGGCGTCGTCCTCGGCATCGCGCCGTTCAACTTCCCGCTGAACCTCAGCGCCCACAAGGTCGCCCCGGCCATCGCCGTCGGCGCCCCGATCATCCTCAAGCCGGCCCCGTCGACCCCGATCTCCTCCCTGATCCTGGGCGAGATCCTGGCCGAGACCGACCTGCCGGCCGGCTCCTGGTCGATCCTCACCGTGCCGAACGACCGGATGCCCGCCCTCGTCCAGGACGAGCGCCTCCCGGTCATCTCCTTCACCGGCTCCGACACGGTCGGCTACGCCATCCAGGAGTCCGTGCCGCACAAGCACTGCACCCTGGAGCTCGGCGGCAACGCCGCGGCCGTCGTCCTGCCCGACTGGTCCTCCGAGGCCGACCTGGACTGGGCCGCGACCCGCATCGCCACCTTCTCCAACTACCAGGGCGGCCAGTCCTGCATCTCCGTCCAGCGCGTGATCGTCGACTCCTCCGTCCACGACCGCCTGCTGCCGAAGATCGTCGCCGCCGTCGAGGCCCAGGTCACCGGTGACCCGGCGGACGACGCCACCGACGTCGGCCCGCTCGTCGACGAGGCCGCCGCGAAGCGCGTCGAGTCCTGGGTGGACGAGGCCGTCGAGGCCGGCGCCACGCTCCTGACCGGCGGCAAGCGCGAGGGCGCCACCTACGCCCCCACCGTCCTCACCGACCTCCCGGCCGGCGTCACCCTGGCCCGCGCCGAGGTCTTCGGCCCGGTCCTGACGATCGCGAAGGTCGACGGCGAGGCCGAGGCGTTCGCCGCGGTCAACGACTCCGACTTCGGCCTCCAGGCCGGCGTCTTCACCCGCGACCTCCAGGCCGCCTTCCGCGCCCACCGCGCCCTCGAGGTCGGCGGCGTGATCGTCGGCGACGTCCCCTCGTACCGCGCCGACCAGATGCCGTACGGCGGTGCCAAGCGCTCCGGCGTCGGCCGCGAGGGCGTCAAGTACGCGATGGACGACTACACCTACGAGCGCGTCCTCGTCCTGACGGGCCTCGCCCTGTAGGACCCGAGGCCGTACGGCTTCCGGGCCGTACGTCCTCCGGGGCGCACGCCCCACCCGGACCAGGCGGTCCGGCTCCACTGTGCGGGGAGCCGGGCCGCCTTTCCCCTGCCCGCCGGGCCCCGTTCCGCCATGCGGAACGCCGGTCCGCCCCGCCGGGCGAGACGGCAGGATGGCGCCGTGACCGTCATCGACATCCCCGGCTCCAAGTCCGTCACCGCCCGCGCTCTCTTCCTCGCCGCGGCCGCCGAGGGCACCACCACCCTCCTGCGGCCCCTCGTCTCCGACGACACCGAGGGCTTCGCCGAAGGGCTCTCCGCCCTCGGCTACGCCGTCCGCCGCGAGCCCGGCGCCTGGCACGTCGAGGGCCGGCCCGCCGGACCCGGCGCGGAGACCGCCGACGTCTACTGCCGCGACGGCGCCACCACCGCCCGCTTCCTGCCCGCCCTCGCCGCCGCCGGCCACGGCACGTACCGCTTCGACGCCTCCGCCCAGATGCGCAGGCGCCCCCTCGGCCCGCTCACCACCGCCCTGCGCACCCTCGGCGTCGACCTCCGGCACGGCGGGCAGGAGGGCCACCACCCGCTCGCCGTCCACGCCCACGGCGTCAAGGGCGGCGCGCTCACCCTGGACGCCGGGCAGTCCTCCCAGTACCTCACCGCCCTGCTCATGCTCGGCCCGCTCACCGCCGAGGGCCTCGACATCACCGTCACCGACCTGGTCTCGGAGCCGTACGTCGAGATCACCCTCGCCATGATGCGGAGCTTCGGCGCCGAGGTCCGGCGGGAGGGGCGCACCTACCGCGTCGCCCCCACCGGCTACCGGGCCAGGACGTACGGCATCGAGCCCGACGCCTCCACCGCGAGCTACTTCTTCGCGGCCGCCGCCCTCCAGCCCGGCCGCTCGGTCACCGTCCCCGGCCTCGGCACCGGCGCCCTCCAGGGCGACCTCGCCTTCGTCGACGTCCTGCGCCGCATGGGCGCCGACGTCGAGATCGGCGAGGACGCCACCACCGTCCGCTCCACCGGCACCCTGCGCGGACTCACCGTCACCATGCGGGACATCTCCGACACCATGCCGACCCTCGCCGCGATCGCGCCGTTCGCCGACGGACCGGTCCGCATCGAGGACGTCGCCAACACCCGGGTCAAGGAGTGCGACCGGCTCGACGCCTGCGCCGAGAACCTGCGCCGCCTCGGGATCACCGTCCGCACCGGCCCCGACTGGATCGAGATCCACCCGGGGACGCCCGCCGGGCCCGTCGAGATCGCCACCCACGGCGACCACCGGATCGTCATGTCCTTCGCGGTCACGGCCCTGCGCACCCCGGGCGTCACCTTCGACGACCCCGGCTGCGTGAGGAAGACGTTCCCCGACTTCCACCGGGTCTTCGACACGTTCGTCCGGACCCCGTGAAGACCGCGCCGCGTTTGGGGCAAGAATGGGGGGCATGACCGACCGCCCCTCACCCCTCGCCGACCCGCACGTCGCCTTCGACGTCTCCGAAGGACGCCGGGACGTCGTCGTCCTCGGCTCGACCGGGTCCATCGGCACCCAGGCCATCGACCTGGTGCTGCGCAACCCCGACCGCTTCCGGGTCACCGCCCTGGCCGCCTCCGGCGGCCGGATCGGACTGCTCGCCGAGCAGGCGCACAAGCTGGGGGTCGCCGCGGTCGCGGTCGCCCGCGAGGAGACGCTGCCCGAGCTGCGCGAGGCCCTGAGGGCGCTGTACGGCTCCGAGCCCCTGCCCGAGCTCCTGGCGGGGCCGGACGCCGCCACGCAGCTGGCCGCCTCCCCGTGCCACACCGTCCTCAACGGCATCACCGGCTCCATCGGCCTCGCGCCCACCCTCGCCGCCCTCGAAGCCGGCCGCACCCTCGCCCTCGCCAACAAGGAGTCGCTGATCGTCGGCGGCCCCCTCGTCAAGGCGCTCGCCGAGCCCGGCCAGATCATCCCGGTCGACTCCGAGCACGCGGCCCTCTTCCAGGCGCTCGCCGCCGGCACCCGCGCCGACGTCCGCAAGCTGGTCGTCACCGCCTCCGGCGGCCCCTTCCGCGGCCGTACGAGGGAGCAGCTGGCCCACGTCACCCGCGAGGACGCCCTCGCCCACCCGACCTGGGCCATGGGCCCGGTGATCACGGTGAACAGCGCGACCCTGGTGAACAAGGGCCTGGAGGTCATCGAGGCCCACCTGCTCTACGACATCCCCTTCGACCGCATCGAGGTCGTCGTCCACCCGCAGTCGTACGTCCACTCGATGGTGGAGTTCACCGACGGCTCCACGCTCGCCCAGGCCACCCCGCCCGACATGCGCGGCCCGATCGCCATCGGCATCGGCTGGCCCGAGCGGGTCCCGGACGCGGCCCCCGCCTTCGACTGGAGCAAGGCCTCCACCTGGGAGTTCTTCCCGCTGGACACCGAGGCCTTCCCGTCCGTCGGCCTGGCCCGGCACGTCGGCGAGCTGGGCGGCACCGCCCCCGCCGTCTTCAACGCCGCCAACGAGGAGTGCGTCGAGGCGTTCCTGGCCGGCCGGCTGCCGTTCAACGGCATCATGGACACGGTCACGGCGGTCGTGGCGGAGCACGGCGTCCCCGCCGCGGGAACCTCCCTCACCGTGCCGGACGTCCTGGAAGCGGAGACCTGGGCACGGGCCCGGGCCCGAGAGCTCGCAGCGAAGGCAACAGCGGAGGCCCGCGCATGAACGAAACGCTCCTGTACGTCCTGGGCATCGTGCTGTTCGCGTTCGGACTGCTCGTCTCCATCGCCTGGCACGAGCTCGGCCACCTCTCCACGGCCAAGCTCTTCGGCATCCGCGTCCCGCAGTACATGGTCGGCTTCGGCCCCACGATCTGGTCGAGGAAGCGCGGCGAGACCGAGTACGGCATCAAGGCGATCCCGGCCGGCGGCTACATCCGCATGATCGGCATGTTCCCGCCCGGCGACGACGGACGGATCGAGGCCCGCTCCACCTCTCCGTGGCGCTCCATGATCGAGGACGCCCGCGAGGCCTCGTACGAGGAGCTGCAGGAGGGCGACGAGACCCGGCTCTTCTACACGCGCAGGCCGTGGAAGCGCGTCATCGTGATGTTCGCCGGACCGTTCATGAACCTGGTCCTGGCGGCGGCGCTCTTCTTCGGCTCGATGATGACGCTCGGCATGGAGGGCCAGACGACCGCGGTCGCCGGCGTCCAGAAGTGCGTCATCGAGCAGAGCGAGAAGCGCGACACGTGCGCGGCGGGCGACCCCGTCTCCCCGGCGTTCGCGGCCGGCCTGAAGGAGGGCGACCGGATCGTCGCCTTCAACGGCACGCCGGTGAGCGACTGGGACACCCTCTCCGACCGCATCCGCGACACCCTCGGCCCCGCCACGGTCACCGTCGAGCGGGCCGGACAGCGCGTCGACCTGCACCCCACCCTCGTCACCAACAAGGTCCCGAAGAAGGACGAGGACGGCAGGGTCGTCCAGCCGCTGACCTACATCGACGCCGGCTACCTCGGCTTCGCCTCCAAGACCGAGGTCGCGCCCCTCACCTTCGGCGAGACCACCGACCGGATGACCGACCTCCTGGAGAACGGCGTCCACTCGGTCATCGCCCTCCCGGGCAAGATCCCCGGTCTCTGGGACGCCACCTTCGGCGACGGCGAGCGGGCGGACGACTCGCCCGTCGGCGTCCTCGGCGCCGCCCGCCTCACCGGCGAGCTGATGACCGTGGACGCGCCGCCGGAGCGCATCCTCGTGATGTTCATGAACCTGCTGGTCATGTTCAACGTCTCGCTGTTCCTGTTCAACATGCTCCCGCTGCTGCCGCTCGACGGCGGCCACATCGCGGGCGCCCTGTGGGAGTCCGTCCGCCGCCACACGGCCCGGATCTTCAAGCGCCCCGACCCCGGCCCGTTCGACGTGGCCAAGCTGATGCCCGCCGCGTACGTGGTGGCCGGCGTCTTCGTCTGCTTCACCCTGCTCGTCCTCGCCGCCGACATCGTCAACCCGGTGAAGCTGACGTGAACCCCAGGGGGGCCGGACCCGGTGGTGTCCGGCCCTCCGCCGCCGGGGCGGTAACCTCGGAGACCTGAGCCCGCCGACGCACAACCTTGAGGTTGCACAACAGATGACCGCGATTTCTCTCGGTATCCCTACCGTCCCGACCCGGCTCGCCGAGCGGCGCAAGAGCCGTCAGATCCAGGTCGGCACCGTGGCCGTCGGCGGTGACGCACCCGTCTCCGTGCAGTCGATGACCACCACCCGGACGTCCGACATCGGCGCCACGCTCCAGCAGATCGCCGAGCTGACGGCCTCCGGCTGCCAGATCGTGCGCGTGGCCTGCCCGACCCAGGACGACGCCGACGCCCTCGCGACGATCGCCCGGAAGTCCCAGATCCCGGTGATCGCCGACATCCACTTCCAGCCGAAGTACGTCTTCGCCGCGATCGACGCGGGCTGCGCGGCCGTCCGCGTCAACCCGGGCAACATCAAGCAGTTCGACGACAAGGTCAAGGAGATCGCCCGGGCCGCCAACGACGCGGGCACCCCGATCCGGATCGGCGTCAACGCCGGCTCGCTCGACGCGCGGCTGCTCAAGAAGTACGGCAAGGCGACCCCCGAGGCGCTCGTCGAGTCCGCCCTCTGGGAGGCGTCCCTCTTCGAGGAGCACGACTTCCGCGACATCAAGATCTCGGTCAAGCACAACGACCCGGTCGTCATGGTCGAGGCCTACCGCCAGCTCGCCGCCCGGTGCGACTACCCGCTGCACCTCGGCGTCACCGAGGCGGGCCCGGCCTTCCAGGGCACCATCAAGTCCGCCGTCGCCTTCGGCGCGCTGCTCTCCCAGGGCATCGGCGACACCATCCGCGTCTCGCTCTCCGCGCCCCCGGCCGAGGAGATCAAGGTCGGCATCCAGATCCTGGAGTCGCTGAACCTGCGCCAGCGGCGCCTGGAGATCGTCTCCTGCCCGTCCTGCGGCCGCGCCCAGGTCGACGTCTACAAGCTCGCCGAGGAGGTCACCGCCGGTCTCGACGGCATGACCGTCCCGCTGCGCGTCGCCGTCATGGGCTGCGTCGTCAACGGCCCCGGCGAGGCCCGCGAGGCCGACCTCGGCGTCGCCTCCGGCAACGGCAAGGGCCAGATCTTCGTCAAGGGCGAGGTCATCAAGACCGTGCCCGAGTCGAAGATCGTCGAGACCCTCATCGAGGAGGCGCTGAAGATCGCCGAGCAGATGGAGAAGGACGGCGTCGCCAGCGGCGAGCCGTCGGTCGCCGTCGCCGGCTGACGGCCCGGACCTCTCCCGGACCCTTCCGGAAAGCACCCGGGAAGACCCCGCGAAGCCCCGCCCCCCGCTCCGGGAGGCGGGGCTTTCCGCCGTCGGAGGCGTGGTCCGGGGCCCTCCGGGTAAAGTGCGTGGAATCAGCGGAACCGCACGGTGAGGCCCCCTCGTGTTGACAGAGACCACCACTCGGGTCCTCGAACCCACCGACCTCGGCGCCGCACTGGCCGTCCTGGAGAGCGCCCCGGTCGAGAACGCGTTCGTGACCGCCCGCGTCCAGCTCGCCGGGCTCGACCCCTGGCGCCTCGGCGGCGAGATGTGGGGCTGGTACGCCGGGGGGCGGCTGCGCTCGCTCTGCTACTCCGGTGCCAACCTGGTCCCGATCTGCGCCACCCCCCAGGCCGTCCGCGCCTTCGCCGACCGGGCCCGCAGGACCGGCCGCCGCTGCTCCTCCATCGTCGGCCCCGCCGGGCCCACCACCGAGCTGTGGCGCCTCCTGGAGCCCAGCTGGGGCCCCGCCAGGGACGTCAGGGCCAACCAGCCCCTGATGGTCGCCGAGGAACCCTCCACCACCGTCGAGCCCGACCCGCTGGTGCGCCGCGTCCGCAAGGACGAGATGGAGACGATCATGCCCGCCTGCGTGGCCATGTTCACCGAGGAGGTCGGCGTCTCCCCGCTCGCCAACGACGGCGGCCTGCTCTACCAGGCCCGGGTCGCCGAACTCGTCGGCGCGGGCCGCTCCTTCGCCCGCATCGAGGACGGCAAGGTCGTCTTCAAGGCCGAGATCGGCGCCGCCACCCGCCAGGCCTGCCAGATCCAGGGCGTCTGGGTCGCCCCCGAGCACCGCGGCAGGGGCCTCTCCGAGACCGGCATGGCCGCCGTCCTGCGCTACGCCCTGGCCGACGTCGCCCCCGTGGCCAGCCTGTACGTCAACGACTACAACACCCCCGCCCGGGCCGCGTACCGCCGCGTCGGCTTCCGGGAGACCGGGGCCTTCACGAGCGTGCTGTTCTGAGGGGCGGGCCGCTTGTAGGGTGCGCCGCATGGATGACGCGGAGATCGTGATCGGGCCGGTCGACCTCGCCGCCCGGGTGGACGAGGCCCTGGCCGTGCAGGCGGTCGCCTTCGGCCTGGACGCCGACGAGGTCGCCGTGCGCCGCCACATCGTGCTGCGCCACCTGCTCAGCCCCGGCGCCCGCGCCTACGGGGCCACCACCCCCGGCGGACGGCTCGTCGGCTTCGTGTACGGGATGCCCAACGACCGCACCCACTGGTGGTCCACCGTCGTCGAGACGTACCTGCGCGCCACCGGCACCGCCGACTGGCTCGACGACTCCTTCACCATCACCGAGCTCCACGTCCACCCCGACTTCCAGGGCCGGGGCGCGGGCCGCGCGCTGATCACCACCATCACCGACACGGCCGACGAGCCGCGCTCGATCCTCTCCGCGATCGACACCGAGAGCCCCGCCCGGGCCCTCTACCGGTTCCTCGGCTACCGGGACCTCGCCCGCCGGGTGCACTTCCCGAGCGCCCCCCGCCCGTACGCCGTGATGGGCGCCCCGCTGCCGCTGCCGCGGGGTAACTGATTTCTCGTCCCCGGGGCCGCCCGGCTAACCTCGGGCCCATCACCCAAAGTCCCGGCAGGAGTACGAGAACCATGGCCAACGCACCGGTCCAGCGCATGTCGAAGTTGATGGCGAAGACGCTGCGCGACGACCCGGCGGACGCCGAGGTCCTCAGCCACAAGCTCCTCGTCCGCGCGGGGTACGTGCGCCGCACCGCCGCCGGCATCTGGAGCTGGCTGCCCCTCGGCAAGAAGGTCCTCTCCAACGTCGAGCGGATCGTCCGCGAGGAGATGGACGCCATCGGCGCCCAGGAGGTCTCCCTGCCGGCCCTGCTGCCCCGCGAGCCCTACGAGGCGACCGGCCGCTGGGACGAGTACGGCGCCGAGCTGTTCCGCCTCCAGGACCGCAAGGGCGGCGACTACCTCCTCGGCCCGACCCACGAGGAGATCTTCACCCTCCTGGTGAAGGACCAGGCGTCCTCCTACAAGGACCTGCCGGTCATCCTCTACCAGATCCAGAACAAGTTCCGCGACGAGGCCCGCCCCCGCGCCGGCATCCTGCGCGGCCGCGAGTTCCTGATGAAGGACTCGTACTCCTTCGACACCGAGGACGAGGGCCTCGCCGAGGCCTACGCCCTGCACCGCCAGGCCTACCGGCGCGTGTTCGAGCGCCTCGGCCTCGACTACCGCATCTGCGCCGCCACGGCGGGCGCGATGGGCGGCTCGAAGTCCGAGGAGTTCCTCGCCCCGGCCGAGGCCGGCGAGGACACCTTCGCCGACTGCCCGAACTGCGACTTCGCCGCCAACACCGAGGCGGTCTCCTTCGCCCTGGAGGCCGTGGACGGCTCCGCCGTGCCCGTCCTCGAGGAGATCCCCACCCCGGACACCCCGACCATCGAGACCCTCGCGGCCTCCCTCGGCGTCCCGGCCTCCGCCACCCTCAAGAACCTCCTGGTGAAGGTCGACGGCGAGATCGTCGCCGTGGGCGTCCCCGGCGACCGCGAGGTCGACCTCGGCAAGGTCGAGGCGCACTTCGCGCCGGCCACCGTCGAGATGGTCACCGAGACCGACTTCGCCGGCCGCCCCGACCTCGTGCGCGGCTACGTCGGACCGCAGGGCCTCGACAAGGTCACCTACATCGCCGACCCCCGCGTCGCGCCGGGCACGGCCTGGATCACGGGCGCCAACAAGGAGCACGTCCACGCGAAGAACGTGGTCGCGGGGCGCGACTTCGAGGCCACCGCGTACGTCGACGTGGTCGTCGTCGAGGAGGGCGACCCCTGCCCGAAGTGCGGCACCGGCCTCAAGCTGGACCGCGCCATCGAGATCGGCCACATCTTCCAGCTCGGCCGCAAGTACGCCGACGCCCTCAAGCTCGACGTCCTCGGCCAGAACGGCAAGCCGGTCCGCGTGACCATGGGCTCGTACGGCATCGGCGTCTCGCGCGCCGTGGCCGCGCTCGCCGAGCAGACCGCCGACGACAAGGGACTGTGCTGGCCCGCCGAGGTCGCCCCGGCCGACGTCCACGTGGTCGCCGCCGGCAAGGCCCTCCAGATCGAGCTGGCCCTGGAGGTCTCCGACAAGCTGTCCGCCGCGGGCCTGCGCGTCCTGGTCGACGACCGCGCGGGCGTCTCCCCGGGCGTCAAGTTCACCGACGCGGAGCTCATCGGCGTCCCGAAGATCCTCGTCGCGGGCCGCCGCTCCGGCGAGGGCGTCGTGGAGCTGAAGGACCGCCGCACGGGCGAGCGCGAGGAGCTGACGGTGGACGAGGCGATCGCCCGCCTGACCGCCTGACCCACTCCGCCGCACGACGGCCCCCGCTCCCCCCTGCGCAGGGGGGAGCGGGGGCCGTCGCCGTGTCAGTCCTCCCGGGGCGCCGGAGCGGGCTCCACCGACGTGCCCGTCAGGTCCTCGATGGCGTCCTCCGCCGCCGCCGTCCGGCTCCACGGGTACGCGCCGGTGTCGGCGTCGGCGTCGGCGTCGGCGTCGTCGATCAGTGGCGGTATCTCCCGCTCCGGGGTCCGGTGCGGCGCGTGCGGCGCCGCGTCCGGCTTGGCGTCCGGGGTCGCGCGTTCCAGGAAGCGGAGCAGCTCCACCGGGAAGGGCAGCACCAGCGTGGAGTTCTTCTCGGCGGCCACCGCCACCACCGTCTGCAGCAGCCGCAACTGGAGCGCCGCCGGCTGGTCGGACATCACCGCCGCCGCCTCGGACAGCTTCTTCGACGCCTGGAGCTCCGCGTCCGCGTTGATCACCCGCGCCCGCCGCTCCCGGTCCGCCTCCGCCTGCCGGGCCATCGACCGCTTCATGGTCTCCGGCAGCGACACGTCCTTGATCTCGACCCGGTCGATGGCGACGCCCCACCCCAACGCCGGACTGTCGAGCATCAGCTCCAGGCCCTGGTTGAGCTTCTCCCGGTTGGACAGCAGGTCGTCGAGGTCGCTCTTGCCGATGATCGACCGCAGCGAGGTCTGCGCCATCTGCGAGACCGCGAACCGGTAGTCCTCCACCCGCACGAGCGCGTCCGCCGGGTCGACCACCTTGAAGTACACGACCGCGTCCACCCGGACCGTCACGTTGTCCCGGGTGATGCCCTCCTGCGCGGGCACCGGCATCGTGACGATCTGCATGTTCACCTTGTGCAGCCGGTCGACCACGGGGACGATCATGGTGAACCCGGGGGAGCGCACCTGGCCGCGCAGCCGGCCGAAGCGGAAGACGACCCCGCGCTCGTACTGCTTGACCACCCGCGCCGCCGCGCCCGCGTACACCGCGGCCGCCGCGCCCGCGCCGGCCACCGCCATCAGCAGCTCTTCGATCATCACGGCCCCCTGGAGTCGGGCCGGACGTCGAGGCCCGGCCGCCCGGCGAACGGTACAAAAAGGGTATTCCCCTCCAGTCCGCCCGCGAACTCGGGCCGACCGGCGAACCACGGCCGACCGGCGAACCGGGACCGGCCCGCGGCGCGGCCTACAGCCAGCCCGCGAACTCCAGGAGCAGCTCCGCGTCCTGCCGCCGCCCCGCCGTCAGCGCCCGCGTCCCCGACTCCACCGCGCGGAACAGGGTCCAGCCCCGCAGCCGCTCCCGGTCCACGTCGAGCGAGTCCGCCAGCTTGTTCACCCGCCGCCGGGCCGCCGAGGCGCCCGCCGAGGCCGCCACCAGGTCCTCCACCCGGTCCCGCACCAGCCGGGCCAGGTCGTAGGCCCGCTCGCCGACCAGCGGCTCGGGTCCCACGGCCAGCCAGGGCGCCCGGTCGCCGGCCAGGACCTTGCCCTGCCGGAAGTTGCCGTGCAGGAGCACCGTCTCGGCCTCCCCAGCCACCAGCTCCTCGCGCGCCGCCAGCGCCGCCGCCGTCAGTTCGCCGACGGTCGCGTCCGCGCGGTAGCGGTCCATCGCCTCCGCCTGCCGGGCCGTCCGCCCGGCCACCGACTCGAAGCCGTGCTCCGCCGGGGGCTCGACCCACAGCTTCCGCACGGTCCCGGCCGCCTCCAGGAGCGCCTTCGCCTCCGGCAGGGAACGCAGGGACACCTCGGGGTGGAGCCGTTCGAGCAGGATCCCCCCTTCGTCCGCCCCTTCGAGCAGCCGCACCGCGCCCCAGCCGTTCCAGTGGGCGAGCGCCTCCCGCTCCCGGTCCGGCCGGGCGAACGGCGGCGCCACCTTGAGCGCGGCGGGGGAGCCGTCGGACCGCCGGACGAGCACCACCAGGCTGCTCCGCCCGCCGGGGGCCATCACCCGCTCGGCGTCCAGGGAGCCCCGGTCGAGCGCGGTCCGCGTCCGCTCCGGCAGCTCCCCGAGCCACTCGGCCGCGACGGTCTCCCCGTACGTCTCGCCGAGCACCCGGACGAGTCGCTGCGGCGGTTCGAAAGCCATGCGTACGTTGTTCCTTCGGTCGGGGCGGGGCTCAGGCCCGCTCGGCGAGCCCAGGAAAGGTTACGTCCCCGCCGCGCCAGCGCACGGCGCGTACCGCCGCCTCCCTGAGCGCGGCGGCCGCCTCCCGCCGGGCCGGGCCCCCGGTGGCCCGGACCAGATCGGAGTAGACGCCCGCCACCCGGTCCTCCAGGACGGCGGCGAGCCGCACCGCGCCCGCCGGATCCGCCACCCGGAACGGCAGCTCGTACGCGGCCGCCGCCACCACCGGCGCTCCGCCGAGGTCCCGCACCGCCCGGCGCAGCACCTCCCGGCGGGCCCGGTGGGCCTCGTACGCGGCCGTGGCCTCCGCCCGGCGCTCCGCACCGATCCGGCCGCCGACGACCCCGTACCCGTACACGGCCGCGTGCTCGGCGGCCAGCGCGGCCTGGGTGGCGTCGAGGGCGCTCATGCCCGGGCTCCTTCGGTCAGCAGATAGGCGTGGACGGCCCCCGAGGCCGCCACCGAGGCGAGCAGCCGGGCGTACTCGGGCGGGGCGGCGAGCAGCGCGTCCGCGTGTCCGTCGGAGGCGGTCCGCTCGGCCGCCGCCAGCTCCCGGAGGGCCGTCCCGGGGTCGGTCGCGACCGGTACGGGCGCGGGGGAGGCCGTCGTGGGGCGCGCGGAGGCGGAGGGCGTCGGGGAGGCCGCGGCGGGCTTCGGCGTGCCCGTGCCGCCCTCACCGAGGGCCCGCGCGTGCGCCGCCACGGAGCGCCGCAGCGGGGTCAGCCGGGGCGCCAGGGCGGGGTGCGCGGCGAGCACCGCGTCGTAGCGTTCGAGGAGTCCGCGCGCGGCCGTCACCGAGCGTGCCCGCAGCGCCGCCTCGGCGCGCGCCGCCCGTTCGGCCTCCCGCTCGGCGGCGCCCGGCCGCCGGGGGCCGTCCCCGGCGGAGGAGGTGCAGCCCACCAGGGCCGTCGCCCCCGCGGCAGCCCCCGCCGCGAGGAGCGCGCGTCTGCCCGTCGTCGTCACGCCATCTCCCTCGGCCGTCGTCCGCAGTCGAAGATCCGTCCGCACCGGAAGATCGTTCGGATCACCGCAGGCGAGCGTACCCGCGGGGCCCGGGGCGGTGGACGGCAACACCCTCCCGGACCGGATACCCTTTGGTCTGACACGCGACGACACACAACAGCACACGCGGCCGAGGAGTCACCCGGATGAGCACCACCCAGAGCGACAGGCTGCGCGGACTCGTCGAGCCGCTCGTCCGCGCGAAGGACCTGGATCTGGAAGAGATCGAGGTGTCCCGGGCGGGCCGCCGCGGACTGCTGCGGATCGTCGTCGACTCGGACGAGGGCGTGGAGCTGGACGCCTGCGCCGAGCTGAGCCGCGCGATCTCCGAGAAGCTGGACGAGACCGACGCGATGGGCGAGGGCGAGTACGTCCTCGAAGTCAGCTCCCCCGGCGCCGACCGCCCCCTCACCGAGCACCGCCACTACGTGCGCGCCACCGGCCGGCTCGTCCGGCTCCAGCTGGCCGACGCGGGAGAGCTGGTCGCCCGGATCCTCGCCGTGGACGAGGACGGCCTCGACCTCGAAGTGCCGGGCGTGAAGGGGCGTAAGCCCACCGCCCGCAGGATCGGGTTCGCCGACATCTCCAAGGCGCGTGTCGAGATCGAGTTCAACCGCAAGGACAAGAAGGAAGAGGAGGCGTAGCCGTGGACATCGACGTGAAGCTTCTCAAGGGCTTGGCGCATGAGAAGGAGATCTCCTTCGACCTGCTGGTCGAGGCGATCGAGTCGGCCCTCCTCATCGCGTACCACCGCACCCCCGACGCCCGCCGTCACGCGCGCGTGGAGCTGGACCGGCAGACCGGCCACGTGACCGTGTGGGCCAAGGAGGACCCCTCCGACCTGGAGGAGGGCCAGGAGCCCAAGGACTTCGACGACACCCCCTCGGACTTCGGCCGGATCGCGGCGAGCACCGCCCGCCAGGTCATCCAGCAGCGGCTGCGGGACGCCGAGAACGACGTGACCTTCGGCGAGTACGCGCGCCGCGAGGGCGATGTCGTCGCCGGTGTGGTCCAGCAGGGCAAGGACCCGAAGAACGTCCTGGTCAGGCTGGACGACAAGCTGGAGGCCATCCTCCCGGTCCAGGAGCAGGTGCCGGGCGAGGAGTACACCCACGGCCTGCGCCTGCGGACGTACGTCGTCCGGGTCGCCAAGGGCGTCCGCGGTCCCTCCGTCACCCTTTCGCGCACCCACCCCAACCTGGTGAAGAAGCTCTTCGCCCTGGAGGTGCCGGAGATCGCGGACGGTTCGGTCGAGATCTCGGCCATCGCCCGCGAGGCCGGCCACCGCACCAAGATCGCCGTCCGCGCCACCCGTTCGGGCCTGAACCCCAAGGGCGCCTGCATCGGCCCGATGGGCAGCCGCGTCCGCAACGTGATGGCGGAGCTGCTCGGCGAGAAGATCGACATCGTCGACTGGTCGGACGACCCGGCCGAGATGGTGGCGAACGCGCTCTCCCCGGCCCGGGTCTCCAAGGTCGAGATCGTCGACCTGGCCGCCCGTTCGGCCCGGGTGACGGTGCCGGACTACCAGCTCTCCCTGGCGATCGGCAAGGAGGGGCAGAACGCCCGCCTCGCCGCCCGCCTCACCGGCTGGCGCATCGACATCCGTCCGGACACGGAGCAGGCCGAGCAGGCCTGAGACCGTTTTTGGCCAACGACTGTTCGATTCTTGCCCCGAACGGGCGGGGTCGGTACGGGGAGGTAGACTTAATCGTGTCTGGCCGGACGCACGCCCGCGTGTGCCCTGAGCGAACCTGCGTGGGATGCCGGGAGCGAGCGGCCAAGAGCGATCTGCTGCGGATCGTGGTGACCGAGGACGAGTGCGTCCCGGATCATCGCGGTACGCTGCCCGGTCGGGGTGCGTACCTGCACCCCGCCGTGGTCTGTCTCGACCTGGCGGTCCGCCGCCGAGCGTTCCCCAGGGCCTTCAGGGTCCAGGGCCCGCTCGACACCGCGGCGCTCCGCCACCACGTCGAGCGATCGGCACAGCAGTGAAGAAGTACGGCACGGAACACCGTGCGGTCAGGTACCTCGCGAGTTGGAAGTAGGTCGAGATTGCGATGAGCACTCGATGAGTACGCGATGAGTACGCCCATGAAGTAGCGACGGTCCGGCGGTAATCCGGACCTCAAAGGAGCGAAGTGGCTAAGGTCCGGGTATACGAACTCGCCAAGGAGTTCGGTGTGGAGAGCAAGGTCGTCATGGCCAAGCTCCAAGAACTCGGTGAATTCGTCCGTTCGGCGTCCTCGACGATCGAGGCGCCGGTCGTGCGCAAGTTGACTGACGCTTTGCAGGGTCCCGGCGGCAACGCCGGCAAGACCGCTGCCAAGCCCGGCGCGCCCCGCAAGGCGACGCCCACCCCCGCCGCGCCGAAGCCGGCGCAGGCATCCCCCGCGCCGTCCCCGGCGCAGGCCGGGGGCACCTCCCACGCCGTCAAGGCAGTGGGGGACCGTCCGGCTGCCCCGAAGCCTGGCGCGCCCACCCCGGCGCCCAAGCCCGCGGCCGCGGAGAAGCCCTCGACGCCGGCCGCCCCCGGCCCGCGTCCGACCCCGGGTCCGAAGCCCGCGGCCGCGCCGAAGCCGGCGCCGGCCTCCCCGGCTCCGACCACCCCGGAGTTCACCGCGCCTCCGGCGGCCCCCGCCGCCGGTCAGCAGCGTCCCGCCGGCGCGACCCCGGGCCCCCGCCCGGCCGCCCGTCCGGGCCAGCAGGCGTCCCGCCCGCAGGGCCAGGGCGCGCCGCGCCCCGGCGGCCAGCAGGCCCCCCGTCCGGGCGGTGCCCGTCCGGCCGGTCCCCGTCCGGGCAACAACCCGTTCACCTCGGGCGGCTCCACCGGCATGGCGCGCCCGCAGGCGCCCCGTCCCGGTGGCGGTGCCCCGCGTCCCGGCGGCCCCGGTGCCGTTCCGGGCGCCCCGCGTCCGCAGGGCGGCCCCGGCGGCGCCCCGCGCCCGCAGGGTCAGGGCGGTGCCCGTCCCACTCCGGGCGGCATGCCCCGTCCGCAGGCTCCCCGTCCGGGCGGCGCGCCCGGCGGCAACCGTCCGAACCCGGGCATGATGCCGCAGCGTCCCGCTGCCGGCCCGCGTCCCGGCCCCGGCGGCCGTGGTCCCGGTGGCCCCGGCGGCCGTCCGGGCGGTCCCGGCGGTGGCGGCGGCGGTCGTCCCGGCTTCGCCGGTCGTCCGGCCGGTCCCGGCGGTGGCGGCGGCGGCTTCGCCGGCCGTCCCGGTGGTCCCGGTGGCGGCGGCGGTCGTCCGGGTGGTCCCGGCGGTGGCGGCGGCTTCGGCGGTCGTCCCGGCGGCTTCGGCGGTCGTCCCGGTGGTCCCGGTGGCCGTGGTGGCACGCAGGGCGCCTTCGGCCGTCCCGGCGGTCCCGCGCGTCGCGGTCGCAAGTCGAAGCGTCAGAGGCGCCAGGAGTACGAGGCCATGCAGGCCCCGTCCGTGGGCGGCGTGATGCTTCCCCGCGGTGGCGGCGAGGTCATTCGCCTGTCGCGCGGTGCGTCCCTCACCGACTTCGCCGAGAAGATCGGCGCCAACCCGGCGTCGCTCGTCGCGGTGATGATGAACCTCGGCGAGATGGTCACGGCCACGCAGTCGGTCTCCGACGACACGCTGCAGATGCTCGGTGACGAGATGAACTACACCGTTCAGATCGTCAGCCCCGAGGAGGAGGACCGCGAGCTCCTCGAGTCCTTCGACATCGAGTTCGGCGAGGACGAGGGCGGCGAAGAGGCCCTGGTCTCCCGTCCGCCGGTCGTCACCGTCATGGGTCACGTCGACCACGGAAAGACCCGACTGCTCGACGCGATCCGCAAGACGAACGTCGTCGCGGGCGAGGCCGGTGGCATCACCCAGCACATCGGTGCCTACCAGGTGGGCACCGAGGTCAACGGCGAAGAGCGTCGCATCACCTTCATCGACACCCCGGGTCACGAGGCGTTCACCGCCATGCGTGCCCGTGGTGCGAAGTCGACCGACATCGCGATCCTCGTGGTCGCGGCCAACGACGGCGTCATGCCGCAGACGATCGAGGCGCTCAACCACGCCAAGGCCGCCGGCGTCCCGATCGTCGTCGCGGTCAACAAGATCGACGTCGAGGGCGCGGACCCGACCAAGGTGCGCGGTCAGCTCACCGAGTTCGGTCTGGTGGCCGAGGAGTACGGCGGCGACACGATGTTCGTCGACATCTCCGCCAAGCAGGGTCTGCACATCGACTCCCTGCTCGAGGCCGTGGTCCTCACCGCCGACGCCTCGCTCGACCTGCGGGCCAACCCGAACCAGGACGCGCAGGGCATCGCGATCGAGTCCCACCTCGACCGCGGTCGCGGCGCCGTCTCGACCGTCCTGGTCCAGCGCGGAACGCTGCGCATCGGCGACACCGTGGTGGTCGGCGACGCGTACGGCCGCGTCCGGGCGATGCTCGACGACAAGGGCAACAACGTCGAGGAGGCGACCCCGTCGACTCCCGTCCTGGTGCTCGGTCTCACCAACGTGCCGGGTGCCGGCGACAACCTCCTGGTGGTCGACGAGGACCGTACGGCGCGTCAGATCGCCGAGAAGCGCGCTGCGCGTGAGCGCAACGCCGCCTTCGCCAAGCGCGTCCGCCGGGTGTCCCTGGAGGACCTCGACAAGGTGCTCAAGGCCGGTCTGGTCCAGGAACTCAACCTCATCATCAAGGGCG
The DNA here is from genome assembly GCF_044749825.1 of Streptomyces sp. NPDC088915. NCBI lineage: Bacteria > Bacillati > Actinomycetota > Actinomycetes > Kitasatosporales > Streptomycetaceae > Streptomyces > Streptomyces sp. NPDC088915. Next base: position 400,706 of record NZ_JBIVIR010000003.1, read on the forward strand.
ACGCGTCCGGTGCGGTCGAGGCCCTCGAAGCCTCGCTGCTCCAGCTCGACGTCGGCGAAGAGGTCGACATCCGCGTCCTGCACCGCGGTGTGGGTGCGGTCACGGAGTCGGACATCGACCTGGCCATGGGCTCCGACGCCATCGTCATCGGCTACAACGTCCGTGCGGCCGGCCGTGCCGCGCAGATGGCGGAGCGCGAGGGCGTCGACGTCCGGTACTACTCGGTCATCTACCAGGCGATCGAGGAGATCGAGGCGGCGCTCAAGGGCCTCCTCAAGCCGGAGTACGAAGAGGTCGAGCTCGGCACGGCGGAGATCCGCGAGGTCTTCCGCTCGTCCAAGCTGGGCAACATCGCCGGTGTCCTCATCCGCTCGGGCGAGGTCAAGCGCAACACCAAGGCGCGCCTCGTCCGCGACGGCAAGGTCATCGCCGAGGACCTCACGATCCACGGTCTGCGCCGCTTCAAGGACGACGTCACCGAGATCCGCGAAGGCTTCGAGGGTGGTATCAACCTCGGAAACTTCAACGACATCAAGATCGACGACGTCATCGCGACGTACGAGATGCGCGAGAAGCCGCGCGCCTGATCGCGTCCGATCGCAGCAGTGAGCAGGGGCCGGTCGGCGGAACTTATTCCGTCGATCGGCCCCGGCCGTTGCGTGTACGGTTCCTGGTGTACCCGCCCTGTGGTGGGCGGGGCCACTGACCCCGAACCGGCGGGACATCCGGACGCACATGTACGTGGGGACACTGTCCTTCGATCTGCTCCTGGGCGACGTACGGTCGCTGAAGGAGAAGCGCTCCGTCGTCAGGCCGATCGTCGCCGAGCTCCAGCGCAAGTTCGCGGTGAGCGTGGCGGAGGTCGGCGGCCAGGACCTCCACCGGCGGGCCGAGATCGGCGTCGCGATGGTGACGGGGGACCCGGGACACCTCAGCGACGTGCTGGACCGGTGCGAGCGGCTCGTCGCCGCCCGGCCGGAGGTGGAGCTGCTGTCGGTGCGCCGCAGGCTCCACACTGATGAAGACTGATTGAGCAAGGCGAAGAAGGAGAAGGACCAGTGGCCGACAACGCGCGGGCGAAGAAGCTGGCGGACCTCATCCGGGAGGTGGTCGCCGAGAAGCTGCAGCGCGGCATCAAGGACCCCCGCCTGGGTACGCACGTGACCATCACGGACACCCGCGTCACCGGTGACCTGCGGGAGGCCACGGTCTTCTACACGGTCTACGGCGACGACGAGGAGCGCGCGAGCGCCGCGGCCGGTCTGGAGAGCGCCAAGGGCGTCCTCCGTTCGGCCGTGGGCCGGGCGGCGGGGACCAAGTTCACCCCGACGCTGGCCTTCGTGGCCGACGCCCTCCCGGAGAACGCCCGCACCATCGAGGACCTCCTCGACAAGGCGCGGGCCTCCGACGCCCAGGTGCGGGAGGCGTCCTCGGGCGCCGGCTTCGCGGGCGACGCCGATCCCTACAAGAAGCCGGGCGAGGACGACACCGCCGAATGAGCGACACGACCCCCACGCCCGACGGCCTCGTCATCGTCGACAAGCCGTCGGGCTTCACTTCGCACGACGTCGTGGCCAAGATGCGCGGGATCGCGAAGACCCGCCGCGTCGGCCACGCCGGAACGCTCGACCCCATGGCCACGGGCGTCCTCGTCCTCGGCGTGGAGCGGGCGACCAAGCTCCTCGGTCACCTCGCGCTGACCGAGAAGGAGTACCTGGGCACCATCCGCCTGGGCCAGAGCACGGTCACGGACGACGCCGAGGGCGAGATCACGGCGTCGGTCGACACGTCGGAGGTCACCCGCGAGCAGATCGACGCCGGTGTGGCGGAGCTGACCGGCGCCATCATGCAGGTGCCGTCGAAGGTCTCCGCGATCAAGATCGACGGCAAGCGGTCGTACGCGCGCGTGCGCGGCGGCGAGGAGTTCGAGATCCCGGCCCGCCCGGTCACCGTCTCCTCCTTCCGGGTGTACGACGTCCGCGAGGCCGTCGCCGAGGACGGCACCCCCGTGGTCGACCTGGTCGTCTCGGTGGTCTGCTCCTCCGGCACGTACATCCGGGCGCTCGCCCGGGACCTCGGCGCCGGGCTCGGCGTGGGCGGCCATCTGACCGCGCTGCGCCGCACCCGCGTCGGCCCGTACAAGCTGGACTCGGCCAGGACCCTGGAGCAGCTCCAGGAGGAGCTGACGGTCATGCCGGTCGCGGACGCGGCCGCGGCGGCGTTCCCGCGCTGGGACGTCGACGAGAAGCGGGCCCGGCTGCTGCTCAACGGCGTCCGCCTGGAGATGCCGGATTACCCGAAGGGCCCCGTCGCGGTCTTCGGACCGGAGGGGAAGCTGCTCGCCCTGGTCGAGGACCAGCGGGGCAAGGCGAAGAGCCTCGCCGTCTTCGGCTGACGAGCCGATGAGCTGATGAGCTGACGGACCTCGGGCTCATGAGTGGGGCGGGTACGCGCGCGCGTACCCGCCCCACTCTCGTTCCCCCACGGGACCCTTGTCCGCGGAAGTCACGGAAATTCACTCCACCGGGGAGGCGCTCGGAGTGAACGGGGGAGTGAGAGGGGGCGCGTTCCCCCGCGCGCGCCGTCGTGTGATCACGGGCCGCCTACCGTCGTCACCATGGGACGCGGGGACCTGGCGACGCTGGTGCGGATCTGCGATCCGGCGGGCCGGACGCGCGGCACCGGCTTCCTCGCCGACCACCACGGGACGGTCGTCACCAGCCACGAGGCCGTCGACGGGCTCAGCCGCGTCCTGCTGCGCGCCCCCGGCGACCGGAGCTGGCTCGCCGAGGCCGGGGCCGTCACCCCCCTGCCCGAGAGCGGGCTCGCCCTCGTCCGCAGCGAAGGGCTCGGCGTCCGCCCCCTGCCGCTCGCCACCCGCCCCGAGATCGAGCCCGGCACCTACGTCCGGATCGAGGCCCACGGCTGGCGCGAGGCGCGCGTCCTCGGCCCCGCCGCCGTCACGTACACCGCCGCCGACCGCTTCCACGACCTCGACGAGGCCCTCGCACTCGCCATCGGCACCGAGGGCGCCGAGGCGCTCCGCCGCGACGGCCGGGCCGCGGGGAGCCCCGTCCTCGACACCGCCACCGGCGCCGTCCTCGCCGTCCTCGGCACCGCCCTCCACGGCGGCCGCCGGGCCGCCGGATACGCCGTCCCGCTCCGGCCCGACGGCCCGCTCACCGCCCTGCTGCGGCGCAACGCCGCCACCGTCCCCGCCTACGGCCCCGACCTCAACCTCGCCGGGATCCTCGAACTCACCGCCACCTCCACCGGCCCCGCACGGGACCCCGGGCCCTGGCCCGAGCCCGTCGAGCGCGCCGACCGCGCCCGCGAACTCGACCGCTTCACCGCCGGGGACGCCCCCGTCCTCGCCCTGGTCGGCGCCCCCGGCACCGGCCGCACCACCGCCCTCGCCGCGCTCTGCGCCCGCCGCGCCCGGGGCGAGGCCCCGGCCCCCACCGTCCGGCTGCGCGGCGCCGACCTGCACGCCGAGGACCGCTCCCTCGCCGACGCCGTCGGCCGCGCCCTGGACCGGGCCGGCCGCATCGTCGCCGCCTCCGGCGCCCTCGGCGACACCAGCACCGCCACCCCCGAGCGGGCCGCCGCCCTCGCCCGCGAGGCCGGCCGGCCGCTCCTCGTCGTCCTCGACGGCCCCGAGGAGATGCCTCCGCTCCTCGCCCACCGGCTCCCCGCCTGGACCGCGGCCACCGAACGGTGGCTCCGCGCCCACGGGGTCCGGCTCGCCACCGCCTGCCGCCCCGAGCACTGGGAGCGGGCGGGCGCCCTCTACGGCCCGGACGCCCTGCACCGCCCCGCGACCGGGGACGACGGAAGCGGGGGCGACGGAAGCGGGGACGACGGAAGCGGGGGCGGTGGGGCCGGGGACGGCGGGGCCGGGCTCCCCCCGGCCGTCGCCCTCGGCCCGTACACCGAGGCGGAGGCCCGGGCCGTGCGCGAGGGGTACGGGCTCCGCGAGACGGACCTCGCCGAGGCGGACGCCCGGCACCCGCTCGCCCTGCGGCTGCTCGCCGAGGTCCGGGCCGCGCTGCCCGGAGAAGTGCCGGGGCGGCCCTGCCGCGAGGAGGTCTTCACCGCCCACCTCGACCTGGTGTGCCTGCGGACCGCCGTCCGGATCGCCGCCGGGACCCTCCCCCCGGTCCGGGGGACCGCCGTCCGCCGGCTCGCCGCGCGCGTGACCGGCCGGGTCCACGAGGCGGCCCGCCGGTGCCTCGGCCCCGGCCACGGCGTCCTCGACCGGGCCTCCTTCGAGGAGCTGTTCCCCTGGCGGGAGGGCTGGGCCCCGGCCGTCCTCACCGAGGGCCTCCTCGTCCCGGCGGGCTCCGGCTACCGCTTCGCCCACGAGGAGTTCGCCGACTGGCTCCAGGCCGCCCACCTCGACCTGGACACGGCCCTGCACGCCCTGGTCCACGCCCATCTCGCCCACCACGCCTCCGACGGGGACCCGGCGCCGAAGACTCCGGAGACCTCCGGCCGAGGGACCGGCCCGGCCGCCCCCGGCCGCGAGGGCGCGGGTGTCCCGCGCCCCGGGGGACCGGACGCCCCGGGGCCTTCGGCGGGGCCGGACGCCCCCGGCCGTACGGGCCCGAACGCCCCGTCCCCCGCCCGAGCGGCCCGCCCCGGGTCCGCCGTGCCCCGGCCCCGGGCCGCCGGTGGCCCGCAGGCGCCCGACGGGCCGCCGCCCGTGCCCCGGCACCGGATCGGGCCCGTGCTCCAGGCCCTGCTGCTCGCGGGCCGGGAGCGCGGGGCGGGCGGGCTCGGGCAGCGGCTCGGCGGGCTCGTGGAGGCGCTCGGGCGGTTCGCGGACGCCGGGGAGGACGACGGGGACGGGGCCTGGTGGGCCGCGCGGCTGCTCGGAGAGGGCCTGCGGCGGGCGCCGGACCCCCGCGCCCACCTGCCCGTCCTGCGGCTGCTCGCCGACCGGATCGGCGCCCGCCCGGGGCGGCCCCCCGCCTTCGCCGCCTTCGGGCCGGAGTTCTGGCGGGGCCTCGCGGTCGGCGAGGACGAGCGCATGGACCTGCTGCGGCGGCTCGTCACCGCCGACCCGCCGGGCGAGGACCGCTGGTCCCGTACGGTCGCGGAGCTGCTCGCCGCCGACCCCCGGGGCGTCCAGCCGCTCCTGTGCCGCTGGTTCGGCGACGCGCGGCCCCTGCCCGCCGCCCCGCACGCCACCGTCGCCACCGCCGCCCGGGCCCTCCTGCACGCCCACCGGCACCTCGCCGTCGACGACCTGTGCGAGGCGCTCGTCGCCACCGCCCACCCCCTCGCCGAAGACCTCCTCGCCACCCTCGCCCGGGACGAGACCTCCGCCCTCTGCCGGGCCGTCGACCGCTGGGCCCACGACGACGGGCGCCCGGAGCGGCGCGCCGCGGCCGCCGCGTACGGACGCCCGGCCGCCGACCGCGCCACCCTCCCCGCCGACCGCGAACTCCTGCGCTACGCCGCCCTCGCCCTCCTCGCCCGCCCCGCCGACCGGGACCTGCACGGCGCCGCCCTCGGCCTCCTGATCCGCGACCCCGAGACCCGCGCCCGCCACCTGCCCCGCGCCGCCACCGAGCCCGGCGTCCCCCTCGACGCCCTCGTCGACGCCCTCGCCACCCACCCCGGGGAGGTCCTCGACGCCCTCCGGTTCCGGCTCGACGCCACCGGCGAGGACCCGGCCGCCGTCCTGGGGGCCCTCGCCGGGATCGACACGCCCGCCCTCGCCCGCCGCGCCGCCGTCCTCGTCCGCGACCAGGCCCTCCTCCACCCCGGCAGCGCCCCGCACGTGGCCGCCTTCACGGACCGGCGCCTCGAAGCCGGACCCGAGGCGAGGGCCGTACTGTTCCCCCTGGTCACCGGCCTGATCCGGAGCGGGCCCGTGGCACTCCGCCGCGCCCTCGCCCCCGTGCTCGCCGCCCCCGGCACCGGCGCCTCCCGCCACCTGCGGGCCGAACTGCTCGACGTACTCCTGGAACACGAGCGGCACCGGGCCGACCCCGGGGAGCTCTCCGTCCCGGAGGCCCTCGTGACCGCCGCCGCCGAGGACGCGGAGCGGCGCAGCGAGCCCCGCACCCGGCAGCTCACCCACCGGGCCGGACTGCTGTGCGTCCGCACCCCCGAGGGCGCCGCGCGGCTCGACCGGCTCCTCGCCGCCCTCGTCCACGAGCGGCCCGTCTTCACCGACCTCCTCGGCGGCTGGATCGTCGCCGCCCCCGGCGACTGGGCCCCGCTGCTCGGCATCGAGGCCCTCGACGCGCTGCGCCGCCCCGGCACTTCCATGCCGATGCGTGCCGACGGGCGTGGGCATGGCAGTCTTAGACCTGCGTAATCGGCGAACAGGCGGACGAGGAGCGGTCACAGTGCAGCGCTGGCGTGGCTTGGAGGACATCCCCCAGGACTGGGGGCGCAGCGTCGTCACCATCGGCTCCTACGACGGGGTGCACCGCGGGCACCAGCTCATCGTCGGGCGGGCCGTCGAGCGCGCCCGCGAGCTCGGCGTCCCCTCCGTCGTGGTCACCTTCGACCCGCACCCCTCCGAGGTCGTGCGGCCCGGCAGCCACCCGCCGCTGCTCGCCCCGCACCACCGGCGCGCCGATCTGATGGCGGGCCTCGGCGTGGACGCGGTGCTCGTCCTGCCGTTCACCGCCGAGTTCTCCCAGCTCTCCCCGGCCGACTTCATCGTCAAGGTCCTCGTCGACAAGCTGCACGCCAGGGCCGTCATCGAGGGCCCCAACTTCCGCTTCGGCCACCGGGCCGCCGGGAACGTCGCCTTCCTCGCCGAGCTCGGCGCCACCTACGACTACGAGGTCGAGGTCGTCGACCTGTACGTCAGCGGCAGCGCGGGCGGCGGCGAGCCCTTCTCCTCCACCCTCACCCGGCGCCTGGTCGCCGAGGGCGACATGGCCGGGGCCGCCGAGATCCTCGGCCGCCCGCACCGCGTCGAGGGCGTCGTGGTCCGCGGCGCCCAGCGCGGTCGCGAACTCGGCTTCCCGACCGCCAACGTCGAGACCCTGCCGCACACCGCGATCCCGGCCGACGGCGTCTACGCGGGCTGGCTGACGGCCGCCGGCGAGCGGATGCCGGCGGCCATCTCGGTCGGCACGAACCCCCAGTTCGACGGCACCGAACGGACCGTCGAGGCGTACGCGATCGACCGCGAGGGGCTCGACCTGTACGGGCTGCACGTGGCCGTCGACTTCCTGGCGTACGTGCGCGGGATGCTGCGGTTCGACACCCTGGACGACCTGCTCCGGGCCATGGCGGACGACGTGAAGCGCTGCCGCGAGCTGACCGGGGAGTACGACCGGGAGCACCCGGAGCAGGTCTGACCCTTCGGGTCCGGTCAGACCGCCCCCTTCCGCTCCTCCCGCTCCACCCAGTGGCAGGCCACCGCGCCCGCCCCGCCGCCGGGCAGGACCGGCGGGTCCTCGCCCCGGCAGCGGTCCGCGACCGCCACCGCCGCGCCCGACGCCAGGACCTGGCAGCGGGCGTGGAAGCGGCAGCCGGAGGGGATCCGGGACGGGTCCGGGGGCTCCCCGGTCAGCACCACCGGCGCCCCCTCGGACTCCGGGAGGACCGAGAGCAGCGCCCGCGTGTACGGGTGCCGGGGGTTCGTCAGGACGGACTCCACCGGACCCGTCTCCACGACCCGGCCCAGGTACATCACCGCCACCCGGTCCGCGATGTTCCACGCGAGGCCCAGGTCGTGCGTCACCACCAGGGCCGACAGGCCCAGTTCGTCGCGCAGCCGCAGCAGCAGCGCCAGGATCTCGCCCCGTACGGACGCGTCCAGGGAGGCCACCGGCTCGTCCGCGACGATCAGTTCGGGCTCCAGGACGAGCGCGCCCGCGATGACCACCCGCTGCCGCTGCCCGCCGGACAGCTCGTGCGGATAGCGCAGGAAGAAGCGCTCCGGCGGGCGCAGCCCGGCCCGCGCGAGCGCCTCGGCCACGGCCGCCCGCTCGTCCCCCGCGTACCCGTGGATCCGCAGCCCCTCCGCCACCGCGTCGTACACGGTGTGCCGGGGGTTCAGCGAACCGCTCGGGTCCTGGAGGACCAACTGCGCCCGCTTCCGGTAGGACTTGAGGGCCCCGGAGGAGTACGCGAGCGGCTTCCCGTCGAAGGAGACCGTGCCCGACGTGGGCCGGACCAGGCCGAGCAGCGAGCGGGCCAGGGTCGTCTTGCCGCAGCCCGACTCCCCGACGAGGGCCACGATCTCGCCCGCGCCGACGTCCAGGTCCACCCCGTCCACCGCCCGCGCGGGCGGCGCGCCGCGGCGCCCGGGGAAGACGACGCGCAGGTCGCGCGCCGAGAGCAGCGACCCGGTCGCCGTCCCCGTACGCATGGCGGTGTCCGTGCTCATGACGTGCTCCCCACGTGCACGCAGGCGGCCCGGCGCCCCGCGCCCGCCTCCCGCAGTTCCTGGTCCAGGTCCCCGCAGACGTCGAGCGCCACCGGGCAGCGCGGGTGGAAGGCGCAGCCGTCCGGCAGGGCGGCCGGGTCCGGCGGATCGCCCGGCAGGCCGCGCGGCGCCCGCCGGGACGCGGGGTCGCCGATGCGCGGGAACGCCGAGGACAGCGCCCGCCCGTAGGGGTGCGCGGCCGCCTCGTACACCTCCCGCGCCGGTCCCTCCTCGACGATCCGGCCCGCGTACATCACGGCGAGCCGGTCGCAGGTGTCGGCGAGGACCGCCAGGTCGTGGCTGATCATCAGGAGGCTGATCGACTGCTCGGCGACCAGGCCCTCGATCAGGCGCAGGATCTGCGCCTGGATCATCACGTCCAGGGCGGTCGTCGGCTCGTCCGCGACGATCAGCCGGGGATCGCAGGCGAGCGCCATCGCGATCATCACGCGCTGCCGCTGCCCGCCGGACAGCTCGTGCGGGTAGGCGGCGGCGCGGGCGGCGGGCAGGCCGACGTGTTCGAGCAGCTCGCCGACCCGCTTCCGGGCCGCCGCCGAGGTCGCCCGGCCGTGCACGAGCAGCGGCTCCGCGATCTGGTCCCCGATCCGGTGCACGGCGTTCAGCGAGTGCATCGCGCCCTGGAAGACGATCGACGCGCCCGCCCAGCGCACGGCCCGCAGCCGCCCCCACGACATCGCGAGGACGTCCTCGCCGTCGAGCAGGACCTCGCCCTCCAGGCGCGCCGACGCCGGGAGCAGCCGGAGCAGTGCGAGCGCGAGCGTGGACTTGCCGCAGCCGGACTCGCCGGCCACGCCCAGCTTGGTGCCCGCCTCCAGGGTCAGGTCGACCCCGCGCACGGCGGGCACGGCCGCCGCGCCCGACCCGTACGTCACCCTGAGGTCCCGTACTTCCAGGAGGCTCATCGCCCCACCCCCAGCTTCGGGTTGAGCACGGACTCGACGGCCCGGCCGCACAGCGTGAACGCGAGCGCGACCAGCGCGATCGCGATCCCGGGCGGGGCCAGGTACCACCAGTGCCCGGAGGAGACCGCCCCGGCCTCGCGGGCGTCCTGGAGCATTCCGCCCCAGGAGACCACCGTCGGGTCGCCCAGGCCCAGGAAGGCGAGGGTGGCCTCGGTGAGGATGGCGGTCGAGATGCCGAGCGTGGTCTGCGCGAGGACCAGCGGCATCACGTTCGGCAGCACGTGCCGGGTCATGACGTGCCGGTGGCCGCCGCCGAGCGCGGTCGCCCGCTCGATGTACGGACGCGACTCCACCGCGATGGTCTGCGCCCGCACCAGGCGGGCGGTGGTCGGCCACGAGGTCACCCCGATCGCCAGGACCACCGTCCACATCGAGCGGGACATCACGGTGGCGAGCACGATCGCCAGGACGAGGGCCGGCATCACCAGGAACCAGTCGGTGATCCGCATGACGACGGTCGAGAACCAGCCGCCGTAGTGCCCGGCGACGATCCCCACCAGGGTGCCGATGGCGACCGAGAGGGCCGCCGCGAGCAGACCGACGAGGAGCGAGATCCGCGCCCCCCAGACCAGCAGCCCGAGCAGCGAGCGCCCGAACTGGTCGGTGCCGAGCGGGAACTCGGCGCTCGGGGACTCCAGGGCCGTGCCCGGCGCCTCGGTCACCGACTGCACGTCGGCGCCGACGAGCAGCGGGGCGGCGAGCGCGAGCAGGGCGATCAGGGCGAGCCCGGCGAGGCCGTACAGCCCGGCGCGGTGGGTGCGGTACTCCCTCCAGAAGCGGACCGCCGAGGCCTTGCGGCGCTGCCGGGCGAGGGAAGCCGCGGAGGGCGGCTTCCGCGCGGGCTCGGGGGCGGACTCCTTCAAGGGTTCCGGGGCGGGTTCCGGCGCGGGTGTCGCGGAGGTCGTGGAGGAGGTCATCGGCCCACCCGGGGATCGAGCAGCGGATAGAGCAGGTCGGCGAGCAGGTTCATCAGGATCATCGCTCCGGCGAAGACCACGAACAGGCCCTGCACCAGGGGCAGGTCGGGCACGCTGAGCGCCTGGTAGAAGAGCCCGCCGAGCCCCGGCCAGGAGAACACCGTCTCCACCAGGATCGAACCCGCCGCCACGTGGCCCAGGTTGATGAAGATCATGGTCACGGTCGGGAGCAGCGCGTTCGGCACGGCGTGCCTGCGGCGCACGACGTCGTCGCGCAGCCCCTTCGCCCGCGCCGTCGTCAGGTAGTCGCCGCCCATCTCGTCCAGGAGCGAGGAGCGCATCACGAGCAGCGTCTGCGCGTAGCCGACCGCCACCAGGGTCACCACCGGCAGGACCAGGTGGTGGGCGACGTCCAGGACGTACGCGAGACCGGTCTCGCCCGTGCCCGACTCCATGCCGCCGGTCGGGAAGAGCCCCGGGACCGGGCCCGCGCCGACGGAGAACACGATGATGAGGAGCAGGCCGAGCCAGAAGGACGGCACCGACCACAGGGTCAGCGCGATCCCGGTGTTCAGCCGGTCCCCGGGGCCGCCGTGGCGCCAGGCCGAGCGGGTGCCGAGCCACAGCCCGAGCGCCGAGTAGATCACCACGGCGACCCCGGTGAGCAGCAGGGTCGCCGGCAGCTTCTCCCAGATGAGCTCCCCGACGGGGGCGCGGAACTGGAACGAGGTGCCGAGGTCGCCCGTCAGGGCCTTCGCGCAGTAGTCGGTGAACTGCTGCCAGAGCGGCAGGTCGAGGCCGAACTGCCGCCTCAAAGTGGCCAGTTGCTCGGCCGAGGTGGGCACGCCGTGGGTCATCGCCTTCACCGGGTCGCCGGGGATGATCCGGAACAGGAAGAAGCTGGTGACGAGCACGGCGAAGAGCGAGACGAGCGCGCCGCCCAGCTTCCCCGCCGCGTGGCGGAGGTAGCCGGAGGAGGCGCCGGTGCGGGGCGCGCCGTCCGCGGCGCGGGCCTGGTCGGCCCGCACCGCGTCGGCGGGGGTGCTGGTCGTCGTCACGGACTACTCGCGGTCGTCGGCGGTGGACCGGCGGCGCAGGCCGAGGACGACGCCGAGGCCGACCACGACCACCACGGCCGCGCCGATGCCGACGATCACCCCGGTGGAGGAGCCGCCGCCCTCGGACCCGCCGGAGGCGGAGGCCGCCGGCACGGCCGACCACCAGCTCCAGTAGCCGTCCTGGCCCCACAGGTTCCCGGCGGCCTCGGGCATGGTCGTGATGGACGCGATCTGATCCGTGCGGTACGCCTCCAGGGCGTTCGGATAGGCCATGACGTTCATGTACCCCGTGTCGTACAGGCGGGACTGCATCCGCTTCACCAGATCCGCCCGCTTGGCGGTGTCGTACTCCACCGCCTGCCGCGCGTAGAGCCCGTCGAACTCCTCGTCGCAGATGAAGTTGTCGGTGGCCCCGCTGTCCTTCGGGGTGGCCGGGAGGGCGCCGCAGGTGTGGATGGAGAGGACGTAGTCCGGGTCGGGGTTGACCGACCAGCCGTCGAACGCGAGGTCGTAGTCGCCCTTCACCCACGGGTCCGAGACGCTGTCCAGACACTCGACCTTCAGGCCGATGCCGAGCTTCCCCCACCACTCCTGGAGGTACTTGCCGACCGCCTTGTCGTTCGGGTCGGTGGCGTGACAGAGGATCCGGAAGTCCAGCGGCTTCCCGTCCTTGCCGACCCGCCTGCCCTCGCCGTTCTTCCGGTACCCGGCGGCGTCGAGGACCTTCGCCGCCTCCTCCGGGTCGTACGTGCGCTCCTGGCCGCCGTCGGGCTTCCAGAAGTACGAGCCGAAGCGGGGCGGGACGTACCCCTCGCCCTCGACGGCGTGGCCCTGGAAGACCTTGTCGACGAGGGTGGCGCGGTCGACCGCGAGGAAGAGCGCCTTGCGCACGGCCGGGTCGAGCAGCGCCTTGTGCCCGTTGCCGAACGTCTTCCCGTCCCGCGCCCGGGCGCCCGGGTTGGTGGCGAGGGCGTAGAAGCGGCGGCCCGGGGCGTCGTTGACCTTGATGTTCTTCTGGGTCTTCAGCGCGTCGGCCTGGGCGGGCGTCAGGTTCGGCACGAAGGACACCTCGCCCTTCTGGAGGGCGGCGACGGCGGCGTCCCCGTCCTTGTAGTACTTGAAGACCAGCTCGTCGAACTTGGGCGCGCCCCGCCAGAACTTCTTGTTCGGCTTGAGCTTGACGTACTGGTCGACCTTGTAGTCGGTGATGACGAAGGGCCCGTTGCCCACGATCGGGAACTGCCGGTCGTTGTTGAACTTCGAGAAGTCGCCGACCTTCTCCCAGACGTGCTGGGGCACGATCGGCACGTCGAGCGCGGTCATCGTCGCCTGGGGCTTCTTCAGCTTGATGACGAGGGTCCGCGGGTCGGGGGCGGTGACCTTCTCGAAGTTGGCCGTGAAGCTGCCGTTGGCGGTGGCGGCGTTCGGGTCGGTCATCATCTTGGTGAAGGTCCAGGCCGCGTCCTCGGCGGTCGCCTGCGTCCCGTCCGACCAGAACGAGTCCCCGCGGATCGTGTACGTCCACGTCAGCTTGTCGGGCGAGGGCTTCCACTCGGTCGCCAGGCCCGGGACCGTACGCGCGTCCTTCGGGTCGTAGTTCGTCAGGTACTCGTAGGCCAGGCGGTGGATGCTCGTCGAGGTGAGCTTCTGGGCGAGGAACGGGCTCAGCGAGTCGATGCTCTGCGAGACCGCCACCGTGAGGGTGGTGCCGCCGGGCTTCTCGTCCTCCGCCCGCGCGGTGCCGGGGACGACGACGAGCGAGGTGGCGGCGACACCGGCGGCGAGCAGCAGCCGGAGGGGTCTGCGGGCGGGGGCGGGGCGGGGTGGAGCCTTCGTGACCATGACCATGGGACGTGACCTCGCGTGGGGTTTCTGTCGTGGATCTTGGGCTGACGGTGAGTGAAGCGAAGGTGTATCAGCGGTGGTCTGCCGTCGTCAACGATGACTCAAACCCCTTGTGGGCTGCGGGAACGCCATGAGGCCCCGTATCGGACGACCGATACGGGGCCTCATTGGTCTACTCCTGTGACGCCCTACTGCTGAGGGGCTGGCGGCGCCTGCGGAGGGGCCGGCGGACCGGCCTGCGGGGGCAGCGGCTGCCCGTGCTGCTGCTCGGGAAGCTCCTGCGGCGGAACCTGGGCCGGGGCCGGCTGCTGCTGCCAGGCCGGGGGCACGCCGGGAGCGCCGGGAGCGCCCGGCTGACCGGGCTGCGGCGGATAGGGCTGACCGGGGTGCGGCGCCTGGGGGGCGTACGGCTGACCGGGCGCCGGGTGGCCGGGCGCCGCCTGGCCGGGCAGCGGCTGGGCGGGCATCGGCTGTCCCGGGGCGAACCGGCCGGGCACCGGGCCGGGGGCCTGTCCCGGCTGACCCTGCTGTCCGGGGGCCGGGTACGCCTGCGGCGGGTAGGGCTGACCGGACTGGGGTGCCTGGGGGGCGTACGGCTGACCGGGGGAGGGGTGACCGGGCGCGAACTGGCCGGGCAGCGGCTGACCGGGGTGGGCGGGCTGACCGGGCTGGGCGGGCTGTCCCGGCTGTCCCGGCCGGCCGGGCATCGGCTGGGGCGGGGCGAACTGGCCGGGGACCGGCTGCTGTCCGGGGTACTGCTGCTGCCCGGGGTACGGGTGTCCCGGCATCGGCGGGGCCATGTGCGGCGGCGCCGCGCCCTGGCCGTCGCCGGTCCACAGGCCCTGCGCCTGCTGCGCCCGTACGAAGTCCTCGGCCACCAGCGCCGACAGGTGGAAGTACGCCTCGCGGGTCTTCGGCCGCATCATGTCGAGGTCGACCTCGGCACCGGCCGCGAGGTGCTCGTCGAAGGGCACGACCACGACCCCGCGGCAACGGGTCCGGAAGTGCTGCACGATGTCCTCGACCTTGATCATCTTGCCGGTCTCGCGGACGCCGGAGATGACGGTGAGGGAGCGCTGCACCAGGTCCGCGTAGCCGTGCGCGGAGAGCCAGTCCAGGGTGGTCGACGCGCTGGAGGCGCCGTCCACGGAGGGCGTCGAGATGATGATGAGCTGGTCGGCGAGGTCGAGCACCCCGCGCATGGCGCTGTAGAGCAGGCCCGTGCCCGAGTCGGTGAGGATGATCGGGTACTGCTTGCCCAGGACGTCGATCGCCCGCCGGTAGTCCTCGTCGTTGAAGGTCGTCGAGACGGCCGGGTCCACGTCGTTGGCGAGGATCTCCAGGCCCGAGGGCGCCTGCGAGGTGAACCGGCGGATGTCCATGTACGAGTTGAGGTACGGGATCGCCTGCACCAGGTCGCGGATGGTCGCCCCGGTCTCGCGCCGCACCCGGCGGCCCAGCGTGCCGGCGTCCGGGTTGGCGTCGATCGCCAGGATCTTGTCCTGCCGCTCGGTCGCCAGGGTCGCGCCGAGCGCGGTGGTCGTCGTGGTCTTGCCGACGCCGCCCTTGAGCGAGATGACCGCGATCCGGTAGCAGGAGAGGACCGGCGTCCGGATCAGGTCCAGCTTCCGCTGCCGCTCCGCCTCCTCCTTCTTGCCGCCGAGCTTGAAGCGGGAGGCGGCGCCGGGGGTGCGGCTGGACTTGGGCTTCTGCTTGTTGTTCCGCAGCAGCCGGTCGGAGGAGAGCTCGACGGCCGCGTTGTACCCGAGCGGGGCGCCCGGCACGGACCGCTCCCGCTGGTCGTGCGTCACGGGCGAGGGCCAGGCGGCACCGGTCCGGGGGTCGACGGGCGGCTGCGCGTCGTGCGGGGGCTGCGGCTGGGCCGGGGGCTGGGACTGCGGCTGCGGCTGGAGCTGCGGCTGGGGAGCCTGCGGGGGTACGGCGCCGGGGTGCGGGAAGCCGTACCCGCCCGGCTGCTGTGCCTGCGGCGGCACACCGCCGGGCTGCTGCTGCGGGTAGCCGTAACCGGCCTGCTGCGGGGGCGTCCCGGGGTGCGGGAAGCCGTAACCGCCGCCTTGCGGGGCCGGGGGCTGCTGTACATGCGGGGGCTGCGGGGCCTGGGAGACCTGCGGGGCCTGGGGGTAGCCGTACCCGCCCGGCTGCTGTGCCTGCGGCGGCACGGGACCGGGCGCGGCCGGCGGGGACTCGGGCGACGGCCAGGCGGCGGTGGGCGGCAGCGGCGCGGCCGGGGCTCCCGGCTGGGCGCCCGCGACCGGCGGCGCGGGCCACTGCTGCGCGGGCGCGGGCGCGGCGGGCTGGAACGACGGCGGCAGCGGGGGCAGTCCGGGCGCGACCCCGGGCTGCGGCCCGGCGGCCGGGAAGGGGCCGGGAGCGGCGGGGCCCTCGGGGGCGGGGAAGGCGCCGGGGGCGTCGTACGGGCCGGGAGCGGCGCCGGGGCCGAAGCCCTGGGGCGCGGCGGCGGCCGGGGGCGCGTCGGCGGGGGCGTCCGAGGGCGCGGCCGTCGTGCCCCCGGCCTCCGTCTCCGTCGCCTGCGCCCCGGCCCCGGTGGGCCGGTCCTCCGGGGCCGCGGTGTCGTCGGGGGTCCTGGCCGGCGCGTCGCCGCCCGTCGTGGAGTGCGTCACGGACGGCTCGGCGCCCTCGACCTCTTCCGGATCTTCGGAGGAGGTCTCGTCGGAGCCCGCCGGGGCGTGGTCGTCCTCGACCGGGGCCGCACCGGCGTCCGGGCCCGTGGGAGCGTCCGCCCCCTCGGCAGCACCCGCCGCCGGGGACTCCGCGGTCCGCTCCGCGATCTCGCGCCGGAGCGCGGCGGGAGAGAAGCGCACGGTGGCGCCGCTCTCCACGTCTCCACCGCCGTTGTCGAAGGGGGAGTCGGCGGGCAGCGAGCCGTCACCCGAGGGGTCGCCGGGCACGGGGGCGCCGGACGACGCGTCGGCGGCGGTGAAGCCGTCGGGCAGCGGAGCACCCGCCGTGAAGCCGTCGGGCAGTGAACCGCCCGGCGCGGTGGGGTCCTCCGGCGTGGAGTCGCCCGGCAGCGGGGCCGTCGGCCCGGCGGTGGGAGCACCGTCCGCCGCAGGGCCGTCCACCGGCGGCACCGCCGCCGACGGCACTCCCGCGGCGGGGGTCGCGGTGACGGGGGCACTCGGAGGGGTGGCGGGCGCGACCGGCGGCGCGGGCTCCGGTGCGACGGGCGCGGCCGGTGCGACGGGCTGCGTCGGCGTCACCGGCGGCGCGGGGCTCCAGTGGGGCTCGAAACCGCTGCCCGCCGGGAGGCCCGGCACGGGGAGCGGCGCTCCGCTCGGCGGCGGGGGAGTGGCGCCGCCCGCCCCCGTACCGCCCGGCGCGTTCTGCGTGTACCAGGCGGGCGGGGTGTAGTCGATGGTGAACTCACCCGTCATCTCGGCGGGATCCGCGTCGGACTGATCGTCGGCGGGTGGATTCCAACCCCCGTGGATCTCGTCGCGATCGCCGTTCACTTTGCCTCCTGGTGTGGTCGAGCACCCTTGTGCCGTCGTGGGCGGGGCCCTTCCAGCCTAATCGGCGCGGGCGACCCGCGGGCAGGCCCGGCGGACCCTCCCCGCCCGTCTCCGGCACCCGGTCCGGCCCCCAAGTGACCCGGCCGCGCCGCAGAGTGAGAACCCCCACCGTTCAAAACGCTGCAAAAAGGGACGTACGCGGGCGACTTCGTGCCGCTCAGTCCATCCGGCGCGCGCCGCCCAACAATCCGGTCTCGGCGTCCGTCGCCTGCGTCATCACGAACTGGCGGTCGTCCGGGGTGCACCAGAGGGTCACCCCGTCCGCGAGCGTGGACAGCGCCTCGTACTCGTGGCGCGGCAGGTTCATGATGCGGCCGATCTGGACCGCCTCGTCCGGGGACACCCGCTGGACCCCGACCAGGGAGGACTTCTCCAGGAGGCGGGGCGCGACCGGGCTCAGATAGGGGAGCAGCGTCACCACCGACTGCCAGGGCGCCGACACGACGCGGCCGCGCGGCGGCCGCATGCCGCAGTCGCGCACCACGACCACCGGACTGCCCGCCGACGCGCCCTGCGGCGGCACCCGGCCCACGTCGTGCAGCGTGATGCACGGCTGCCCGCCGCCCGCGGCCTGCGCCAGCGCCGTCCACGCCTGCGCGCGGCCGGTCTCGACCGCCACCCGGGCGCCCGTCGCGGCGGCCCGCAGCGCCAGGACCTGCGCGGTCCACAGGCCGCCGATGAGGGCGACGTCGTACGGGACGGGCCGGTTGATCCCGAGCACGGCGGGGCGGCCCTCGGCGTCGACGCCTATCACCATGCCGTCGTCACCCACCGGGAGGGCCAGCGCGTCGAGTTGCTCCACGGAGACGGAGTGCCGGTCGCGGCGCGGTCCGACGAGCCCGAAGCCGAACCGGGGCCGCCCGCCCCGTCCGGCGGGCCGGGGCGGGGGTGCGGCGGCGGGGGCGGCCGCCCGTCCGCCGTATGTACCGGAGGCCGGCTGCGCACCGTAGGCACCGGACGCGCCGGGAACGCCCGAACCCGACTGCGTACCGGGGGCGCCGGGGACGCCGGGCGAGGTCGCGGTGGACATCAGCGCGCACCCCCCAGCGGAAGCGTCGCCAGGATGCCGGGCACCTGTTCCCGGTCCAGTCGCACGAGCCCCGTCCTCACCCCGCGCGCCGCACGCTCCAGCTCGTGCCGCGCGGCCACCAGTTCCTCGTCGCTGCGCCCGGTGATCCGTACGTGCCCGGTCACCGTCACCTCCTGCCGGTCCCCGCCGCTCAGCGTCAGGCTGAACGTCGTCGCGAGCGCGGGCAGCGAGGTCAGCAGGGCCACCAGCTGCGGCATCGACGCGCCCGCGCCGCCGTTCCGGCCGCCCAACTGGGGCCAGCGCCCCACCCAGTACGTCGTGTGCCGGCGGTCGTCCACCCGCCAGGTCCGGGCGGTCTCCTGGGTCCGGCGCTCCTGCGCCCGGCCCCGGCCCGCCTGCGCGATCGCCATCGGGCTCGCGCAACTGGACGTGGCGAGCGCCGAGGTGAGCTCCTGCTCGGTCAGCACGCCCGCCCGGAACCCGGCGCCCGCGAGCCGGCTCGCCAGCTGGTCCGCCGCGCGCACCAGGCACTTCTGCGCGCCCGTCATGCCGCCGCCGCGCGCGGCGACCGCCTCCGGGCACAGCTCGGGGTCGAGCTTGAGCGCGATCCAGGTGATCCGCACCGCGGGCGAACCCGTCTGCGCCTGGAGCGGCCCGTAGTTGCGCGCCGCCATCGACTGCGCCGGCAGGTGCGGCGCGGGCGCCGGCTGCGTGTGCTGCACGACCTGCGCCGACTCCAGCCGGATGCCGTCCACGCTCAGCACGTCCCGGACGATCCCGACCGGCAGCGGCCGCGCCGCCCGGTCCGGCCGCAGCGCCGTGCCCTCCGACTCGACCCGCAGGACCGCGGTCAGGAAGGTGCCGTCCCCGACCATGCCGACCGGACGCCGGTCGCGGTCGCTGTACGTGAGGGTCCGCAGCGCCGGGTCGCACTCCACGATCGGCGCGAACCCCGGCTCGGTGTCCTCGGGCACCGTGAACGACGCGGCCCGGCGCGTCCGGGCGCGCAGCGCGAGGAAGGTGCCGAGCCACTCGGGCAGGGAACGCCGGTGCCGGCGCACCACGGCCAGCAGGACGAGCACGACGGCCACCACGCCCGCCGGGACGAGCAGCATCGGCTCCACGACCCAGGCGACGAGCAGCAGGGCCGCCGCCACTTCGACCAGTACGAGCTGTTGCAATCGGAACGAACCGAAATGACCGGGACGGGCCTGGAGCCTCGGCGAGACCGAGGAGCCGGACCCCGTGGACGGGGTCGCGGACGGGGGTGCGGAGGCGGAGGCCGCGGCGGGCCGCCTCCGCGTCGCGGAAGCCATGATGGAGAATCCCCCTCAATTCGTCCCGATGACCCTGGCCCGCCAGGGCTTTGGCGGCCGGATCACCCTACCCGCCCCACGAACCCCACGGGACAGCAGGCATAGTAGGGGGCCGGTCCGACGGCCGGGGCCCGGGTGCCATCACCCCGGTCGCCCCGCGAGAAGATCGCGCCTGACGAGAATGGGGACTCATGGCATCGCGGCGGGACGAGCTCAACGCGTACACCTTTGCGAAGAAGCGCACGGTGGCGGCATTCCTCCAACCCTCTCCCTCCGGTACGGAGGAGGGGGCGCCGAAGCCGCTGCGCGCGGTCCTCCCCGGGGTGATCGTCGCCGCGTTGGTCGTCGCCGGATTCGGCGCCTGGGGCATGTTCAAGCCCACCGCCCCCAAGGGCTGGGACGACCCCGGCACCCGCGTGATCGTCGGCAAGCAGTCGACGACCCGGTACGTCGTCCTGGAGACCGGCAGGGGCAAGGACCGGAAGACCCTGCTCCACCCCGTCCTCAACCTCGCCTCCGCCCGGCTCCTGCTCGACCCCGACAAGTTCCAGGTCATCCAGGTCGAGGACAAGAAGCTCGACGAGGGCAAGCCGCCGCGCGGCCCGATCCTCGGCATCCCCTACGCCCCCGACCGGCTGCCCCCGGCGGACGACGCGGGCCGGGCGAAGCGCTGGGCCGTCTGCGAGCAGCCCGGCGGCGGCAAGGGCGCCGGGGTCCAGAAGGCGACCTTCCTCTTCGCCGAGCGCGACCTCGCGCGGACCGAGGGCGCCGGCCGGCTCAAGGACGGACAGGTCCTGTACGTCAAGGGCCAGAAGGGGAACGCCCAGTTCCTCGTCGACCACACCGGCACCAAGTACCCGGTGAGGGCCGAATCCACCGGACTGCTCACCGCGCTCGTCGGCCTCGGCAAGGAGCCGCAGCCCGTCACCGACGACTGGCTCGCCACCCTGAAGACCGGCGACGAGATCGACTTCCCGCACCTCGACGGACGCGTCGGGGACTCCGCCGGCATACCCGGCAACACCCTCACCGGGACCGAGAACCGCATCGGCATGGTCCTCCTCGCCCAGACCGGCTCCGGCCCCCAGCACTACGTCGTGCTCGCCGGGAAGGTCCAGCCCGTCACCCCCTTCACCGCCTGGCTCCTCATCAACTCCCCGGAGACCGGCGTCCTCGACATGGACGGCAGGGCGACCACCGTCGACGCCTCCTCCGTCGACCCGGACCCCACCCCCTTCCACGACGGCGTGCGCTGGCCCCGGCTGAAGTCCACCCAGGTCAACGCCGCCACCGGCTCCGGCGCCCGCGACACCGTCTGCAGCGTCCTCACCCACGTCGACGAGAAGGGCGGGACCACCCTCACCACCTGGGCCGGCCGCTCCTACCCCGCCGACATCACCGCCGGGGGCACCAGCACGTACGTCACGCCCGGCACCGGCCTCCTCTACACCCAGATCCAGGGCCGGCAGAAGACGCCCGACGGCTCCCTCTTCCTCGTCACCGACACCGGCCTGCGGTACGCCGTCCAGGCCAACGGCGACAGCGACTCCGACCGCTCCGAGATCGGCGCCGGGGAGCAGCCGCAGAGCGACGGACGCCCGGAACCCAGCGACGCCCAGAAGCGTCTCGGCTACGAGAAGGTCACCCCGGTCCTGGTGCCGATGGAGTGGTCCGAGTTCCTCTCGAAGGGCCCGCGCCTGGACACCAACAGCGCGCGTCAGCCGCAGGGTTCCTAGGGGGTGGCACCGGTGACGACCACGCACCGCACGGCGGCCCTGCTCACCGCCGGCACCCTCGTCCTCCTCCTCGCGGCCCCCGCGGCGGCCGCCGCGCCGCGCCGGGACGCGCCGGTCCTCGACGGCAGCGGCGAGTGCACCTTCCCCATGAAGGAGCAGATCGAGGGCACCCCCTGGCCGCTCCAGCGGGTCCTCCTCGACGAGCTGTGGCAGGACACCAAGGGCAAGGGCGTCCGGGTCGCCGTCATCGACACCGGGGTCGACGACGTCAACCCGCAGCTGCGCACCGCCGTCGACGCCGAGGCGGGCAAGGACTACCTCAAGCCCGACAAGAAGAACCCGAGCCCCGGCGACGAGAAGCGCGGCAGGACGGACGGCACCGTCGACGAGGTCGGCCACGGCACCAAGGTCGCCGGCATCATCGCCGCCCGCCCCCGCAAGGGCACCGGCTTCGTCGGGCTCGCCCCCGAGGCGACGATCATCCCGATCCGGCAGAACGACGAGAAGAACAGCGGCAAGACCGACACGATGGCCCAGGCCGTCGACTGGGCCGTCGCGAAGAACGCCCACGTCATCAACATCTCGCAGGACACCACCCAGGCCCTCCGCCCGGACTCGCCGCTGGCCAGGTCCGTGGCGAACGCGATATCCAAGGGCGTCGTCGTCGTCGCCTCGGCGGGCAACGACGGCATGGACGGCGCCCTCAAGGACACCTACCCGGCCGCCTTCCCCGGCGTCCTCGCCGTCGCCTCCTCCGACCGCAACAACGAGCGCGCCGCCTTCTCCCAGTCCGGGACCTTCGTGGGCGTCGCCGCCCCCGGCGTCGACATCGTCTCCACCGTCCCCGGCGGCGGCCAGTGCGTCGACAACGGCACCAGCTTCTCCGCCCCGTACGTCGCCGGCGTCGCCGCCCTGCTCCGCGCCAAGTACCCGAAGTGGACCCCGGCCCAGATCGTCGCCCGCATCGAGCAGACCGCCGTCCGCTCCGTCAACGGGCACGACAACCACGTCGGTTGGGGCGTGGTGGACCCCGTACGGGCCCTCGCCGACCTCCCCGGCACGCCGCCGTCCTCGCCCACGCCCGACCCCGGCCCGCCCAAGCCGCCGGCCCCCGAGCCGGCCCGCCTGACGCTGTCGGAGACGCCCCAGGAGCGCTCCGAACGGCTCGCCACCTACGCGTTGGGGATCGGAGGCGTCCTGGTGGCCGTGGTCGCCGGAACGGCCACCGTGATCCGTGACAGCCGCCGTCGAAAGGGGGTACGCCCATGAACGGTCCTCCGAACAGGGCTTTGCAGTTGGAACTGTCGTACCAAGTAGCTAGAGTGGCCGTTGTTCTTGCGGGACGGGGGAGTTGACGTGGCAGGGCCGGACGGGAACGGCAAGAAGGACCTGGAAGTCGGAGAGGTAACGCTCCGGACATTCCAGACGCGCATGCAGAAACTGCTCGACGAGCTGAAGGGCTCGCCCGCCGAGCACACGAAGATCGGCGAGCAGAAGATCACTCCGGACGCGTACGGCACGGGCTTCGCCGCCGCGACCGAGCTGCACGGGGCGTACGACAAGGTGCGCACGCGGCTCGAGGAGCTGACGAAGATCTTCGGGGAGACGATCGAGGCGATGGGCATCCGTGCCCAGATCGCCGACAAGGGCTACGCGGGCGTGGACGAAGAGGAGCGGCGTCGCTTCGCCGCGATCCAGAAGTCCGTGGAGAAGGACCAGAACAAGTACCACGGCACCGAGGGCCGGGGCGCGCCCAAGTCCGAGCAGCCGGCCACACCGACGCAGGGGACCGCCGACACCGGCGGATTCAGCTGACGGGGGAGGAACACACGATGTCGGGAGAGTTCGAGGGGAAGTCCCTGGACGCCCTGTACGCGATGATCGCGGCGGCCAAGCCCGAGGAGCTGTCGAGCAGCGGCACCGCCCTCGCGGCGGCGGTGCCCAAGATCCTCGCCATCGCCTCAGACCTGCGGCACTACATCAGCCGTGTGGAGTGGGAGGGCGAGGGCGGCGACGCGTTCCGCAAGTGGGGCGCGGGCATGGTCTCCGAGACGCTGGTCCTCGGCGACTTCACCAAGGTCGTCTCCGAGGAGATGAAGCGCGCCGGCCAGGCCCTCACCGAGGCGAAGGCCGCCGTGCCGAAGCCCGCGGGCATGTGCTTCGCGGACCCGGAGAAGGAGAAGGCCCGCATCGAGTCCGAGAAGGGCCCGAAGCTCCAGGAGGCGATCCAGCAGCTCCAGCGCCTGTCGTCGTACTACGACGCGACGCGGGAGCGGATCGGGGCGGAGCGGCAGCCGGAGTTCAAGCCGCTCACGTCGGTGGGACGAGGCGAGGGAGAGCACGAGTACGGGGTCGGAGGCGGAGCCGGCTCCGGTACGTCCTCGGGCACGGGCGCGGGTACGGGCTCCGCCCCGGCCGGCCACTCGTCGTCCCTGCGATCCGCCGAGCCGGGCACCGGTGGCACTGACCGGGTCACGCCGCTGTCCCCGCCGACGACACCGACGCCGACGACGCCGCCGACCACGCCGACCCTGCCCACTCCGCCGGTCGCGCCGCCGGACAGGGCGGTGGACACCAGCCTCGACTCGGTGACCGTCGCGCCGGAGGCGCCGACCCGGCCCACGACGCAGCCCCCGGTCGTACAGCCCCCGACGACGAGCGGTCCGGGTCCCGTGCTTCCGCCCGTCGTTCCGCCCCTCGGTCGGCAGACCGGTCCCCAGGGCGGCTACCCGCTTCCGCGCCCGGCCACCCCGGGCCCGTCCGGCCCCGTCGCCCGCGTCCCCGGGCTCACGGGCCCCGGTCCGCTGGGCCCCGGCCCCCGGACCGAGGGCATCACCGGCGGTCGACAGGTCCCGGGCCGCCCCGGTCTCGGCCAGCAGGCGGGACGGATGCCCATGGGCACGGTCATCGGCGAGGAGCGCGCAGGCTCCCAGCTCGGCCGTGGTGCCGCGGGCATGCACGGCCCCGGTGCCGGAGGCTTCGGCGGCGCCCCCGCCGGCACGCCCGGCGCGGCGGGCCGCCGACTGGCGACCCAGCCGGGCGGAACCGTGGGGTCCGCCGCCGCGTCCACCACGGGTGGGCGCGCCTTCACCCCCGGCGGTACGGGACTCGTCCGTCCCCCGGCCTCGACCAACCCGGGCGAGGAGGAGCGCCGCGAAGCGCGCAACCGTCCCGACTACTTGTCCGAGGACGAGGAGACGTGGACCTCGGGACAGCGCCGGATCGTCCCGCCCGTCATCGACTAGGAGCCCTTCCCTGATGTCCCTCCCCACCCGGGCCGTTCGTCGCCGAGCGGCCGGTCTGCTCGGCGCCCTGACCGCCGTCGTCGCGACGTGGACCGTCGCGGCGCCGGCGGCGCAGGCGGACGACATGCGGTCGCGCCAGTGGTACCTGGACGCGATGAAGGCTGACGAGCTGTGGAAGGTGGCCACGGGCAAGGGCGTCACGGTCGCCGTGATCGACACCGGAGTCGACTCGACGGTGTCGGAGCTGCGGGGGAAGGTGCTGCCCGGCCGCAACTTCTACGACGCGGGCGAGGGACCCGGTCGCGTGGACGGCGAGGACACGGAGCGCCACGGCACCAACATGTCCCTCATCATTGCCGGCAACGGAACGGGCGGCGGTGTCAAGGGAATCGCCCCGGACGCCACGATCCTGCCGGTCAAGGTCGGTGACTTCGTCTCCGAGGGCTTGGACGTCCTGGCGAGCCGGGGCATCAGGTACGCGGTCGACAACGGGGCCCGGGTCCTCAATATCTCGATGGGCAGGGCCGCGTACGAGAAGGAGACCGCCGAGTGGCAGGCCGCGGTGGACTACGCCCGTGAGAAGGGCGCCCTGATCTTCGCGGGGTCCGGCAACGAGGGCTCGGAGGACCGGGAGTACCCGGCGGCGATTCCCGGCGTCGTCGCCGTCGGCGCCCTCGACACCAAGGGCAAGACCGCCAAGTTCTCCAACTACGGTTCGCACCTGGCCCTCAGCGCCCCCGGCGTCGAGATCCCGGGACGCTGTACCGAGAACAAGAACAAATACTGCGCCACCCGAGGCACCAGCCAGGCCACGGCCATCGCCTCCGGCACCGCCGCCCTCATCTGGTCCGCCCACCCCGACTGGACCGCCAACCAGGTCCTCCGGGTCATGCTGGAGACGGCCGGGCACAACGGCCCCGTCCCCAGCGAGTACATCGGCTACGGCTCCGTGCGCCCCGCCCAGGTGCTCCTGGAGGGCAAGGGGAACCCGGGCGACCCGGACGTCAACCCGCTGCTCGCCGCGCGGGCGAGCGCGTCGCCCACCCCATCCGCATCGCAGACTTCCCCCTCTCCTGAGAACACGGGGGCAAGCGGCACGAGCCCGACCACGGGCCCCGGGACACCCGGGAGGACCGGGTCGGCCACCGGGTCCGAGGAGAGCGGCCTTCCGCTCTGGGCCGTCGCCGCGAGCGCCGTCGCCGTCGTCGCCGTCCTGGGCGCCGTCGTGACGGTGGTAGTACGCAGGAGAGCGTCGACAGACGCATGAGCAAGGTCATTTCACCAACCGAGGAGCACGAATGAGCACTCCCGCCGGCGGGTTCGGACTCGCAGACGACCCGGTCGTCAAGGCCAAGAACAAGATCACGGAGACCGGTGAGGCGGTCTCCAAGCAGGCGCGCGAGCTCGCCAACATCCTGGAGACGTGCAGCGCCGGCTGGACCGGTGTCGGCGCCATCGGCTTCAAGCAGGCCCAGACGCTCCTGAACGAGGACCACGACACCATCCGCCGTCTGCTGGGCGTGCTGCTCAACGCCGTCGGCGAGACGAAGAACCTCAGCAACGCGAACGACGACGAGGTCCGTGCCGCGTTCGCCGCCGCCAACAGCTCCGCGCTCAACAACCTCTAAGAAAAGGGGACGAAATGTCTGTCGACAGCGCCGGCACCCGGGTACGGTACGAGACCGTCCAGGAGATGGCGAACCGCATCCGCACGGTCTCGCAGAACATCATCAAGGACATCCAGGAGATGGACACCGCGCTCAGGGTCGTCACCGACACCTGGGACGGTGACGCGCACCACGAGTACGAGATCCTCCAGGGCAAGTACAAGAAGCGCGCCGAGGACATGAAGGACCGGCTCGAGAAGGTCGCCCAGATCGTCGAGCAGGGCAAGGACAGCTACCGCGCCACCGACGTCAAGGCCTCCCGCCTCTTCACCGAGGCGTACTGACCCGCGTCCGCGCCGCGGCCCCCCGGGGACGCGGAAGGGGCCCGCTCCCTCGGGGGGAGCGGGCCCCTTCGCGTTCCGGCGGGGCCTACCGCAGGTCGAACTCCCCGTCCTTGGCACCCAGGACGAAGGCGTCCCACTCGGCCTTGGTGTAGCGCAGCACGGTGTCGTGGTCGAGGGAGGAGCGCATCGCGATGGCGCCGCCCGGCAGGTGGGCGATCTCCACGCGCTCCTCGTCGGGGCTGGTCCCGGGGGCTCCCTGCCACTCGACACCGCTGATGTCGAGCGCGTACAGCTCGTCCTTCTCCTGCTGGGTGCCCATCTGGCTCTGCTCCTTCGTGCGGTGGAAAAAGGCGGAACGGCGTAGCGGTCCCATCATGGACGCCGGGCGGACGCCCTGTCAGACGGAACCGGGGGATTCACTTCGCCTGCGAGGCGAAGGCCCGGGCGAGTGCGAGGACCTGTCCGCGCTCCAGCGAGGTCTTCCCGGCGTCCCCGGCGGTCAGGACCAGGGCGAGGTCGCCCTTGCCGCCGGAGTCGAGCCGGACCGTCACCACGTTCCCGCCCTCGCTCTGCACGGCCTCCCCGGCCTTCGCCCCGGCCCCCTTGACGGTGTACGCCCTGAGCGTGGAGGGGTCCATGCCGCCGGCGGCCTGGATGACGGGCGCCTGGAGGTACACGGCGTTCCCCTCGCTCACGGCGCCGGTGCGGACCTTCAGGTCCTCCCCGCCGAGGTGGTACGAGCAGGTGATCAGCGCCCCCGGCTTGCCCGCCCAGGGCGACTGCGCGTCCGTCGTCCGCCCGCCCTCGGCGGTCGCGGCGGGCTCGTCCGCCTCGGCACCGGCCGCTCCCGGCCGCAGGTCACCGTCCAGCTTCGCGGCCTTCGCCGCCGCGCCGGCGTCGTAGGGCAGCGGGCACGTGTCGGTCCCGCCCTCGCCGGCCTCGTCGGCGACCTCGACCACCCGGTCCACGCTCAGGTCTCCTCCGGCCTCCTCCCCGCCGCTCCCGCAGCCGGCCAGGAAAAGGAGGAGGACGGCGCTCGCCGCGCTCCGGGCGGTGTGCTTCACGTGGATCATCAGGGGGTGCTTCCGGTCAGGGGCTTGACGACGGGGTCGTCCGCCAGAGGGTGGTTCTCGCAGCCGAGGACCTTCGCGGCCTCGCGCGTCATGAGGTAGAGGAAGGAGAGCTCACTCGCCTCCCTCTGCCGGTCCGTGTTCCTGCCGCGGTCCACCGTGAGGGTGGCGTCGGCACGGAGAACGGCCTTGCGTGACGGCCCGCTCAGCTCGCCCCCCAGCTCGCACGGTGTGAAGAGCTCGGCGGCCAGAGGAAGAGCCGTCCCCGTGGCACCGCTCACGTCGTAGGCCTTGCCGCCCTCCGCGCGCTCCTTGTCGGGCTGGTCGGCGGGAGACCACGCGAAGCCGAGGAGCACGTGGTTCTTGCTGTCTTCGGGCACGAACCTGCACAGGAAGGAGGGCGAGGTCGAGTTCGGGCCGCCTCCCCATTCCTCCAGGTCCTTCTTGAACCGCTCGGCGAAACGCTCGTCCGACGTGAGGGCTTCGGCCGTGAAGTCGTCGGTCCCGAGGACCTCGCGCAGGGACTTCCCCGCGGTGGAGTCCGCCGCCGGGCCGCACAGCCCCTCGACCCGCGAGCCGGAATCCCCGGAGGAGCAGGCGGTGGCGGTCAGCGCCACCAGCGCCGTCGCGGTCACGCAGGCGAGGGCCCGGGCGTGCTCAGTTGCCCAGGTGCGCCGCCGCGCCACTGCGTCCGTCCTCGTAGGCGCCGTTCGCGGTGTCCTTCGCCGAACCGTACGCAGCATTGTTGAGGTTTCCTTCCTCCGTCTGCCAGGCGTTGTACAGGCTGTTCAAGCCGTCCTTGCCCTTGGAGTAGTTCTCGCTCGAGTCCTTCTTGCCCTGCTCCTCCGCCGCGTCGGTGACATCCTGGACCCATTCGAACTTGGCGGTGTCGACGATGGCACCGGCGGCGGAGCCGGCCAGGGGGATCTCGCCGACGACGCTGTTGACGCCGTTCCCCGCGTACTCCGCGGTCGACTCGGCCCACTTGACCTTGTCGTCCTCCTTGTCGATGTAGATGTCCGCACCGATCCCGTTGAGGGCGCCCACCGCCAGGCCGACGCCGCGCGACCGGTGGTCCCATTCGGCGCTCTGCCCGTGCTGTGCGTCACCCTCGAACGCGGGGGCGTCGGCGAGCTGCTGGGCGGAGTAGGCGAGCTCGGACTCGTACATCAGGGCGAAGGACTCGCTGTCGTCGCCGATGCCGCGCATGACGCGGACGAGGCTGCCCTGGCCGACCGCGATGTGGGAGTCGTTCCCGGAGCCGTGGATCGCATCCTTGCCGGCGCTGCCGCCGTAGTTCGCGTCCTCGCCGCCCAGGATCACATGGGTGTCGGCCACGTAGTCGGCGAGGGCGTGTGCCATGGGCTTCTGGATGTTCTTGAGCTCGTCGGGGAGCTCGTCGCCGTTCATCTCGGAGTCGAGGTACCGGATCGCGTGGTGCATGACCCTGGACTGGCCCTCGGTGTGCGCGCCGATCGGCCCCGGCTTCTCACCCGGCTCGTGCCCCGTCGCCGCCGCCTGGATCGCGTTGCCGAGGCCCGTCGCCTTGAAGGGGTCGTCCATCTCCATGGGCGCCGAGTACAGGGTGTTCATCACCGGGTCCGGCCACTTCCGGTCCGTGAGGAGGAACTTCAGGTGCTCGTTCGCGTTCCCGGGGGCCTTGGGGTCGAGGAAGTACTCCGCGTCCCCGGGGTCCTTGCTCATGATGTCGAGCAGGCCGTCCAGCGGGTCGTGGGCGATGTTCGGCCGCTCGCCGTCGAAGAAGTGCAGCCAGATGTTGGGCTTCTCCTTCTCGGCCCGGATCATGTCGTCGCCGATCTCGTTCAGGAACTCCTTGCCGTACGCCTTGGGGTCCCCCTGCTTCATCAGCGTGACGAGCATCTGGTAGCCGTTGGTCGGGCTGACGTTGCTCGCGAGGTTCTCCGTGCCGAGCTTCTTGAGCCCGTCCACGAACGGCCGGTACGCATAGCCGTTCGGGTCCTTCGTGCCGGAGGCGATCGTGTCCGCGAGCCCGGCGTTGATCGAGTTGTAGAGCTTCTTCTCGGCGTCCGAGATGCCCCGCTCGTTCGACGCCAGGTTCATCCGGTCCGCGATCTTCAGGGCGTCCTTCGCGCCGAGGCCGTCCAGATAGGCCTCGCTGAAGTGCGTGTCCTTGGAATTCTGCTGGAGCAGGTCCCGGTAGTGCTCCAGCTCCTCCTTCGACGCCTTGCCCTCGCGGACCTTCTCCGACAGCGCCAGCGCCTCGACGGCCTCGACGTCGCCGACCGGCTTCGCGTTGAAGCCCAGGGGGGCGGTGCCGTCCGCCCCCGAGGCGTTGAGCAGGGCGGTCTTGACGTCCGCGTCGAACTCCGTGACCGCCTTGACCGCGTCGTTGATCTTGCTCGTGTACGACATCTCCACGTCCCGCAGGCCCGGGTCGTGGCGGATGGCGTTGGCCTCCTGGGCGCTGACCTTGCTGAAGTCGTAGCTGGCGTTCCCGTACTCGGAGACCTTCATGCCGGCGGTCACGGCCTCGTCGACCGCCGCCTTCACCCGGCCCTTGAGCTCGGTGAACGTACTGTGCGCGTCCCGGAGGAGCGACTCCATGGCGCGCGCCTCCTTCTGCGCCGAGTCGAGCTCCTTGCGGGTGATGTTGAAGTTGGTCGCGCTGACCTGCTGAGCCTGGCCGGTCCACAGCGGCCCGCCCGTGGCGACGCTCTGGACCTCCTTCTCGTACGTGTCCTCGACCTTCTTGAACTTCTCCGCCATGCTCTTCCAGCCGTCGGCGGCGGTGCTCAGCTTGCCGAGATCGGTCTCCATGATCTCCTGGTACGTCGGCACTGCGATTCCCCCTAAAGACCCGAGACCTTGGACTGCACCGGGGTGAAGCTGTACCCCGTCGTGATGTCGTTGTTGGTGAACAGCGTCGACGCGCCCCGCAGCGCGGTCTTCTCCGAGTCCAGCCGCGCCATCAGGCGCTTCACCTGGCCGTCCCAGTGGTCGTGGGCCTTCTTCAGCCCGGCCGCCGTCTCCCAGCCCTTGAACTCGGCGACGGCCCCGTTGGTGCCCTCGTCCCCGGCGTCCGCGGCCGCCTTCACATCGGGCTGGATGTGGTTCTCGATGGTTCCGGCGGCCGCCTTCTTCCTGGCCGGCGACGTCGCCAGGTCCGGCTGTCCCCCGCCGCCGGGATCGGAGGGCACCTGGTTCAGCCGCGTGCTCGACGACTGGTGTTCCAAGGCGACGTTCTTGTGCTGGGCCCACTCGTCGTCGAACGACACGGTTTCCTCCTTGATCGAGCCTCGGCCGGTCTGGTGCGATGTTTTCAGTTGTGAGGTGTGCACGTCCAACGGCGCCTGTGCGGACGTGAAGACCGCCGGGCGGCCCCGGGGCGGAAGCTCCCGCCCCGGGCCCGGCACCCGGCCGCGCGCCCGGTCACAGCTCCGGCAGCCGACCCGTCTGCACCAGCGACGCGCCGCCCCGGCGCCCCACGAAGTAGCCGCGGCCCGGCGGCATCGGACGGGGCCGGACCGCGCCGAGCAGGTCGCCCTCCGCCGGGTCGCCCGACAGGACGACGCCCTGCGCGCCCAGCTCCTTGATGCGCTGCATGAAGGACTCGTACATCGAGCGGGAGGCGCCCGCGCTGTTGCGCGCGATGATGAACCGCACGCCCGTGTCCCGGGCGAAGGGCAGGTACTCCGCGAGCGGCGCCAGCGGGTTCCCCGCGCTCGTCGCCACCAGGTCGTAGTCGTCGACGACGATGAAGACCTGCGGACCCGACCACCAGCTGCGGTCCCGCAGCTGCTGCGGCGTCACGTCCTGCGGCGGCTGCCGGCGGGCGAACACGCCCGAGAGCGCCTCCATGTGCATCTGCATCGAGCTCGCCATCGGCGCGTACTCGAGCAGGTGCTCCTCCGGCAGGCTGCCGAGCAGCGCCCGGCGGTAGTCGCCCACGACGAGCTTCGCCTCGTCGGGGGAGTACCGCTGGGCGATCTGCTGGACGATCAGCCGCAGCAGGTTCGTCTTGCCGGACTCGCTCTCGCCGAAGATCAGGAAGAACGGATCCGTCTCGAAGTTGACGAAGACCGGCTCGAGCCGCGTCTCGTCGATGCCGATCGCGACGCCGTGCTGCGGGAACTCGAAGCCCTTCGGCAGCCGGTCGGCCGACAGCTTGTGCGGAAGCAGCCGCACCGGCGGCGCCGGCGGACCCTGCCAGCCGGTCCGCACGGCCTCGACGAAGGACGCCGTGCCCACCGCGAGGTCGTCGCTCGCGCTCGACCCGTCGATCCGCGGCAGCGCCCCCATGAAGTGCAGCTTCTCCGGCACCTGGCCGCGCCCCGGCACCCCGGTCGGCACGTTCGCCGCGACCTTCCGGTCGAACTCCGAGTCCATGACGTCACCGAGCCGCAGTTCGAGCCGGCCCAGCATCTGGTCCTTCAGGGCCGCCCGCACCTCCATGTACCGGGAGGCCGTGATCACCACGTGGATGCCGTAGCCGAGGCCGCGCGCGGCCAGGTCGGACACGGTCCCCTCCAGGCCCTCGTACTCGTTCCGGAAGCCGCCCCAGCCGTCCACCACCAAGAAGACGTCGCCCCACGCCTCGCCCGGCAGCTCGCCCGCCGCCCGCTTGCGCCGGTAGGTCGCGATCGAGTCGATGGAGTGCGCGCGGAAGAACTCCTCCCGCCGGTTCAGCACCCCCATCACCTCGGCCACCGTCCGCCGCACCCGCTCCGGGTCGAGCCGGGACGCGACCCCGCCGACGTGCGGCAGGTCGGCCAGCGACACCATGCCGCCGCCGCCGAAGTCCAGGCAGTAGAACTGCACCTCGGCCGGGGTGTGGGTGAGCGCGAACGACGAGATCAGCGTCCGCAGCATCGTCGACTTCCCGGACTGCGGGCCGCCGACCACCATCATGTGACCGGCCGCGCCCGAGAAGTCCCGGTACAGCACCTCGCGCCGCTGCTCGAACGGCTTGTCGATGAGCCCGAGCGGCACCGTGAGCGCGCCCTGACGCGTGTACTCCGTCGCCGTGAAGCCCCGCTCCGCCGTCCGCGCGAGCCCCGGCAGCAGTTGGTCGAGCGAGGGCGCCCGGTCGAGCGGCGGCAGCCACACCTGGTGCGCCGGCACCCCCTGCCCCTCCAGACGCCGCACGATCACGTCGAGGACCGTGTCCGCCAGGGCGTCGTCCTCCTCCGCGCGCCGCTCCGTCAGGTACGCCGGGTCCGGCGCCGCGTACACCACCGGCACCGGCGACGCCGTGAACAGCGCGGGCCGCCGCTCCACCGGCAGCTGCCCCACCTCCAGACGCGGCCCGTCCGTCCGGTACGTCCCCGAGACGTACGCCGCCTTGAAACGGGTCATCTCGTCCGTGCCGAACTTCAGATAGCCCGAACCGGGCACCGACGGCAGGTGGTACGCGTCCGGCACGCCGATCGCCGTCCGCGACTCCGCCGCCGAGAACGTCCGCAGACCGATCCGGTACGAGAGGTACGTGTCGAGGCCGCGCAGCTTGCCCTCCTCCAGGCGCTGCGAGGCCAGCAGCAGGTGCACGCCCAGCGAACGGCCGATCCGGCCGATCTGGATGAACATGTCGATGAAGTCCGGCTTGGCGGTGAGGAGTTCGGAGAACTCGTCGATCACCAGGACCAGCGACGCCAGCGGTTCGAGCGGCGCGCCCGCCGCCCGCGCCTTCTCGTAGTCGTGGATGTTGGCGTAGTTGCCCGCCGAGCGCAGCAGCTCCTGGCGCCGCTGGAGCTCGCCGCGGATCGCGTCGCCCATGCGGTCCACCAGCGTCAGGTCGTCCGCCAGGTTGGTGATGACCGCCGCCACGTGCGGCATCTGCGACATGCCCGCGAAGGTCGCGCCGCCCTTGAAGTCCGCGAGGACGAAGTTCAGCGTCTCCGAGGAGTGCGTCACCGCCAGACCCAGCACCAGCGTCCGCAGCAGCTCCGACTTGCCGGAACCCGTCGCGCCCACGCACAGGCCGTGCGGGCCCATGCCCTCCTGCGCGGCCTCCTTCAGGTCCAGCATGACCGGCTGCCCGTCCTCGCCGACGCCGATCGGCACCCGCAGCCGCTCGGCCACCGACCTCGGCCGCCAGGTCCTGGCCACGTCCACCGCGCCCGCGTCCCCCAGGTTCAGCAGGTCCGTGAAGTCCAGGTTGGCGAGCAGCGGCTCGTCGTCGTCCCCGCCGCCCATCCGCAGCGGCGCCAGCTGCCGGGCCAGCGCCTCGGCCGCCGGCAGGGACATGCCGTCCGGCAGCCCCTCGTACGCGAAGCCGCCGCCCGACTCCAGACGCAGCCGCCCCGGCCGCACCACCACCGACAGCCCGCCGCGCGGCTCGTCGAGCTCGCCGGACACCACTTCCACGATCGTCACGCCCTGGAGGCCCTCGGCCGCCGCGAGCAGCGAGTCCGGCGGCACCATGCCGCCGTCCAGGACCACGACCACGTGCGGCTGGTCCAGCACCGGCTGGTTCTCGCGGGAGAACCGCGGCCGGCCGTCCAGCCGGGAGCGCACCAACTGCTCCAGCTCACCGAGGTCGTCGCCGAACAGCCGCCTCGTACCGGCCCCGTCGACCTGCCCCGGCACCTGCGCGTGCGGCAGCCACTTCGTCCAGTCCCAGCGCTCCTGCGCCGACCGCGCCGCCACCACGGCCAGCATCAAGTCGTCGGGGGAGTGCAGCGTCACCAGCTGCGCCACCAGGGAACGCGCCGCCGCCTGCACCGACTCCGGCTCGCCCGACACCGTCACGTGGTAGAACGCCCGCATCGAGACCGCCATCGGCAGCCCGTCCAGCGTGCCGTGCACCGCGAGGAACTGCTGCATCGCCCCCGCGCACAGCGGCTCCAGCTCGTCCACCGGCGCGGTCTCCGGCGCCACCAGCGGCGTCGCCAGCTGCTGGGCGCCCAGGCCTATCCGGGCCTGCCCGAAGTCGTGGTCGCCGACCCGCCGCTCCCACACCCGCGAGCCCTCGGCCACCACCGACCACAACTGCTCGGGGGCGGGGTGCAGATAGAGCTGCGCGTCCCGCTGCCCGCGCGCCGTGCGACGGACCGTACGCCGGGTCTGCGCGAGGTATTTGAGGTAGTCGCGGCGGACATCGGCCATTTGCCCCTGCGTACCGCGACGGAACCGGACGACCTGGGCGATGGCCATGCCGACCGTCGACGCCAGCATCAGCACGCCCATGATCCGCATGATCGGAGACGGCGTCATGAAGAAGAAGACCACCGACGAACCCATGCCGAGCATCGGGAGCAACTGCATCAGCGCCGACTCCTGCTGCCCCCGCGGAAGTTCCGGCGGAGACTCCAGGACCAGTTCCTCACCGGGCACTTCCGGAGGAAGGGACCTCGGCGGGCGTTTGACGACGATCTGGCTCACCGGCGCATCAATCCCTCGTTGGAGGCGGGCTCGTGGCGGGAGCATCCGCGCCGGCACTCCCGTCGGCAGCCGGGCGCGCGGACTTCCCCCATGGGACGGCGATCCTACTTGCAGCCCCCGCCGACGGTCCCCGGTAGGGTGGCGCGCGCATCGTGCGCAACCGCGAATCAGGGGGTCCACACACGTGAGTACGACCGCAGCGACCGGTTTCTGCCGCGTCACCGTCGTGGCGCCGGACAGCCGCATCGACGTCGCGCTCCCCGAGGACATCGCCGTCGCCGACGTCCACCCGGAGATCCTGCGGCTCACCGGCCAGACCCAGGCCGCGGGCACCCCCACCGGCTACCACCTGGTCCGCCGCGACGGATCCGTCCTGGACGGCGCCCGCACCCTGGCCGCCCAGCAGGTCCTCGACGGCGAGGTGCTCTCCCTGCGCCCCTTCGCCCAGTCCCTGCCGCCGGCCGTCTACGACGACGTCTCCGACGCCGTCGCCTCCGCCGTCACCCGCGACCGCCACCTGTGGAGCGACGAACTGCTGCGCGGCGCCGGGCTCCTCGGCGGCGTGCTGCTCCTCGTCCTCATGGGCTTCGTCCTCTGGTACGCCGACCCGGTCCGCCACGACATGCACGGCCTCCCCGGGATCGTCGCGGGCGCCGCGGGACTCCTCCTCACCGCCTTCGCCGGCGTCCGCGCCCGCGTCTACCGGGACCGGCCGACCGCCGTCGCCCTCGGCCTCGGCGCCCTGCCCCTGCTCCTCATAGCCGGCTCCGGCATCGTCGGCCCCGACGCCGGCCAGGGCCCCGGCCGCCTCCAGTTCCTGCTCGGCTGCGTCACCGTCCTCGTCGCCTCCGTCGCCCTCGTCGCGCTCACCCCCAGCGGGGACGCCCCCTTCGTCGCCGCCACCTTCCTCGCCGCCGTCGGCACCCTCGCCACCTTCGTCGCGATCCTCACCGAGTCGACCGCCACCGAGACCGCCGCCGTCTGCGCCCCCGTCGCCATCGGCCTCGTCGCCTTCCTGCCCGGCCTCTCCGCCCGCTTCGCCCGGCTCCCCATCGGCTACGCCGCCCCGCGCAGCGCCGCCGACGACGAGTTCCTCGGCGACCCGCAGCAGCCCGGCGGGGAGGGCCGTCCCGTCGACGGCGAGCGCATCGCGCTCCAGGCCCGCCGCGGCCACGAGATGCTCCTCGGCCTGGTCGGCGGCTGCGCGGCCGTCGTCGTCGGCTCCGCCGCCGTCCTCGGCTTCGCCGGAAACGTCTGGGGCCAACTCCTCGCCCTCGCCTCCGGCCTCGCGATGCTGCTGCGCGCCCGCCTCTTCCGCTACACCTCCCAGGTCGCCTGCGTCCTGGTCGCCGGCATCGCCGCCATCGCGCTGCTCGTCCTCGGCCTCTCCCTGAACCCGCCGGCCGACCTGGTCAAGGACCTCCTGATGTACGGGGACCGCGGCGGCCTCGACATCCGCACGATCTGGCTCACCGCCGCCGTCGCCGGCGGGGCCGCGCTGATCACCGCGATCGGCCTGATCATCCCGAAGAAGGGCCTCTCGCCCTTCTGGGGCCGCCTCCTCGACCTGGCCGAGGGCTTCGTCCTGCTCTCCCTCGTCCCGCTCTGCCTCGCCGTCCTCGACGTCTTCACCACGGTCCGCTCCCTCACCAGCAAGTAGCCCCCCGACGGGGAGGGGCGGGAAAAGGACCCCGGGCGCGCTCCGGCGAGCTGGTACGCTGTGTGACGGCCGTTTGTGTACGCGCTCCCGGAAGCCCTCGAAGCCTCTGGAAGCTGCGCCCATCGGACCTTCGCCCGTCGAGTCACGGAAGCTTCCCCTGAGACATGGACCAGGGGCACTCGCGGGCGCACGAACCAAGAGGAGATCCGCGTGGCTCTCGACGCCGCCGTCAAGAAGCAGATCATGGCCGAGTTCGGCACCAAGGAGGGCGACACCGGCTCCCCCGAGGTCCAGGTCGCGATGCTGTCCCGTCGCATCTCGGACCTGACCGAGCACCTCAAGCAGCACAAGCACGACCACCACTCCCGCCGTGGTCTGCTGATCCTGGTCGGCCAGCGCCGCCGCCTGCTGCAGTACCTGGCCAAGAAGGACATCCAGCGCTTCCGTACGCTGGTCGACCGCCTCGGCATCCGCCGCGGTGCGGCCGGCGGCGCCAAGTAAGACGCCGTGAAGGGAGCGGTTCCCCCTGTCAGGGGGCCGCTCCCTTTGCCGTACGTGCTGCCGCGAGCGCTGCCGTACGTGCGCGAAGTGCGTACGGACATTTAGTCTGGTAGCCACAACCCCATAACGACGAGCGAGAAGCCGCCGGCCAGCCGCCGGTCCTCGGTAGTGGCCCCCGGAACCGAATCCCCGGGTGCTTCGATCGAAGACCGGCCCGCCCTCCGAGCTTCTCCGCCGCCGTCGCACACCGTCCCCGGCCACACGGGCCCCGGACGCAAAGACGAACACGTAGGAGAACCCCATAGTGGAGAACGAGACCCACTACGCCGAGGCCGTCATCGACAACGGAACCTTCGGCACCCGCACCATCCGCTTCGAGACCGGCCGTCTCGCCAAGCAGGCCGCCGGCTCCGCCGTCGCCTACCTGGACGACGACACGATGGTCCTCTCGGCGACCACCGCCTCGAAGCGCCCCAAGGACCAGCTCGACTTCTTCCCCCTCACGGTGGACGTCGAGGAGCGGCAGTACGCGGCCGGCAAGATCCCCGGCTCCTTCTTCCGCCGGGAGGGCCGCCCCTCCGAGGACGCGATCCTCACCTGCCGCCTGATCGACCGCCCGCTGCGCCCCTCCTTCAAGAAGGGCCTGCGCAACGAGATCCAGATCGTCGAGACGATCATGGCGCTCAACCCCGACCACCTGTACGACGTGGTCGCGATCAACGCCGCCTCCGCGTCGACGATCCTGGCGGGCCTGCCCTTCTCCGGCCCCATCGGCGCCACCCGCGTCGCCCTGATCAAGGGCCAGTGGGTCGCCTTCCCGACGCACACCGAGCTCGAGGACGCCGTCTTCGACATGGTGGTCGCCGGTCGCGTCCTGGAGGACGGCGACGTCGCGATCATGATGGTCGAGGCCGAGGCCACCGAGCGGACGATCGAGCTCGTCAAGGGCGGCGCCGAGGCGCCGACCGAGGAGGTCGTCGCCGCCGGTCTCGAGGCCGCGAAGCCCTTCATCAAGGTCCTCTGCCGGGCCCAGTCGGACCTCGCCGCCAAGGCCGCCAAGCCCACCGGCGAGTTCCCGGTCTTCCTGGACTACCAGGACGACGTCCTGGAGGCGCTCACCGCCGCCGTCAAGGGCGAGCTCGCCAAGGCGCTCACCATCGCCGGCAAGCAGGAGCGCGAGGCCGAGCTCGACCGCATCAAGGAGATCGCCGCCGAGAAGCTCCTCCCGGCCTTCGAGGGCCGCGAGAAGGAGATCGGCGGCGCGTACCGCGCGCTGACCAAGAAGCTGGTCCGCGAGCGCGTCATCAAGGACAAGGTCCGCATCGACGGCCGCGGCCTGACCGACATCCGTACGCTCGCGGCCGAGGTCGAGGCCATCCCGCGCGTGCACGGCTCGGCGCTGTTCGAGCGTGGCGAGACCCAGATCCTGGGCGTCACCACCCTCAACATGCTCCGCATGGAGCAGCAGCTGGACACCCTCTCCCCGGTGACCCGCAAGCGCTACATGCACAACTACAACTTCCCGCCGTACTCCGTCGGCGAGACCGGCCGCGTGGGCTCGCCCAAGCGCCGCGAGATCGGCCACGGCGCCCTCGCCGAGCGCGCCATCGTGCCGGTCCTCCCGACCCGCGAGGAGTTCCCCTACGCGATCCGTCAGGTGTCCGAGGCCCTCGGCTCCAACGGTTCGACGTCGATGGGCTCGGTCTGCGCCTCCACCATGTCGCTGCTGAACGCCGGTGTGCCGCTCAAGGCCGCCGTCGCCGGCATCGCCATGGGCCTGATCTCCGAGGAGATCGACGGCCAGACGCACTACGTCGCCCTCACCGACATCCTCGGTGCGGAGGACGCCTTCGGCGACATGGACTTCAAGGTCGCCGGCACCAAGCAGTTCGTGACCGCGCTCCAGCTCGACACCAAGCTCGACGGCATCCCCGCCTCGGTCCTGGCCGCCGCGCTGAAGCAGGCCCGCGACGCACGTCTGCACATCCTCGACGTGATGAACGAGGCGATCGACGTTCCGGACGAGATGTCCCCGAACGCGCCGCGCATCATCACCGTCAAGATCCCCGTGGACAAGATCGGCGAGGTCATCGGCCCCAAGGGCAAGATGATCAACCAGATCCAGGAGGACACCGGCGCCGAGATCACGATCGAGGACGACGGCACCATCTACATCGGTGCCCAGCAGGGCTCGCAGGCCGAGGCCGCCCGCGCCACGATCAACGGCATCGCCAACCCGACCATGCCGGAGGTCGGCGAGCGCTACCTGGGTACGGTCGTCAAGACCACCACCTTCGGTGCCTTCGTCTCCCTCATGCCCGGCAAGGACGGCCTGCTGCACATCTCGCAGATCCGCAAGCTCGCCGGTGGCAAGCGCGTGGAGAACGTCGAGGACGTGCTCGCGATCGGCTCCAAGGTCCAGGTCGAGATCGCCGAGATCGACCAGCGCGGCAAGCTCTCCCTGGTCCCCGTGATCGCGGACGAGGACGCCGAGGGCGAGAAGGACGACGCCGCCAAGTGACGTCCCGTAGTTCCCGCGCGACGGCCCGCCCCTCTTCGGAGGGGCGGGCCGTCGCCCGTACCCAAACGCTTCTGCCGGGCAAGGACGGCGTCGGCACGGTCCGCCGCACGACCCTCCCCGGCGGCCTCCGCATCGTCACCGAGACCCTCCCCTCCGTGCGCTCCGCCACCTTCGGCATCTGGGCGCACGTCGGGTCCCGCGACGAGACGCCCACGCTCAACGGCGCGACCCACTACCTGGAGCACCTCCTCTTCAAGGGCACCCACAAGCGGTCCGCCCTCGACATCTCCGCCGCGATCGACGCGGTCGGCGGCGAGATGAACGCCTTCACGGCGAAGGAGTACACCTGCTACTACGCCCGGGTCCTCGACACCGACCTGCCGCTCGCGATCGACGTCGTCTGCGACATGCTCACCGGCTCGCTCGTCCTCGACGAGGACGTGGACGCCGAGCGCGGCGTCATCCTCGAGGAGATCGCGATGACCGAGGACGACCCCGGTGACGTCGTGCACGAGCTGTTCGCGCAGACGATGTTCGGCGACACCCCGCTGGGCCGTCCGGTCCTCGGCACCGTCGACACCATCAACGCGCTCACCCGGAGCCAGATCGCCCGCTTCTACAAGAAGCACTACGACCCGACCCACCTGGTCGTCGCCGCCGCCGGCAACGTCGACCACGCCACGGTGGTGCGCCAGGTCCGCCGCGCCTTCGAGAAGGCCGGCGCCCTCGGGCACGCCGACGCCGTCCCCGTCGCCCCCCGCGACGGCCGCCGCACCCTGCGCGCGGCGGGCCGCGTCGAGCTCCTGAACCGCAGGACCGAGCAGGCCCACGTGGTCCTCGGCATGCCGGGCCTGGCCCGCACCGACGAGCGCCGCTGGGCCCTCGGCGTACTGAACACCGCCCTCGGCGGCGGCATGTCCTCCCGCCTCTTCCAGGAGGTCCGCGAGAAGCGCGGCCTGGCCTACAGCGTGTACTCGTACACCTCGGGCTTCGCCGACTGCGGCCTCTTCGGGGTGTACGCGGGCTGCCGCCCCGGTCAGGTCCACGACGTCCTGAGGATCTGCCGGGACGAGCTCGCCAAGGTCGCCTCCGACGGCCTCACGGACGAGGAGATCCGCCGCGCCGTCGGCCAGCTCTCCGGCTCGACCGTCCTCGGCCTGGAGGACACCGGCGCGCTGATGAACCGCATCGGCAAGAGCGAGCTGTGCTGGGGCAGCCAGATGTCGGTCGACGACATGCTGACCCGGATCGCGGCCGTCACCCCGGACGAGGTCCGGGAGGTCGCCCGCGATGTACTGGAGCAGCGACCCTCGCTCGCGGTGATCGGCCCGCTGAAGGACAAGCAGGCCGACCGCCTCCAGCAAGCGGTCTCCTGACCCACGAGTCCCCCTAAGGAAGAGCAATGAGCAAGCTGCGCGTGGCGGTCCTCGGAGCCCGGGGCCGCATCGGCTCCGAAGCGGTCCGGGCCGTCGAGGCCGCCGAGGACATGGAACTGGTCGCGGCCCTCGGCCGCGGCGACGAGCTGTCGCAGCTCGTCGAGGCGGACGCCCGGGTCGTGGTCGAGCTGACCACGCCCGACTCGGTGATGGAGAACCTCGAGTTCTGCCTGAGCCGCGGCATCCACGCGGTCGTCGGCACCACCGGCTGGACCGAGGAGCGCCTCGCGCGGCTGCGGACCCTGCTCGACGCCTCGCCGGGGACCGGCGTCCTCATCGCGCCGAACTTCTCCATCGGCGCGGTCCTCACCATGAAGTTCGCCCAGATCGCGGCCCCGTACTTCGAGTCGGTCGAGGTCGTCGAGCTGCACCACCCGAACAAGGTGGACGCCCCCTCGGGCACCGCCACCCGCACCGCCCAGCTCATCGCCGAGGCCCGGTCGAAGGCAGGCTGCGCCCCGCAGCCCGACGCCACGACCACGGCCCTGGACGGCGCCCGCGGCGCCGACGTCGACGGCGTCCCGGTGCACGCCGTGCGCCTGCGCGGGCTCCTCGCCCACCAGGAGGTGCTGCTCGGCGGCGAGGGCGAGACCCTCACCGTCCGGCACGACTCCCTGCACCACTCCAGCTTCATGCCGGGCATCCTGCTCGGCGCCCGTCGCGTGACCGGCACCCCCGGCCTCACCTTCGGCCTGGAGCACTTCCTGGACCTGGGCTGACGGCCATGGGCGGAAAGATCACGTACGTCTTCCTCTCCACCGTGCTCGTGCTCGTCTTCGGCGTGGTGGCGATGGAGGGCGTCCTGCTGCTCCTCACGGGCGAACCGGCCGCCATGGGCATGGGCGCGGTGGCGTTCCTGCTGCCGCTGGTCGGCGGCTGGTTCCTCTGGAAGAACACCCGTTTCGCGCGGCGGGCGAACCGCCTCGCCGCCGAGCTGGAGGCGGAGGGCGGCCTGCCCGTCGACGAGCTGACGCGCACGGCGGGCGGCCGGATCGACCGGGACTCGGCCGACGAGGTCTTCGCCCGGCGCAAGGCCGAGACGGAGGACTCACCCGAGGACTGGCGCTGCTGGTTCCGGCTCGCGGTCGCCTACCACGACGCCCGCGACACCCCCAGGGCCCGCCGGGCGATGCAGCGGGCCATCGCGCTCCACGAGGGGCGTCCGGTCAGCGCGTAGCGGCGGCGGGGGCGGGGGCCGGGCCGTACTCGGCGTTCCAGGCCTCGACCGTGTCGGCCGCCCGGTCGAAGGCCTCGACCCGGGAGAGGAAGTCGGCGCTGTGGTCGGTGAGCAGCACCAGCTGCTCACCACCCTGCCGGCCGAGCACTAGGGCCTGGCCCTGGACGGTACGGGGGAGCCCCAGCCAGCGCACCGGCTGCTGAACGGTCCGTACGGACGTCACCTTGGCCCACGGCACGGTGACGGTCGAGAGGAAGCCCACGCGCCGCGCACCGGCCCGGCTCACCCAGGTGCCCATCCGCAGCATCCGCAGGGTGGCCACGATGACGAGCCCGGCGATGCCGAAGGTGACGGACGCGCCGCCGACGGAGCCCGCCGCGGCGACGATCACCGCGGCGAGGAGGACGAAGGAGGCGAGCAGCAGCGAGAGCGCCGCCGCCCCGACCCGCCAGGACCCCGGCCGGTACGGACGACGCCACTGGTCGTGGTCGTCGAACGGCAGGGCGACCTGGTCGTTCGCGTCAAAAGCACGGTCGGCCGTCAGAAAGGGCAGGGGCACGACAGATCCTCACTCACAAGCACGCTCGAAGGGGCGATGCCCGGTGAGGCTACCTCAGCGGTTGTCGGAGGCCTCGGACTGCTGCTGACGCGTGGCCGAGTCACCCGACTGGAGCGAGGGCATCCCGAGGACCAGCGACCCGACGAGGCCGGCCACGACGGTCAGCCCGAGCAGGGTGCGACCCACGAGCTGCGAGGCGCCGAGGCGCTCCCGGGGCGGTGGAGTGACGTTACTGCGAAAACTTTCGGCCTCCGCCACGAACGCGAACGGTACGGGCTCTCGGCGGCGGAACATCAGGGCCACTCTCCTCGGGTGTCGTCGTGCTTCACCGGTACAGACGGCGAAACCGGTCGTTCGGTGCCCCTTTCCGCCAAGGATTTCACCAAACCGGCCGAATGCAGTCCTCGAGTAGGAGGGGGTCCGACCTGTGGAGGACCCCTCGTCGGCCCCTCGTTAAAGTAGGCGGCTGCACCCCGACTGGAAGGACCGCTGGTGAGCGACAGCCCCACCGAGAACGTGAAGATCGACTTCCGGAGCGACGTCACCGTCGACCTGGTCAAGAGCGCGGCGGCCGACTCCGACGTCCTGTGGGCCGCCCGGGTCTCCACGGCGGGCGAACAGTCCCTCGAAGAGCTCCAGAAGGACCCGGAGCGCTCGAAGGGCCTCATCAACTTCTTGATGCGGGACCGCCACGGCAGCCCGTTCGAGCACAACTCGATGACCTTCTTCATCAGCGCCCCGATCTTCGTGTTCCGCGAGTTCATGCGGCACCGCGTGGGCTGGTCGTACAACGAGGAGTCGGGCCGCTACAGGGAGCTCCAGCCGGTCTTCTACGTCCCCGACGCCTCCCGCAAGCTCGTCCAGGAGGGCCGCCCCGGCAAGTACGTCTTCGTCGAGGGCACCCGGGAGCAGCACGACCTGGTGAGCCGCACGATGGAGGACTCGTACCGGCAGGCGTACGAGACGTACCAGGAGATGCTGGCCGCCGGCGTCGCCCGCGAGGTCGCCCGTTCGGTCCTCCCTGTCGGCCTCTTCTCCTCGATGTACGCCACCTGCAACGCGCGCTCGCTCATGCACTTCCTGGGCCTGCGCACCCAGCACGAGCTGGCCGCGGTCCCGTCCTTCCCGCAGCGGGAGATCGAGATGGTCGGCGAGAAGATGGAGGAGCACTGGGCCCGGCTGATGCCGCTGACCCATGCCGCCTTCAACAAGAACGGGCGCGTGGCCCCGTAGGGCACACATGTCCGACCCCGTCACGCGAAGTGTCCGTATTGCGACGTTTCACGAAGTTCATCTAGGCTGATCAAACGGACCCGGCGCTGTCTGAACCCCCGAGCAGGCAGCGCCGGGCTCCCCTTCTCCCGTCCCCCAGGGGGACACCCGGCGCTGAGCAGCGAGTAGCGTGTTACCCATGGCTCCGATCTCCACTCCGCAGACCCCCTTCGGGCGGGTCCTCACCGCCATGGTCACGCCCTTCACGGCGGACGGCGCACTCGACCTCGACGGCGCCCAGCGGCTCGCCACCCACCTGGTGGACGCGGGCAACGACGGCCTCGTCATCAACGGCACCACCGGCGAGTCCCCCACCACCAGCGACGCGGAGAAATCGGAGCTGGTACGAGCCGTCCTGGAGGCGGTCGGCGACCGCGCCCACGTCGTCGCCGGCATCGGCACCAACGACACCCACCACTCGGTCGAGCTCGCCCGCACGGCCGAGCGCGACGGCGCCCACGGCCTCCTCGCCGTGACGCCCTACTACAACAAGCCCTCGCAGGAGGGCCTGTACCGGCACTTCTCGGCCATCGCCGACGCCACCGAGCTCCCGGTGATGCTCTACGACATCCCCGGCCGCAGCGGCGTCCCGATCGACACCGAGACGATCGTCCGCCTCGCCGAGCACCCGCGCGTCGTCGCCAACAAGGACGCCAAGGGCGACCTCGGCCGCGCGAGCTGGGCCATCGCCCGCTCCGGCCTCGCCTGGTACTCCGGCGACGACATGCTCAACCTGCCGCTGCTCTCCGTGGGCGCCTGCGGCTTCGTCTCCGTCGTGGGCCACGTCGTCACCCCCGAGCTCCGCGCCCTCCTCGACGCCCACCTGGGCGGCGAGGTGCAGAAGGCGACCGAGATCCAC
This sequence comes from Streptomyces sp. NPDC088915, assembly GCF_044749825.1. Lineage (NCBI taxonomy): Bacteria > Bacillati > Actinomycetota > Actinomycetes > Kitasatosporales > Streptomycetaceae > Streptomyces > Streptomyces sp. NPDC088915. The sequence goes on from NZ_JBIVIR010000003.1 coordinate 445,162, forward strand.
CAGAAGCTGCTCCCGGTCTACACCGGCATGTTCCGCACCCAGGGCGTCATGACCACCAAGGCCGCCCTCGCCCTCCAGGGCCTCCCCGCCGGCCCGCTCCGGCTGCCGCTCGTGGAACTCTCCCCGCAGGAGACGGCGCAGCTCAAGGTCGATCTGGCCGCCGGCGGGGTAGAACTCTGACAACGGACTTCACAACTGAACACGGTCTCCATAACTGAACACCCACAACAGCAAGTGCACGATTGTCATGCGCGCCACGTGCCAGGGGGTACGTGGCGCGCGTGGTGAGGAGAGTCTTTTGAGTCATCCGCATCCCGAACTCGGCGCCCCGCCGAAGCTGCCCGAGGGCGCCCTGCGCGTCATCCCGCTCGGCGGCCTCGGCGAGATCGGCCGCAACATGACGGTCTTCGAATTCGACGGCCGCCTGCTCATCGTCGACTGCGGCGTCCTCTTCCCGGAAGAGGAGCAGCCCGGCATCGACCTGATCCTCCCGGACTTCACCATCATCCGGGACCGCCTCGACGACATCGAGGGCATCGTGCTCACGCACGGCCACGAGGACCACATCGGTGCCGTCCCCTACCTGCTCCGGCTCAAGCCGGACATCCCGCTGATCGGCTCCAAGCTGACCCTCGCCCTGATCGAGGCCAAGCTCCAGGAGCACCGCATCCGCCCCTACACCCTCGAGGTGAAGGAGGGCGACCGGGAGGTCCTGGGCGCGTTCGACTGCGAGTTCATCGCGGTCAACCACTCCATCCCGGACGCGCTCGCGGTCGCGGTCCGCACCCCCGCGGGCATGGTCGTCGCCACCGGCGACTTCAAGATGGACCAGCTCCCGCTGGACGGCCGCCTCACCGACCTGCACACGTTCGCCCGGCTCAGCGAGGAGGGCATCGACCTCCTCCTCTCCGACTCGACGAACGCCGAGGTCCCGGGCTTCGTCCCGCCGGAGCGGGACATCTCGAACGTCCTGCGCAACGTCTTCGCGAACGCCCCGAAGCGCATCATCGTGGCCAGCTTCGCCAGCCACGTGCACCGCATCCAGCAGATCCTCGACGCCGCCCACGAGTACGGGCGCCGGGTCGCCTTCGTCGGCCGCTCGATGGTCCGCAACATGGGCATCGCCCGCGACCTGGGCTACCTCCGCGTCCCGGCCGGTCTCGTCGTGGACGTGAAGACCCTCGACGACCTGCCGGACGACGAGGTCGTGCTCGTCTGTACGGGCTCCCAGGGCGAGCCGATGGCTGCCCTGTCCCGCATGGCCAACCGCGACCACCAGATCCGGATCGTCCCCGGCGACACCGTGATCCTGGCGTCCTCGCTGATCCCGGGCAATGAGAACGCGGTCTACCGCGTGATCAACGGCCTGACCCGCTGGGGCGCGAACGTCGTCCACAAGGGCAACGCCAAGGTCCACGTCTCGGGCCACGCCTCGGCCGGCGAGCTGCTGTACTTCTACAACATCTGCCGTCCGAAGAACCTCATGCCGGTCCACGGCGAATGGCGCCACCTGCGCGCCAACGCCGAACTCGGCGCGATGACGGGCATCCCCAAGGACCACATCGTCATCGCCGAGGACGGCGTCGTCGTCGACCTGGTCGACGGCCGCGCCCGGATCACCGGCAAGGTCCAGGCGGGTTACGTGTACGTCGACGGCCTCTCGGTCGGCGACGTCACCGAGACCTCCCTCAAGGACCGCCGGATCCTCGGCGAGGAGGGCATCATCTCGGTCTTCGTGGTGGTCGACTCCTCCACCGGCAAGATCGTCGGCGGACCGCACGTCCACGCCCGCGGCTCCGGCATCGAAGACTCCGCCTTCGACGCGGTGCTCCCGAAGATCGACCAGGCCCTGAACAAGTCGTTCCAGGACGGCGTCGTCGAGCCCCACCAGCTCCAGCAGCTCATCCGCCGTTCCGTCGGCAAGTGGGTCTCCGACACCTACCGCCGGCGCCCGATGATCCTCCCGGTCGTCGTGGAGGTCTGACCGGCAGGACAGCCTGACCAGCACGGCAGTGGAGCGGGGCACCTCGATTTGCATCGGGGCGCCCCGCTCCAGTACGTTTACGGCTCCGCCAGAACGGGAAGCCCCGGCGCCGACGTGCGCCCGGAAGGCCGAACGGGAGGCGGGAAATCCGACTCAGAACTTCTGATAAAGTCGGAAACGCCGAAAGGCCCCCGGAGCGAAAGCGAAAGGGACCGGAAAGCACCGAGGAAATCGGATCGGAAAGATCTGATAGAGTCGGAAACGCAAGACCGAAGGGAAAAGCCCGGAGGAAAGCCCGAGAGGGTGAGTACAAAGGAAGCGTCCGTTCCTTGAGAACTCAACAGCGTGCCAAAAATCAACGCCAGATTAGTTGATACCCCGTCCATCTTCGGATGGTCGAGGTTCCTTTGAAAAAGTCCACCCCTCGGGGTGGCACACACAGCGAGGACGCTGTGGACGGTCGGCCACATTCCGGCATGACCGTCCCGCTCAACGCGAGTGTCGCACCGGATATCCGGTAAACATTCACGGAGAGTTTGATCCTGGCTCAGGACGAACGCTGGCGGCGTGCTTAA